>JAIFWP010000001.1 GCA_019661785.1 Candidatus Parcubacteria bacterium | reverse complement strand
TCTCTGGAGGATTCACAACTCCCACTGCCACGCTTGATGGTGAAATCACAGAGACGATTGGTAGGCCGTGCTTCTTGGCGAAGGCATGGTCTCTCTCGTCGTGCGCAGGGACGCCCATGATAGCGCCCGTGCCGTAGTCGGAGTAGACATACTCGGCCTCCCAGACAGGTATCTTCTCCTTCGTTGCTGGATTTACCACATACTGTCCGGTGAATTTATCTTCCTTCCCTGCCCTGACGATAAATATTGCACCAAAAATCGTATCAGGCCGAGTAGTGAAAACTTCTATGCTCTGATTTTCTCCTGCAAATTTGATAAGCGCTCCCTCAGACGGCCCTATCCAGTTGCGCTGTTGGGCTTTAACACGCTCTGGGAAGTCGACTGTCTCAAGGTCATCATAGAGACGCTGGGCGTACTTGGTAATAGCGAGCATCCATTGCTCTTTCTCTCGCTTCTCTACCGGAGTACCACAGCGCTCGCACTTGCCGTCAACTACTTCTTCATTCGCCAAACCAATCTTATCCTTCGGGCACCAGTTGATGAACTGCTTGGATTTGTAGGCCAGTCCATGCTCAAGGAACTTAAGGAAGAGCCACTGAGTCCACTTGTAGTACTTTGGGTCGGTAGTATCAACCTCTCTCGACCAGTCGAACCAGATACCGAGCGACTTCAACTGCTTGCGATAATTGACGATGTTGGCCTTGGTGGTAATGTTCGGATTCACCCCAGTCTTGATGGCGTAGTTCTCCGCTGGCAAGCCAAAGGCGTCCCAGCCTATGGGGTAGAGCACATTGAAGCCCTCACGCCTGCGCTTGCGAGAGACTATGTCGAGAGCTGTGTAGCTCCTAACGTGGCCGGTATGCAGACCATCGCCAGACGGGTATGGGAACTCCACAAGTGCGTAGTACTTGGGCTTAGCCTTCTTGAAGAGCGAGAAGCCTCCACCCTCTTCTGCCTCATATGGCTTTGTCTCCTCCCACTTCTTCTGCCACTTGGGCTCTATTTGTTTTGGATCGTAATCGTTAGGCATTCTTAAACTTCTTGTAGGCTATCCAGAAGAGTAGTGCCAGTGCGATAGCAAGGATTACGACGCGTATGAGGTCGTTGGCCGAACTCCAATAGCGCATGGAAGCGATGACGAAGGAGAGCACGCCTGCAAGAGAGAGACCGCTGCCAATGACTTCGTTGGAGCCTAAGAAAGTGCCTATAAGCAAGGCTGCCGCTCCAAGTACCACAAGGATGATAAAGACGTTCCTGTTGTAGCTCTCACTTGCCTTCTGGTAATCCTGGCTGCATGTGTACTGCAAGTTGCAATATCCGGCAGGGCGAGTCTCTCCAGCTGGTATGGGTTTGCCGTAGTAGGCATCGTTGGTCCATTGACCGCCCTGTGTCACGCAAGCATTCTCAGTCTGGGGCAGAGTGACCACCTGAGTGCTTGGACAATACGCCTCGTACCGCGGCTGCTTGTACACGAGCGAGAGCGCGTAGTTGAAGAAGAGGTTAAGCACTATAACTATGCCAATAATGACCGACCACCTACCTATGCGGCTTTGTGTATTCATACTTGTATTATACCATTAACCTAGGCTTAACTTAAGGGGGTGAGAGCATGGACACGAAAGGAGGGGTCGGCGGGTCAACGGGTTATCGTGAGAAAGCTCGCGACTGGAAGAAGAGTCCGAGCAGCGATCGCGAGATTGCCCGTGATGGCACCAAGCCGAACGCTCGCATCCGCGGCGGAGGCGGTCCCGGTGGCGGAGCCAACAGCCCCGTCAAGAAGTAACTGCCGCGCACAGCACAACGGGTTCCGCAATTGCGGAACCCGGTTTTTTTATATCAAGAATTCAACTACGTCTCCGTCTTGCACGATGTACTCCTTACCTTCAGTGCGGACAAGTCCTTTGGCTTTAGCATTGGCATATGAGCCGGCCTCAAGGAGCTTATCGCAGGCCACTACCTCAGCGCGTATGAACTTCTCCATGAAGTCGGTATGGATAGACTTGGCAGCGAAGGGCGCTGTAGCTCCCCTCTTGGTCGTCCAAGCTCTAGACTCCTTCTCTCCTGTGGTGAAGAAGGTGATGAGGTCGAGGAGGTTGTAGCTTGCTTGTATGAGCTTGTCTAAGCCCGTGCCGAAGATAGCATCTACTTCTATATAAGGACCAGGTATCCTATCTAATATGTCTCTCTTGTTTTCCGCCACCTCAGAGGTATTCACCACATAGAGTATCGGCTTATTGATGTTGGCTGCGGCGAGCTCGAGGTTGATAATCTCAATGTCGAAGAGCGGATCCACCTTGTCGTGCACATGGATGATATCCTTGTCCTCGAAGATGCGCACCACTTGTATGATAGCGTCACACTCGCGGATGTTCTGGAGGAATTTGTTACCAAGACCCGCACCCTCGCTAGCACCCTTCACGAGTCCCGCGATGTCCACGAACTCGACCACAGCAGGAATAGTCTTCTTCGATGCGCTCATGTCCGAGAGCTTGTCTAGGCGCTCGTCAGGCACAGGCACAATGCCCACAGAGGGGTCTATGGTGCAGAAGGGGTAATTCTCCGCCGGAACGCTCTTCTTGGTAAGCGCGTTAAAGAGCGTGGACTTCCCCACATTTGGCAACCCAACGATACCGACAGATAATTTGGACATTAAGAGCTTACAATACCAAAAAGAGAGGAATTAGCGAGCTCTCTTACCGAGCCTGTAGACCTTGTTCTTGATACGGTCTGCACGTTTCTGACCGAAGTGCTTAAGGTAGCCGAATTTGTGCACATATATAGGGCCGAAGCCCGCGAACCAGAGTATGCCCTTCTTTAATTCATTAGTTGTATCTCCAAAGACTAGCCATTGTATGAGCGGAGCCGTGTCAGAAGTGATAATCATGCTGGCTGACTTCCCTTTCATAAGCCTTTTCCACATATAGCCGCCTTCGATGAAGTTGTAGGCGAAGCCAGGTAGCCAGACTCGGTCAATGAGACCTTTGAGGAGCGCGGGCATCGTCGACCACCATGAGGGGTAGAAGATGACGAAGTGATCCGCCCACTTCACATTCTCTTGAAACTTGAGTAAATCTGGCTCGAGCTCTTGGCGCACCTTGTAACCCTTGTGGAGTATGGGGTCAAATTGCATCTCACCCAGGTTCATCCTCCTTACTTCGCAGTGTATCTCCTTGGCTCCTCTCTCATACTCGTCCGCCAAGGCACCGTTCAAGGTATCCTTGTCTGGGTGACCGAGGAGGATAAATATTTTCTTCTTCTTTGGGGTGCCGAATCCGAGCATAGGCCTATTTTCTCTCCATCATTAGTCTCTCATTAGTTTTTGGAACTCGGCCTGATGCTCGCGCATGACCTTCATAGTGGCTTCGGTCTCACCCATACCGCTCTTCTTGCGCTTTTCGACCTCATCACCCACCATTTTGAAGAATTCAGGGTGCTTTTCGACCATGTTCATCATCATGTCGCGCTGCGCCTCAGGCACGTTTTTGAGCTTGTGCTTCAGGACCTGTTTAATGAAGAAGTCTTTGACACCCATAGTAACCCCTATTATCTATGGTATACTCAGAAAGTCCAGTTTATTAGGACATATTAATTTAATTTATCTATGGTTAGAACTGCCAATCCAGCACTCATGAAGCCCATGAACCTCTCTGCCGAACTCGAGGCAGTGGTCGGCAAGGGCCCAATGTCTAGAGGCCAGGTCATGAAGCAGCTGTGGGTGTACATTAAGAAGCACGATCTCCAGAATCCTCAAAACAAGCGCAACATCATCGCAGACGAGAAGATGCTGCCTATCTTTGGAGGCAAGAAGGAGGTTACGATGTTCGAGATGACAAAGCTCGCGAACGCTCACCTCAAATAAACGCGCGCCGAAAGGTTCGTATGCAAAAAGTCGCTCTCAACTGAGAGCGACTTTTGTTAATCGACAGCTTACTTCTCTACTGCTCGCTGATTCGCCTCGTTGACCTTCGGGTCATAGAAACGACGAGGCGAAATCAGACCGACATTCGGATCACCGAGAAGGGCGACTTCGCCCATGAAGCAGGCAGCGCGGAGGCCCCCTTCCATGCGTCTCGAGTAGAGACTGCTTGAGACCATGAAGACCCAAGCTTCGACACCACCCGTGTAGTTCGGAGCAATCATGCTTACTGCCTGCGGCGCCGGCCAGTTCTTCACCTGATCGAGGTACGCGACCTGGAACTGTTCGGGGTGGCCGAACCACTGGACATTGTCCGGAGTAGTCGGGAGTGGGAAAAGGAATTGCCGGTCCCCGAGGTCATACTTCTTCGCCTCCCCGAACCATTGAATGGTCACTTCGGGGCGCCCTCTCTCGTCTCTCACAAGGATTGTCGGCTTGTCGACGTTGTCCTTGCACACTTCAAATGCGGGAGGGAAATCGCCAACCAACTCCTTCTTTGCAGCGGTAGCGGATGCAGACACGATAGCTCCTGGCTGAGGTAGGTCCGGAGCCACCCTACCACATTGGAGTTTCTGATTCAAAATACCTGTGGACCCTATCGGATTCGAACCGATGACCTCCTCATTGCAAATGAGGCGCTCTACCAACTAAGCTAAGGGCCCAGAAAGCTCATATTACTGGACAAGGGTCCATAAATCAAACAAAATAATCCCGCAAAGGGCCCATAGTATAGTGGCAGAACGGTTCCATGGCATGGAACAGGTCGGGGTTCGACTCCCCGTAGGTCCACAAATATTCAGACTTACTTAATTTAAACGGTTTTGCGTTTTGTATATTTATGTGTATTCTGAGCACAGAATCCCCTTTGCGCAGGAGTCCCATGACTAGTTCAGTGAAATCTCCAAGGCATCACATCTGCAGATGCAGTGACTGCAAGCTCCACGACCCGAGGAATTCAAAGACGCACATCATGGCTTGTTGTGAACTGTGCAGCACCTGTGACGAAAGGATAGCGACCCCATTTGTGAGCGCCCATAAAGCCTGGCATAATCAGGTCGCTACTCACACGTAGAATTAGTCGCGAAAGCCGCGAGACACCCGTCTCCAGCTCTCGCGGCTTTTCATTTCACAAAAACAAAAGCCGGCTTGCGCCAGCTTTCTTACTACACAGTTCTCCCCTTCACGATTGTCTTACTTCACGATTTCGAAAAGGGTGTCGAGCTTTGTGAGACTGAACAGGGTATCCATGTCGTCGTCGAGATTGCGCAGCTTGAGCGTTCCTCCAGCCTCTACGATCTTCTTTTGAATTAACACCAGGTATCCCAAGCCGCTTGAATCGATGGAGCCAGTACGTGTGAAGTCGAAGACAAATGTCTTCTTCCCGCCCTCCACCTGAGCCAGAACCTCCGTTCTGAAATCATGGCGATTCCCAACGAGGAGCTGGGCAGGGAGCTCCACCACTGTAACCTCACCCTCTTGGCTTATCTGAGCAACTGGCATCTCTTTCCTCCGAGTTGAAGTCTTGGTGCATGCTACTCACCGCATCTATGCATGTCAAGAAATTTTACTTTGATATCGAGATAACATGCTCTACAAACTCCTTGGGCGTGATGCCTGTGAGAGCAAGGGACTTGGTGAGATCTGAGCTCTTGGTCACCTCGGGCAGAGCATCTGTCTCGGTTATATAAATCTTCCCCTTAGGCGTAACGATGAAGCTCGACACAGAGTAGTGCCTCAGACCGAGCGCCTCGTGAGCGCGCCTGGCGTAGTGCTCCATGAGCTTGTGCTCTTCGGACTTCCACTTGGCGGGCTGAGGCAAGAGAGAGTAGAGCTTCTCCCCTCTTAGGCCCTCTACGACAGCGCAGGAGGCGCTAGTGCCGCGTACGAGCTCCTCGACCATGACTCTCTCAGCATGCTTGAAGGCGCTCGCCACAGCCTCCTTGAGCTCGTCGAAGGTCTGCGCGAGCGAGGCGATGCTTGCCTCAACGCCGTGCACTGGCTTCACCACTACTGGATGGAGGAAGGTCCTAAATATCCTCATAAGGTCCTCAACCCCCACTCCGCCACCCAAAACCTCGTATCTTGGCGTTGGGATGCTGTGAGTTATGTAGGCTTGTTTGACCAAGTCCTTGTTCTGCGACAGAGCCAGGCCAAAGGTCGATGAGCCTGTGTGTGGCAAGTGGAGATTGTTCAAAAGCTGGCCTATCTCGCTCTCGCCCACGCTCTTGTCGTGGAGAGCATTCCAGACCAAGTCTGTGCCTCTGAGAGCCTGGTAAGGCTCGTACTTGCGGCCCTCAGCATGCCAGAGTCCGTCACGAGAGATGAAGACATCCTTCAACTTATACTTCTCCGGCTCCTTGCGCAGTATCGAGAGCACATACTCGCCGGTCTTGAGCGATGTGTCGTATTTGGCCGAGGGCCCGCCTCGAAGGACTGAGACATTCATCCCCAGATTATATCAGAGCTATATGCGAAAACCTTTTCCACGGAGCTTGCGATGATAGCCTATAGCGAAGCGATGCGCCTCAGTGTTCGCGAGTAGTATAGACTTGGCCCACTCGCCATGTCTCTCACCGCCAAGGATGCCCTTGGCCTTGTGGCTTGCATCCTTCACCACTGACACCACGTCTATATTTAAGTCTGCTTGCTTCAAGACTTCATTCGCACCATTTATCTGCCCAACTCCGCCATCGACTACGATGATTTGCGGCATGTCCCATTCAGGATGGCCCAGGCGGCGGCGGATAACTTCCTTCAAGTTGCCTACATCGTCGTTCTTATCTACTTTGATTTTAAATTTCCGATACTGGCTCGGGCATCTCTCGCCGTCCTCAACCACAGTCATCACCCCCACCGCCTGTTGTCCTGACAAGTGCGCGATGTCGTAGGCCTCTATGCGCACGGTAGCCGAGTCGTGAGTGCGCTCGATGTCGCGCTTGATGAGAGCCATGTCTTGGATGTGCTCTAGGGCATGCAGAGTACGCTTCAGTTTATTGGCATCCTCGAAGCGCTGTTCTTTGGCGGCCTTCTTCATATCCTTCTCGATATCCTTTATAAGTTCCGTCTTCTTGCCGCTGAAAAAGAGTTTGATGCGGCGGACCTGCTTCCTGTATTCTGTTTTGCCTATCCAGCCCGCGCATGGACCAGGACAGAATCCTATCTGAGCATTGAAGCAAGGCTTTAGCGGTTTATTTGAAGGTTGCAACTTACACTTCTCATCTCTGTATGGGAAAATCCTTCGGACAATCTTAAGCGCCTCGCGCAACTCGCCTCCATGAGGAAAGGGGCCAAAGACTTTGTCGATATCTACTGTCGCGCCGCTTATCACTAAAGGTATTGAGGACAAGGTCCTACCTCGACGTACGACGATACGAGGGAAGTCTTCGTCAGTCACAGCCACATAGTTGAAGCTCTTGTTGTCCTTGCTTATGGTGTTGGCTATTGGGTCATGCTTCTGTATCTCGTGGGCTTCAAGGATGATGGCCTCGAGCACCGAGTCAGTGGTGGTGTAGTCGAGTGATACTGCCTGCTCGAGCATGCGCACTAGCTTTTCGCCCCTCGTAGCCATGAGGTCGGGAGCAAAGTAGCTTTTGACCCTATCCTTCAAGCTTGTAGCCTTGCCCACGTACAAAACTTCCTTCTTCGGTCCGAGGAAGTAGTAGACGCCCGGGCAATCGGGCAAATCGAGCTTTAGTAGGTCTTGACTATTCATGGGTTCTATCTTATTATATATGCAGGCCACGCACAAACTCATCATTGGAGGATTCATGAACGAGCCTAGCGAAGACGCCATTCGCACGGAAATCGATAGGATTAGAGCAATCGCGAACTCGTCAACATCATTCGAAGGCGCCGCCACAAGCAATGCCTCGATAAGGGATATCGCCATCCAGAATCTCACGAGCGGGGAGGGGCCGTCCGTTCAGGAAGCCATCGAGCGTCCATCCGGACTCTTCCAGAACACGACCCGCGACCTGAGTGAGCAGGACCATGGTCCCACGGCTTCGGAAACTGGCCGAGCCAATCGGCAGTTCGAACGCCAGATGATGCATATCAATCCTGGACACACGAGTCGCTGAATAGAAGGCGCGTAAGCTTACATCTTACGCGCTTTTCCTTTTACCTTTCCTCAACACCTTCCTCAGATACTCTCCTGTATGCGTGTCCGTGTTGGCTACATCCTCCGGAGTGCCATGAGCCACGAGCTTGCCGCCGCCGTCACCGCCGTCGGGGCCGATGTCGAGGACGTAGTCAGCAGACTTTATTAAATCCAGGTTGTGCTCAATGACAACTACAGTGTTGCCCTTGTCTACGAGCTTCTGCAGTATCTCTATGAGCTTCTTCACATCTTCGTAGTGGAGGCCAATGGTCGGCTCGTCGAGGATGTATATGGTCTTCTGTAAGTGGGGTCGGTAAAGCTCGCTCGCAATCTTCACTCTCTGGGCCTCGCCGCCAGAGAGAGTGGTCGCGCTCTGTCCTAGCTCAAGATAGCCGAGTCCCACATCATTGAGGCTCTTCAGCCTATCGTAGATAGCTGGTATGTCCTCGTAAAAGTTGAGAGCCTCCTCGACAGTCATCTTCAAAACATCGTAGATGCTCTTCTTCTTATACTTCACCTCCAAAGTCTCCTTCATGAAGCGCTTGCCCTGGCAGACATCGCAAGGCACATAGACCGTCGGCAGGAAGTGCATCTCCACCTCGATGAGTCCATTGCCCTGGCAAGTCTCACAGCGGCCGCCCTTCACGTTGAAGCTGAAGCGGTTAGCCTTCCAGCCTCTGGCTCTGGCCTCCTCGCTCTCGGCAAAGAGCTCTCGCATGAAGGTGAAGGCACCTGTGTATGTAGCAGGGTTCGAGCGAGGCGTGCGGCCGATAGCAGACTGGTCTATGAGGATGGCGCGGCCAAGATACTCCGAGCCAGTGAAGCTCTGAGCGTTATATGTCTCGGGACTTCTATAGCGCTTTTCAAGTCTGGCCTGCAAGTTTTTATAAAGTATTTCGTAGACGAAGGATGACTTGCCGGAGCCCGAGACGCCAGTTACAGCTATGAGCTTGGCGAGAGGAATGTCGACATTCATATGCTTGATATTGAATATCTTGCCTCCACGTATAGCGATGGTCCCCTTCTCGCTCTCGCGGCGTCCCTCAGGTATCTCTATACGAGCTTCATCACGCAGATATGCAAGAGTAAGCGAGCCCGAAGTATTCTTTTTCGCCGTGAGTAAATCCCCCAAGTCGCCTGCCACTACCACCTCACCGCCGTGCATACCTGCTCCAGGACCAATGTCGACGATGTAGTCGGAGGAGAAGATGGTATCCTCGTCGTGCTCCACCACAATGATAGTGTTACCAAGGTCACGCAGATCGAGGAGAGTTTTGATGAGCCTGTCGTTATCCCTCGCGTGGAGACCTATGGTTGGCTCGTCGAGGACATAGAGCGCACCAACAAGACCAGAGCCAAGCTGAGAGGCTAGGCGTATGCGCTGA
The DNA here is from genome assembly GCA_019661785.1 of Candidatus Parcubacteria bacterium. Lineage (GTDB taxonomy): Bacteria > Patescibacteriota > Minisyncoccia > Phycocordibacterales > Zambryskibacteraceae > JAIFWN01. The sequence continues at coordinate 92,437 of JAIFWP010000001.1, read as the reverse complement.
GCCTCGCCGCCTGAGAGCGTGTGCGCACGACGATTTAGCGATAGGTACTCGATACCGACGTTAAGCATAAACTCGAGGCGAGACTCAATCTCCTTTGTCACAACCTTAGAGATACTCTTCTCGCGTGCAGTCAATTTCAACTTCTTGAAGAAGTCATCACAATCCTTGATAGACAGAGCAGTGAGCTCGACGATGTTCTTACCCCCTATTAGCACCTTCAAGGCCTCCTCGCGCAAGCGCAAACCCTTACACCTTGGACATGCCTCTGTGCCGAAGAAGTACTTAGTGCCCAAACCGTTGCAGTCCGGACACGCGCCATAAGGCGAGTTGAAGGAGAAGAGCCTTGGCTCTATCTCAGGGAAGGAGAAGCCGTCATGCGGACAAGACCACTTAGCGCTCATGAGGAACTCCTGTGTATCCTCAACCTTGGTGTTCATATCCCTCCAGCGCAGGACCATGAGACCATCGGACTCGTGTATGGCCTTCTCTATCGACTCGCTAAGGCGTTCCTCAGCAGACTTTGGATCGGTCTTGAACTCAGCCAGGCTTATAGAGTCCACGAGCACTGAGATAGAATGCTGCTTGGTCTTAGTAAGCTCTATACGCTCGCGGAGACTCTTCCTCACCCCGTCGACCAGTATCTCCGTGTATCCCTTGCCGAGTAAGTCATAGAGTAGCTGGTAGTACTCACCCTTCCTCCCTCGGACTATAGGACTGAATATCTCAGCGTAGAAGGGTAGGTCAATTTTCTTTGTGCTCTTTGGTAGATTTTTAGACTTCTCTTCAATTTTTTCTAATATGAAATTCTTTATCTCTTCGTTTGAGAGCTTGTTTATCTCTCTACCGCAAACCAAGCAGTGCGGACGGCCAATGCGCGCATAGAGGATGCGCAAGTAGTCATAAATCTCGGTAATAGTGGCCACCGTCGAGCGCGGATTGTTGCTGCGTGACTTCTGGTCTATGGATATGGCCGGGCTAAGACCTACTATCTCGTCGACATCCGGCTTCTGCATCTGATGGAGGAATTGGCGCGCATATGAGGAGAGAGACTCGACATACCTGCGCTGACCCTCGGCGAAGATAGTGTCGAAGGCAAGGGATGACTTGCCAGAGCCAGAGAGACCGGTGAAGACGACCATCTTGTTGCGTGGCATCTCAACCGTAATGTTCTTAAGGTTGTGGGTGCGGGCACCCTTCACTATTATCTTATCTTCTAAAATATTCTTTTTCATATATAACCCAAGTTCACCCCTAGCTTGACGCATAGGGGTAGATGTGGATGATTGTACCAGACTCTAACGATGGTGGGAATATGCCTGCGGAAATCCGAGATATGGAAGTCGTCGACATGTGGGCTCTGGTTGACGCCTTCACTGGCAAAAAGAGCACGTCGCTGGACCGAGCCCAGATGTGGGTGAACATCGGTGATGCATTTAAGACACCGGCCCATGTTCCTGGCTTCCAGAGTGGGAGCTTCGAGGTTATTTCAAAGGAGCTTGAGGAAACCACGGACATCCACGAGGTCGTGGCCTACTACGGGGTCTGTGAAGCCAGCCGACTGACCGATATTGCCGAGCATGGAGAATCGGCCAGCCTATGCAACGCCGAGTTGTGCCGCAAGGCGCTGAGGATCGCCGCCTCGTTCTTCCCCCAGGAGAAGAGCACGCCGTCCGAAGCCGCCAGTACCAGCTAGAAAAAAGAGCGGGCCGTCTGAACTAGGCGGCTTTGTCTTTTCATAACAGAGCGTTGTAACAATACTCGATATATCGAGTATTAACTCTTTGAGAGATTTTCCTTGTAGATTATCTTATCCAAGTTCTTCCATCGCTTACCACCGACTCTGGGTGGCATCCATCCTCCGCCTGAGAGTACGCTATCGATAATCTGCCAGAAGTCCTTTTGACCCAAAGCCTCTTTGACAACAAAGTCATACTTCCCTCTATCGAACCCAATACTCATGCGCTCTGGTGTGGATGAGCTCATAGATAAGGACTCCGCAATGACATGCGGTGGAACTCCGCGTGACAACATGCCGATAACCGCGAGACGCTTCGCGAACATGACCCTCTCCGTACGAGTAAAGAGCTCATTAAATACTTGCCTAGCCTTACGATTATTAAGAGCCCTCTCAAACGAGCGCGTAAGTTCATCCTGAAGTTTATTCAAATCACTTAGCCTTAGATGTCGTTTTGATATGTGCGGCATACTACTCGATATATCGAGTAGTATTATTCTAGCATGGGAGATGAATCTACGTGTGTATTACTTCCTTTACACTTTCTAGCTCAGGCGTATGTTTAATGCAGACCTGCCGACTCCGCGTCAGGCTGCTCTTCCCTCCAAATCGGAGAAGCATGCAAACCTTTTACCAAAAGGATCACCATGTTTCGATGCCACAGAAGGTATCTCCTCTTTCGACCGTTTCGAATGAACTCTCGTCAGCGACGAGCCAGATTCGGCGGTCATCGAGGACATTACTTTCTGGGGAGGTGATCCGTTCTACCAGCAAGCTCCACTAGCTTGCAAAAGCTCCGATGCGAAAGCGTCGGAGTTTTGCTATTTCTTCTTGCTCAAGCGCGCTTCGAGTGCTCGCACCTCGTCGCGGAGGATTGCTGCAGACTCAAAGTCTAAGTCGTGCACAGCTTGTTTCATCTCCTTCATCTTGTCTCGTATGAGTTTCTTCGGATTCTTCTTGAAGAACTCTTCATCTGTAGCAAGGAGCATGTCGACTGCCTGGTGATGCTCGCGCTCTAGAGTGTCAGTAATGTCTTTAATCTTCTTTATGATAGTTTGTGGAGTGATGCCGTGCTCTTTGTTGTAAGCCATCTGTATAGCGCGGCGTCTGTTGGTTTCCTTCATCGCCCTTTCTATAGAACCCGTAGCATTGTCGGCATAGAGGATGACTCTGCCCTCCACGTTCCTCGCGGCGCGGCCAATGATTTGGATGAGAGAGGTCTCCGAGCGGAGGAATCCTTCCTTATCCGCATCAAGTATGCCAATGAAGGTGAGCTCCGGGATGTCTATGCCCTCTCTAAGAAGGTTCACTCCCACTAGCACATCGAACTCGCCTCGACGGAAGGAGGTTAGTATCTCTATGCGTTCGATAGTCTTCACATCGCTATGCAAATAGCTGGCCTTTATCTTCTTCTCTTTTAAATATTCCGAAAGGTCTTCGGCCATGCGTTTGGTGAGAGTGGTGGCTATGACGCGACCGCCCTTGGCTATGGCTTTCTCTGCCTCCTCTATGAAGTCGAATATCTGACCCTTGTAAGCACCCTTCTCCTGTATAGGTCGGATGCTAACCTCGGGGTCAATGAGACCTGTAGGACGTATGACCTGCTCTACAACCTTGTTCTGATACTCGGCCTCGAGCTTGCCCGGTGTGGCGGAGGTGAAGATGACTTGACCCACTCGCTCCTTGAACTCCTCGAACTTGAGCGGCCTGTTGTCTCGAGCGCTCGGCAGGCGGAAGCCGTGCTCCACGAGAGTGTCCTTGCGCGACTGGTCACCGGCATACATACCGCCTATCTGCGGCAAGGTAACGTGCGACTCGTCGATGACAGTGAGGAAGTCAGCCGAGCCATCAGCCTTGTGCGGGAAGTATGAGAGCAGAGTGTCCGGCGCTTCACCTGGCTTACGTCCGCTGAAGTGGCGAGAGTAGTTTTCTATACCATTGCAGTAGCCAATCTCCCTAAGCATGGCCAGGTCGTAGGTAGTGCGGCGCTTCAAGCGCTCGGCCTCAAGTATCTTGCCATCCTTCTTCAACTCCTCGAGTCTGTCTTCGAGCTCGCTCTTGATACTCTCGAGAGCGCGCTTTGACTGGTCGGCATCAGTGATGAAGTGCTTGGCCGGGAAGATGAAGTAGCTCTTAGGCTCGCTCACTATCGTTCGCGATGTTGCATCAATGCGCTTAATAGCGGCAATTTTGCCTCCCTCTATCTCAACTCTGTATATCATCCTCTCGCCAGTCGGCATTATCTCTATGGCATTGCCTAAAGCTCGGAAGGTGCCTGGCTTCACATCAGCGTTAGTGCGGGAGAAGTGTATGCGTATAAGCTCGCGGATAAACTCAGCCCGCGAGACATCTTGGCCCACCTCTATTTTCATATTGACCTTTTCGTACTCTGCCGGACTGCCCAAGCCGTAGATGCATGAGACTGAAGCGACGATGATGACATCCTTGCGAGTGAGCAAGGCTTGAGTAGAGGCATGGCGGAGCCTGTCTATCTCCTCGTTAATCATGGCCTCCTTCTCTATATAGGTATCTGTCACTGGCATGTAGGCCTCCGGCTGATAGTAATCGTAATATGAGACGAAGTAGTGCACAGCATTCTCCGGGAAGAACTCTCTATACTCCTGCGCGAGCTGCGCAGCGAGTGTCTTGTTGTGCGCAATGACGAGAGTCGGCTTGCCAATATTGGCAATGACATTGGCTGCAGTGAATGTCTTGCCCGAGCCGGTCACACCTAAGAGGGTCTGGTAGTGCAGGCCTTTCTTAACCCCATCGGTGAGCTCCTTGATAGCCTTGGGTTGGTCTCCTGCAGGGCTAAACTCGTTGTTAATTTTAAAAATACTCATATTTAGCCCTATTTTGCACTATTTATACTTAATCTCAAAATCTACTTGACAATGTGCTATATAATGTGCTATTATAGGAAAAGAAATCAACCCGATCAGGAGTTATCGAATGATCCGTCATGTCCTTCAGGTCTACAGCGGCGTTGTTCATCCGTACTGTTCGCTGGGTTCTACCGTTCTCGATGAAGCGCCTGAGGTTGGCACTGACATCACGCTTCCCAAGAGCGGTGAGCGGACCAAGGAGCTGAAGCTCAAGGTCGAGAATTGTTGGCGTGATACGAGGTGGGACCACCTCAACCGACCTGGCTCCGAGGAGTATAGGTGGGTGGTGACCGTCGAGGAGATTAATTTCTCTTTCATCACCGCTTAAAACACCCCGAGCAAAGAAACAACCGCGGCAAACATCCTGGCCGCGGTTTTACATTTCAATTCGTTTGATGTTATTTATAAAACAAAAAAGCGGACCATGAAGGCTCCGCTCGGTAGAACAGATACAGGAGACTGGGCACCAGGTTTAGCCTTACCTCAGTCGCGAGACGAGGTTACTTCGATGCTATTCAGGTTGCCCTGAACCGCACTTACTTGGGAGACCTTGCCACAAGTTCCCGTGACCCCACCAATACAACTGATGGTTTAGGCTCTTCGCACGGTTATAAGCCGAAGCTCTTTCCCGATTGAATCACTTTTGTTTTCTTCCCGGTGTCCAGGTCCCGTGTCTGGTGCAAAGGCTACTCCTAGCAGAGCCCTGCGTCAAGCACTGTATCTGTCTAAAAATTCTTTTTTGAATTCATCAAAATTCCCGTCGAGTATCGCCTGGCGCATACGCTTCACGAGGTTAATGATGAAATATAGGTTGTGGATGGAGCCAAGGGTGCCGCCGAGCATCTCGTGGGAGCGGAAGAGGTGGCAGAGGTAAGCGCGAGAGTAGTTTTTGCACACTGAACATCCGCACTCTGGGTCGAGCGGACCAGCATCCTCGCGATACTGCGCATTGCGGATATTTATCTTCCCCTTGTGAGTATACAAAGTCCCTCCCCTGCCATTGCGCGTTGGTGCGACACAGTCAAACAAGTCCACCCCGTTCTCTACACCCATAAACAAGTCCTCAGGCTCACCGATGCCAAGCAAGTGGCGAGGCTTATCCTCCGGCAATATCTCGTTGACCCACTTCACCGCTGTCTCCATATCCTCTTTGGCAAAGGAGCCCCCGATACCGAAGCCGTCAAAATTCAAAGACGATATATACTCTGCAGACTTCTTCCTCAACCCTTCATCCCTACCTCCTTGTACAATACCGAACAGCGCTTGAGTATCTGCGTTCGGCTTCGACTTGTGGTATTCAAGACTCTTCTTGGCCCACCTGTGCGTGCGCTCAAGGGCCTCTTCCTGATATCGGAGACTCTCTGCAGGTGATGTGCACTCGTCGAAGGCAAAGATAATATCTGCGCCAAGGTTATGCTGTATATCAATACTCTTCTCCGGGGTGATGTAGTGGAGAGTGCCGTCGTGGTGCGAGCGGAAGGAGACGCCATCAGCGCCAATATTGGCAAGGCGCGGAGTCTCGCCCTCGCTTGAGCGCTCCTGCAATATCTGTTCAGGATTAGTAATCTTCACCACCTTGCTAAGCTCCTTGCCATAAGCGGCGCCGAGCGAGAAGACCTGGAAGCCTCCAGAGTCCGTCATGGTTGGGCCGTGCCAGTTCATAAACCTCTGCAAGCCTCCTAGCTTCTTCACTCTCTCGTCGCCTGGCTCAAGGTAGAGGTGATAAGTGTTGGCGAGTACTACCTCGGCGCCTGTCGCGAGTATCTGCTCTGGAGTGAGTGCTTTGACCGTGGCCTTAGTGCCAACGCTTACAAAGGCTGGGGTGTTAATTATTCCGTGAGGAGTGGTAAGGGTTCCTGCACGGCCCAGCTTGCTTGGGATTTTCTTAAGGATAGAATAGGAAATCGACACCATTTGTACCTTACCTTAACAGACAGAGATAGGATGCGCCAGCTGGCTCGTCTAGAGGACGCAGACAGTACTTCACACCCCACCGCAGCACCGTAGTCCCACCTTCCCACCCAGGGGACACTCGTGCAGAGAATGACAAACGAGAGGAGAGTTTCCCTGCAGCCGACTGACGTCGGTGTATACACGCCAGGGATAACTCGGATCGAACAGAGGATACTCTGCGATCTTGAAGGCCATGACCAGATGTTCGTCGGTCTCGATAAGAGCGAATGGATGGCCGACTACAGCTTGAAGGAACACTCGATGAACGAACTCCGAGCCATGAGGGCCGTGAGTCGAGCGTTGGGCCGCAAACAAACAGTGGTAGACCTTGCTGGTGTAGCAGGCTTGGGCCATGACCTAGGCAAGCTGCGGACCACGGACTACCGGCGAAACCGCAAGCTAACGCAGGATGAGCTCGTGGTCGTGAACAAGCATCCGGAGTTCTCTGGCCACTACATCCTTGAGATGATGCCCAGAGTCAGGAGGAGGGACCGACCCTTCTTGGCCCATTTGTTTTTCCCAGTTCGCTTCCATCACGAGCCCTTCAAGATTCGGAAGAAGTGGCTCAGAGAGCTCGGGTTCGACCTCAAGTTCATCGACTACTATCAATCAAGGATGGAGTCTCGGCACAAACCCGGCCTCTCCCAGTTCCAAGCAATCGAGAAATTGGAAAAGGAAGTTGAGAAGCTGAAGGGTCTTCCCAGCTACTCGCCCTTCGCGGAGGAGATGCAGACAAGTCTCAGCGCTATCGTAAATCTGTATGGGGTAAATAGCCTTATACCGATCCGCTAGCCCGGGCCGGACACGCAAGTGTCCGGCTCTTTTGTTATCTCTTTGCTATCTTTTGGATATTATCGACTTCTTGTAGACGTCGAGGTGGTCAAGGGCGACGCCTGTGCCGAGAGCGACGCAGAAGAGCGCATCCTTGGCAAGCTTGGCCTTGACCCCAGTGCGGCGCTGCACTAGCTCGGGCAAGTTGCGGAGCATCGACGAGCCGCCAGTCATGATAATGCCGCGGTCTATGATGTCGGAAGAAAGCTCGGGTGGCGTCTCTTGGAAGACGTCCTTGATAGCCTTGACCATCTCGCGGAGTTCTTTGGATATGGCCTTGGTAATCTCGTTTGTCCTGAGTTCCACCGTGCGCGGGAGGCCGAGGACGAAATCGCGACCCTTAACATCCATGACTAGCTCTTCGTCGAGCGGTATGGCGCTGCCGATAGTTATCTTAATCTCCTCAGCGGTCTTGTCGCCCACATAGAGGTTGTGGGTGCGCTTTATATAGTCTTGTATGGCGGCATCTATCTTGTTGCCAGCCACCTTTACCGATGTTGAGGCCACGATGCCGCCCAAGGAGATGACGGCCACATCGATGGTGCCGCCGCCGATATCGACAATCATATGCCCTGCAGCCTCCTGGATAGGCACGCCAGCGCCGATAGCCGCCAAAATGGGCTCCTTGACCACATAGGCGTTCTTTGCCCCTGCCTTGAGTGCAGCCTCTATGACAGCGCGCCTCTCGGTAGATGTCACACCCGCTGGCACAGAGACGAGCACATCAGGCTTGAAGAAGTTCCACTTGCCGAGTGACTTATTTATATAGTGGCGGAGCATGGCCTCTGTCACGCGGTAGTCAGCGATGACGCCATCCTTCATGGGTCGATAAGCAATGATGTCTTCCGGCGTGCGGCCTATCATCTCCTTGGCCTCGGCTCCTATGGCAAGTATCTTGTTGTCTCCAGACACCGCTACCACCGAAGGCTCATTGAGTATGATCCCCTTGCCGGGCACGAATACGAGGATATTTGTCGTCCCAAGATCTATGCCCAATTTCCTAGCTAAAGACGCCATTGTCGCCACATATTAGCCCCTCCGCTATAATGAGGCAATTATCGCCGAATATATGAGGAAGTCATGAAGATAGTAGAGGTAATCCCAATAGCCAAGAGCTTCACCAAACAAAGCCTTTCCTACTTCACCAAAGACAGCTTTACTCCGGGTCAATTTGTGCGTATCCCACTCCGCAAGGGTTCTACTCTTGGCGTAGTAGTTAGCTCAAGCGAGGCAAGCAAGTCCAAGTCCTCGCTCAAGGAAGCGTCCTTCTCCCTCCGCAAATTGGCGAAGGTCGAGAGAGCTGGGGAATTGCCCAAGAGCTTCATGCAGGGTGCGCAAGATACAGCGAGCTTCTACGCGACGAGTGTCTCAAGCGTCCTAGCAAGCCTCCTGCCAAAGAAGTTCTTAGAAAAGCCAGAGTTACTCGGCAGTGGCGTGGAGGAGAAGCCAGATATGGCCCGGGAGGTCAAACTCGTGCAGCTCGTACATAGTGAGCGCTTCCGTGAGTACAGAGGCATCGTCAGAGAGTGCTTTGCTAGAGGCAAGTCGGTGCTCTTCATAGTGCCTACAGAGGATGAGGTGCTGAAGTCAGCAGACCTCCTCTCGCTAGGCATAGAGCAATACGTCTTCGTGCCCAAGCGCCATGCCGAGTCGTTAAAGGAGAGGCACCCTGTCCTCTTTATCTCCACTCCCTCTCACATAGCCTGGAGCCGCGAGGACCTCGACACTGTCATCCTCGAGAGAGAGAACTCGCGCGCCTACCGCTCACTTACTCGCCCCTTCGTGAGCGTGAAGAGATTCCTCGAGTACTACGCTAAGGCCAGAGGCTTCAGCCTCATACTTGGCGATGTCGTCCTCTCGCTTGAGACACTTTGGCGTGAGCGCGAGGGCGAGTATGTGGAATTCTCTCCCCTCTCATGGAGACTCAAATTCCCCGCAGAACTCCATATGGTCGATATGAAGAAGAACCAACCCGCGCAAGGAAAGCAAAGTTTTGAAATCTTCTCCGATACTCTTAGAACAAGCGTGGAAGGGGCCTTGGCTCAAGATAAGAAGGTTTTCCTCTTCTCTCTACGCAAAGGCTCCTCGCCAACGACTGTCTGTGGAGATTGCGGCTCGGTACTATTGTGCAAGAATTGCTCCTCGCCCCTCGTGCTCCACAGCGGCCCAATATATGTGTGCCATCATTGCGGAGCCAAGCGTAGCGCTGAGACCAGATGCGATGCCTGCGGGAGCTGGAAGCTCACGCCTCTCGGCATTGGCATAGACAGAGTGGCACTCGAGGCTCGCAAGCTCTTCCCCGATGCCGAAATATTTATAATGGACAAAGATCACGTGAAAACGAAGACCCAAGCCAGAGAACTTATGAAGCAGTTCCAAGCCGCACCCAAGGCCATCCTCGTCGGTACCGAGCTGGCTCTCTACTATGTGGAGAAAATTCCTCTCGTAGCTGCTGTGACGCTCGACTCCCTTTTCTCTATCCCCGACTTCGGCATTAACGAGCGCGCCTTCTACTTAGTAACGAAGCTCCGCGAGGCTGCGAGCGAACGCATGATTATACAAACAAGGAACGCGGGCGAGAGCGTGTTGGCACACGCGGGAGCGGGCAATGTGCTCGACTTCTATCGCGAGGAAATACAAGAGCGTGAGGAAACTCTCTTCCCACCTTTCTCACTATTTGTGAAAGTGACGACTGAAGGCTCGCAAGAGGCTCTGGAGAAGAAGGCTGCCTACCTGCAGAGCCTCTTTGCCGACCACAAACCGCACTTCACCCTTACACACACATCGAGTATTGAGCTTGCCATGATACTACGCGTACCTCGCAGCTCCTGGCCTGAACCAGTGCTGCGAGACAAACTGCTTTTGCTTACTCCCGACTTTTCTATTAAAGTTGACCCCGAGAGCATCATATGACAAAGATACTACAAAAGAAGTCTCCAATCCTTAGGAAGCAGGCCAAGGAAGTGCCTGTAAAGGATATAAAGAGCAAAAAAATTCAAGACATCTTGAAGAAGATGAGCGCTGTCCTCGCTACGCAGGATGATGGGGTAGCTATAGCCGCACCCCAGATAGGAGTCTCTTTACGCATCTTCATCGTGGGCGGAAGACTCCTGACTAAGAAGGATGAGGAAACAAGACCCGACATGGTCTTCATTAACCCTGTGATAATGAAGGTATCAAGGAAGAAGCAAAAGATGGAGGAGGGCTGCCTCTCAGTGCGCTGGCTCTATGGCCAAGTAGAGAGGAGCGAGAAGGCCACCGTGAGAGCCCATGACGAGCACGGCAAACCCTTCACTAAGGGAGCCTCAGGAGTATTGGCGCAAGCCTTCCAGCACGAGATGGACCACCTAAATGGCATACTCTTCATAGACAAGGCCACTGACTTGGAGGACCTCCCGCCAGAGAAGATGGTTAAGGATAACCAAGCTGCCAATGATTAAATTTGTCTTCTTTGGCTCATCACAATTTTCTAAATATGTTTTAGATACGCTCAGGAGCAAAGGACTCGAACCCATATTGAATATCACTTCCGCCAAGGAACCTCTGCCTGAGCTCCCAGATGCCGATGTCTATATAGTGGCCTCCTTCGGCAAGATTTTGGCCGACAGCGTGATATACAAACCGAAGTTCAAAACCTTAAACGTCCACCCATCGCTCTTGCCGAAGCTCCGCGGTCCGGCACCAATTCAATACACGATACTTCAGGATGAGAAGCCTGGTGTAACCATACAGCGTATTAACGAGAAGATGGATGAGGGCCCTATAGTCGCGCAGACAGAAGTGACTCTACCCCAAGGAGTCGGCTACGCAGAAGCAGAGAGCATCCTAGGAAAGGCTGGTGGAGAGCTCTTGGCAGAAGTATTGCCTAAGTGGGTTACTGGCGAAGTAGAGGAGATGCCCCAAGGTGGTAACGCGACCTATACCAAATTCATCGAGAAGGAGCAGTCCGATATCACAAATGATGACCCAGAGACTGCCCTCCGTAAGATTAAAGCCTTTGAAGTCTGGCCGCGTGCGCGCCAATCAACTCCAACGGGAAACCTCATAATCACTGACGCACACATTGCAGACGGCGAATTAGTTTTGGACAAAGTCATACCGCCCGGCAAGAAGGAGATGGACTATGTGTCTTACCTAAACGGCCTCAAAGGAAAGCAATGAAGACTCCGGCCTTTCGGCCGGAGTTTAAGGCATGATGACGCCCTTCATGAGACGGTCGAACGTGTGGTCGCGAGTGAGAAGTCGAGTGTAGCGACGATTCGTGAAGCCTCCACTCTTCCGCTCGCTCTCGAGCTCAGAGATGAGCGTGGGCCAGTGGTACGCCATGTACCATAGATGCCACTCCCCGCTCCGAAGCTTCGGCGCGTATGTAAGGACCGACAGCCACATACGCAGAAGTTTTTTGCTCTCATCGTAGGTGAAGGTGGTTTTGTACACCGCCACTACCTGCATCCACGGGTTACGCCGCCACATGAGCGGCATGGGGTACGTCGTGAAGGTTACCCCGTCTCTGCTCGTCGCCAAGAAGAGGTCATCCCTCCCACATGACAATGAGTCCGGGTACGCGGTTATCATCCCGACGTAGAGACTCAGAGGCTTCACCCACTTGAACTCCCCATGCCAAGCAGTGTAACCGGGCTGCTCGAGCTCCACCATCACAGGGTAGCCCAAAGACAATTTGGTGAGCGGTGTGCCTGGCGTAAACTCGACTGGCTTCCTGAGCTCAATCCAGGTGAGCTTACTCGTGCACCCGTCGCCACCAGCGTTTACGCTATAGAACATCGGCACACCGCCAGCTCCATAGGTAATCGACTGCGAGACGAGCGTGTGACTCGGCTCCTTCAGGATTGTGCTTTGCTCGCCGAATGTTTGGTTACCGATGGCGGAACGCGAGTTGATGGTATTGTAGCCGAGTACGACCTCGCGGTTCGACATGAAGATACCCTTCGCCCCCTCGTCATACACAATATTGACGTCGGAATTGAACCCCATCTCCGGTTTACGAATCAGGGGATTCTCGATTCCACTCGGCTCGACGAGGGTTACCGTATCCCGAAGCACGAGGAGCATCGGATTCTCAGCTGCCGTGCTGCCCCACGGATACGGATTGACTGCCATCCACGACCGCTCGCCGCGGAAGGGCTTATCAAGTCCGAGGAATGATGGGTGGACGACCTGTCCGCCGCCCTTCTCTGCGGAGAGAAGCCTGCCCTGGCTGTCTCTGGTGGGGATGTCCAGAATCTCGATGGGTCTTGTCGCCATGCTGCGACTCACCCCTTCGTAGTTAAGCGGGGCATCCAGGACAACAGCGTACGGGTCCGGAGCACTGGCGTCGGCACAGGCCGAACATAGAGCCACTACGCACAAAGCAAAAAATCTCTTCACAAGGCCTCCAAGGGACAGTGTCTATGGTTAGTCTAGACCAGGGATGCGCAAAGTCAAACTACGAGCGTCCAAACCACGGGAAGCCGCGTATCATATCCTTCACGGCTCTGCCGCCTCGGCGCATGAGGCTTCTTCTTTTGCCCTTCACTTTATTTATTTCTGAAATTATCTCGTCCTTCACCTCATCGATAGATGCAAACAAGTCGGTCGACTCGCGCGCAGCGTAGAAGTCTGCCCCGCCCCCCGATATGCGCACCTCTGCGCGAAAGACGTTGCCTTGCTTGTGATGCTGGGTAGTCTTGCCGAGTTCGACCGACATGACGTGGTTATCCCCCTCGAGATACTGACCTATCTTCGCAAAACGCTTCTCCGCATAATCCAAAATAGCTGGCGTAAGTTCTATGCCGGTAGCCTTGAAGTTGGTTTTCATCCCCAAATTATACCCTACTTGCCAGCGTCAGCCTCCTCCTCATCAGCGTCTGCGGCTCGGTCTGCGCTGTCTGCCACTTCCCTCGAGGCTTCGGCCTTATCCTCCTTGGCCTCCTGCTGGTCTTGCTCTATATCGCTTTTGTCTGCCATGTTAATGAAATTAGGGGTAACGCTAAGTAAGACGAGGGCAGCCTCGAATTATTGCCTATCTAATTTATCTCTTATTACCTCTGTCTTATCTTCTGCGAAGTCCCTGGTATGCGAGGTAAGCGGCGATAAGAACGCCAATCCAGCTAGTCCAGTTTGGAATGAACTTAGTTCCGACGGCTATAGGGGTCGAGGTCAGCACTCTGCAAAGATGAGCCAAGGCTATGAGGACAAAAACGTAACCTGTCAGCTTGCGATAATTGTTTTCAGTCATTGATATGAACTACTTGTAACCCACCAATTATAGCCCAGTTTGCTCGGTCTGGTAGACGATTTTCGAACCTTTGATTGGGCTAAAGAATACCCTTTACCAAGTGTAGATCTCGGACGAATACAATCTCTTTTGATATGAAAAAGCGCCCACCTGTGAGGGTGAGCGCTGTACTAAGGAACTTGTCTTCATCTGTCAAACGGCATCCACTTGTTGAGAGTCTCGGCGACTCCAGCTCCCAATCCTTGTGGGACAGGGATCAGCGGGGTCGTCGGGCACTTCCCAAATGGCACCAGACTTCCGATCACCGCAAGGTACGCAGAATTGGCGAGCCAGCGCTGCACACGATTCGGATGACTGTGAGGCGAACCGATCATTGAGTAGTCGAGTCGGACCAGAAGCTCTGGCCTCGACAAGAATTTCTCCACGATTGGATCACCTTGTGGCCAATTACCTCCCGGCGTCTGCTTGGCAAGATAGGGTCGAATGACTCGACCCTTCATTGCCTGCCGAAGAGAGAACTTCACTCCCGGCCAGAGATTCCTGAACTTGTCGTCCGGGAAACCCATGACCATGAAGAGCTCTATCGTGATTCCTGCGGCTTGCATCGAGGTGCAGATCGACTCGAGCTCAGACAGAGAGTTGTGACGCTTGTTTTGCCGCCGCCACGTCTCTTCGTTTGCTCCGTCAGCACCAAAAGCGACGCACTCGAGTCCACACTCGCGTGCACGTTTGGGCAGACCTGAGTCTGCTTGTATAGCACGAAAGGTGAACCGTGATGTTGCGAGGCCTCGTAGCCGCGGCGTGAGGTCGTAAAGCTGAGTGATCTCCTTGATTCGACCGAGGAAGACCTCGAGCATTTCTGGCGTCTGGAACAAGTCCAAATTCGTGAGATACAGCCGCAGCTCCTTGTGACCAATGTTCTCAAGGTAACCGCAGACAAATTCGAGTTCCTCGGTGAACGTCGCAAGACTGCGATACTGCTCCTTCTGACCCTTTGCTGCTGAGCAGAAAGCGCAGTTGAAGATGCAGCCTTGGCTCGTGAAGATCGCGAACTCGGAGGTGAGGTATTTCCTCAGTTCCGAATCAGGCAACCTTTTGAGCATTGGTACCATCGATGTGTCGAAATGGCTTTGAAGACTAGCGGGGTTGATTCCGCAAGCCTGAGCCATGTCGAGGTCGTTCTTGATCTGGATTGCTCCAAGACCACCGAACCATCTCTCGAAATGCGCAGGTTCGACGCGGGCAATGCCCTGACCTCCGACAAGCATAGGCTGTGTGAAGCCCTGTCCGCGGAGATCTTTGATCATCTGGACCACGTCCGAGACATAAGGCATGCCAAGGATGGTAAATCCGATGAAGTCGCTCATCCTTAGAGCACTCGCGTGCTCCTCGAGGGTAGAGTGATTCAAATCAGTGAACCCGACTTCGATCCCGATGTTCAGCAAGCGACTACCCAGATTCATGAGCGTGGCAGGTAGGTACGTCTGAGGCTTTTTCCAACCATGCGGATAGCGCGGCTGGATGAGAAAGACTTTCATTGACCGGCTCTCCAGGGGGGTGAGGATGCGTTGGTTGACAAAGAATTCTGGCTCTACAATAAAGTAAAATAACCTTCTAGTCAATAGCGAGCTCCGCGACCAGGGCTCGAACCTGGGACATCCTCCTTAACAGGGAGGCGCTCTACCAACTGAGCTATCGCGGAATGTTTTGAATATTAGCAAATGACAGCCCCCAAATAAAGCCTCGTTATATGTAGTATTGGATTACTTAGACGGGAAGTATCCATCCATCGGGGACGATTTGTTTAAGAGTATGTGAGCTATATGCTCGGCAGCCATGAAACAGACGACCTGCGTGCCTGCCCCCGCCATCTCTATGGTGTCGCCATCAAACTTAAAATGGGGCTCGTAGTCATTCGTCATGCCAAAGTTCCCTGCCCAGGCGTACTCCGGGTCGAGGTTATCCAAGTAAGGGAATAACTTTTTAGAAAAATCTTTGATTTCTTCCAGATGGGGCAAGTGAGGGATTGTGTCGCGGTGATTTTTATCTACGAACATACCCCCGAAGCCGAAAAGCAATCTATTATCTTTAGTCAATTTGAAATAGTGGTAATCCTTCTGTGAATCCCAAACAATTTTCTTAACTATGAGTCCAGTTTTCGTTAGCTCGTCCTCTGTGAGTGGGCGAGTGATGACAATAGTGCTATTCACTGTAGTGACCTCGAGAGCTGGGTGGTCGGCATCTATAGCCAAAACAAGCTTCTTGTATTTAATATTACCGCTGGGGGTCTTGGCCACATTACCCTCTGAGCCCAGGTACGAAGTGTCCTCATATATCGTGACCCCATACTTATCCAGTGCTCTTGAGAGATTCTGCGTAAATTTGAGCGGATTTACCGAGAGACCATGCCCAACTGACAAGATGCCATGAGTATAGAGGTCTGTGTTGAGTTCTTTTTTTAACTCTTCCCTTTCGAGGAACTTGGCTCGGCTATCTATCTTCTTTTCCTCCTCATACTCTCTTGTAAGATCAATATCTGATTTATGTTCAAAACCACAATAGAGAGTGTCTTGTGGCTCTGCATCACAATCAATTTCTTCGTCTTTTATGGTGGCAAACATCTCTTTAAGTGTCTCCTGAATGCGGTTCCAGTATCTCTCAGCTGTTTCCCGACCGTGAATATTTATATGGTCAACAAGGTCGGATTCGCCCCTGACCACTAGCGACCCTGCGGCCTTGCCGGTAGCGCCGCTAGCTATCTGGCCCTTCTCTATCAAAACGATATTCTTGGCGCCAAGTTTGGCCAAGAAGTAAGCTGTGGAGACTCCCGCCACGCCTCCGCCAACAATAAGATAGTCGCACTCGATATCATTTACCAATTTAGGCCTCGGTTCATAACCAGGGTTTTGCCAAAATACCTCGTGCTTCATTGGCTACATGATATACTAAAAACTACATGAAATACGATTTCTTAATCATAGGATCTGGCGGCATGCAGGGCAGGATAGTGAGCCGCGATTTGCTCGAATCGGGTTTCAAAGTGTACTTTGCTGACCTTTATAAGGACGGTTCGGAGAAGCTCCTGGCCAAGTACCCTGATGTGCCATTCGCCTTCGTAGACTTGCGAGCAGAGGACGGCGCCATAAACCTCCTAAAGACCGTTGATGCCCCTATTGTCATCAACTGCGCCGAAGGAGACTGGAACGACGTCGTCTACAAAGCGTGCTTAGAGACTGGCAAGCACGTATTAGATCTTGGATCTGACATTCCTATGACGAAGACTCAGTTGGGGATGAATGATGACTTCAAGAAGGCTAACCTCATAGCCTTGACTGGCTGCGGCTCTACTCCTGGCATCAACAACGTGATGATGAAGCATGCTTCGCAGTTCTTTGAAGAGATAGACACCATAGAACTCGGTTTTGCTTGGGACTCAAATGTTAAGAAGTTCTATGTCCCCTTCTCCATGCCGAGCATCCTCGAAGAGCTGACAGACCCTGCTCCCTTGATAGAGAACGGTGTCTGGCTTGAGAAGAACCCTGCGGATACCGAGGAAATAAGAGAGTTCAAAGATATCGGCACACAGAAATGCTACCTCGTAAGGCATCCAGAGACATACACCTTCTCGGTGGACTATGCCAGCTTGAAGCCAAAGAATATCCGCTTCTACGCAGGATTCCCTGACCACTCATTAGAGACTCTCAACAAGCTCATTGAGCTCGGCTTCGACCAAGAGGAGCCTTTGCCGTTTGAAAAGATGCAGATAAGGCCCGTAGATGCCATGACGCGCATACTTACCCGCTTACCACGACCAGAGGAGTATAGCGAGAAGGAGAATCTGTGGGTGGAAGTATCTGGCAAAGGCAAGAACGGCGACATCCTAATACGTAAAATGGAGTGCATCGTCTCTACTCTGCCAGGATGGGTTGAGGCGGGATGCAATATTGATACAGGATTCCCCGCTGCCATCATGGCACGGATGATACATGACGGGCGCATTACCGCCCGAGGAAGCCTCGCTCCAGACTTGGCTGTCCCTACTGATGAATTTTTCAAAGAACTGCGCAAGAAGGGCATGACCGTATACCAAGACGGCGAAGCAATAGTGTAAAAGGTATTCCGTCTCTATATGTATGCGTGGACACTTGTATAAGGCCTTCAGTCTGCTTCTTGTTATAGCTCTGGGAGCCTTCTTGGCGAGGCGTTACGGCTGGTATAGCACTTACTGGTTCACCGATGTCATACTCCACATCATAGCGGGAGTCATGTTCGGTTTTGTGTGGCTAGTCATAGCGAGAGACAGCATCCAGTCTAGGAAGCTATTCTTCCTGACCATTATCCTTTTCACTGTCTTTGGCGGTTACTTGTGGGAGATATGGGAGTTCATAGGGTCAGTGCGGAATCCCGACTTCGCTCTAGCCTACGTACCTAGCCTAGCCGACACGCTCAGTGACATAGCATGGGGAATGCTCGGGGGAGTCTTGGTTGGACTATGGGCACGCAGTAACGCTGCCGGGGTCTAAGTTCTCTAACTTGGAGGTATCGTTCGAGTCCACGCACCAGAACTTGCCATCAGTCTGGAGGTTGGCTGACACAGCATATGCCCCGCCATTTGCCTTGCACTTAAGCACTGTACCGCCTGGATAGTTGTTTAAGTTGGTGAAGTCAGACATCCTAGTGTCTGTATCGATGAACATCCCCTCTCCGCAGTTATTCGCCACTGAGTAGCTACCCTTCTCGTTTATATATGTCTCTGCGGTAGTGCGCAGGCTAATCAACTCAGACTTGACCTTAGAGTCATTGCCCCTTGTGCGAGCCTTGCCGAGAGAAACAAGGATGACGGCAGCGAGGATGCCTATGATAGCGATGACGACGAGGAGTTCGATAAGGGTGAAGCCCCTACTCTTGCCCCTCGCTTTTGGTTTTAACATGTTCTCATTATACAATAGGCAGATGAAGAAGGTCTTAATACTCTCAGTGCTGTTGATAGTAGCCGCCGTCGCATGGTTCTTCTGGCCGGGCAGAGGGTCTAATGCTACTCCCGAGGTGAAGATTGCCCCAGCCACATCAAAGCCTGATGCATCGAACGCCACCTTCATCTTCGAGGATGGTCCGGTGACTCTCAAGAATGGAGTAGGCTTTTCATCTAGCGGAGGAGATGCCTTCGTCCAGACTGAGACAGGCTTGGCCGACAAGACCGTGTACGGAGATATTAACGATGACTCGAAAAATGATGCCGTGGTTATCCTCACTCAAGACGGCTTTGGTTCTGGCTTCTTTATCTACGTCGCTGCTTATGTCTCAGGTAATGTCTCCTACAAGGGCAGCAATGCAGTCTTCATAGGTGACCGCATCTCACCACAGTCTATATCCATAGACTCCAAGGGACTTATCAAGGTTAAATATCTTGACCGCAAACCCGAGGAACCCTTTGCAGCTGAGCCCACAGTCCCCACAACGAAGACCTACACCTATGTATCTGGTGAGCTTGTAGAAAAATAGTTTTTGTGTTTAAATGTGACATCCCGCCGAGGCGGGATTTAATTATGGAAACCAGATGGAAATAAGGAACATAGCTATTATCGCCCACGTCGACCACGGCAAGACCACCTTGACCGACGCGCTCCTCCGCCAGAACGGCATGTTCTCCGAGGGTGAGAGCATGGACTCTAACGCCCTTGAGAAGGAGCGCGGCATCACCATATACTCGAAGAATACTTCCCTCTTTTATAAAAATACGAAGGTCAATATCGTCGACACTCCAGGGCACTCAGACTTCGGCTCTGAGGTAGAGCGTGTGCTCCGTTCCATAGACACAGTGCTTCTTGTGGTCGATGCGCAGGAGGGCCCCATGCCTCAAACTCGCTTCGTGCTTAAGAAGTCTCTCGAGCTTGGTCTGAAGCCCATCGTCGTCATAAACAAGATAGACAAGCCTGCTGCACGCCCCGAAGCCGTGCACGAGATGGTCCTAGAGCTCTTCCTCGAGCTTGGTGCCGGCAATGACCAGATAGACTTCCCCACCGTGTACGCTATCGGACGCGAGGGCATCGCGAGGAGGAATCTCTCTGACGACTCCAAGGACTTGAACCCGCTCCTCGACGTCATCCTTGAACATGTCCCGCCAGCGGCACAGAACCTCGAAGTACCTGTACGCCTGCAGCCCTTCAACCTCGCCTATGACAACTTCCTCGGACGCCTAGCTATCGCCCGAATATACGAAGGTGTGCTTAAGACTGGACAAGAGGTCTTCGTGAAGAAGCCTAACGGCGAGAACTACAAAGGCAAGATTACCAAGCTCTTCTCCTTCGAGGGTATTAAGAGAGTGGAGAGCCAAGAGGCTATCGCCGGCGATGTGGTCATGCTCGCAGGACTCCCTGAGATTTACATAGGAGACACCATATCCGGCAGCGCCGAGAGCGAGGCCTTGCCGACTATCAATGTCGACGAGCCGACCATATCCCTAAACTTCCTCGTTAACGACTCTCCCTTTGCCGGACAGGAAGGCAAATTCGTCACTGGACGCCAGATACGCGAGCGCTTGGAACGCGAGCTAGAGGTGAATGTGGGTCTTAAGGTCGACTTCTCTCAGAGTGACCAGCTCACAGTCTTCGGCCGCGGCGAACTCCACATAGCCATCCTCTGTGAGAACATGCGCCGAGAGGGATTCGAGCTTCAGGTCTCCCAGCCCCACGTTATTATCAAAGAGGTAGATGGTGAGAAAATGGAACCGTTCGAGGAAGTGGTCATCGACGTGCCTGAAGAGGCCTCCGGTACTGTCATATCTACTCTCACCTCCCGCCGCGCCCAGCTCATGGACATGAAGACCGAGAATGGCCAAACCCGTCTTATCCTCGAGGCTCCTACACGAGGACTCTTGGGATACCGAGGCCAGTTCATTGTGGACACTAAGGGCTTAGGCATCTTCTCCTCACGCTTTGTCGGCTTCCGACCTTATGCCGGAGTCATAGACCATCACGATGTGGGTTCGATGATATCGATGGAGAAGGGTAAGGCCTTGGCCTTCGCTCTCGACAACCTGCAGCAGAGAGGAGTGCTTTACATAGAGCCGAGCGACGAGGTATACCAGGGTCAAGTCATAGGCAACACCTCCAAGGGTGAGGACATGTATGTGAACCCAACCAAGGGCAAACAGCTCACGAACATGCGCGCCTCCGGCTCTGACGATGCTGTCTTCCTTGTCCCTGCTTGGAAGCTATCAATAGAACGTGCCATGGAAATAATGAAGGATGACGAATATATTGAGATCACTCCTGAGTCAGTCCGCCTCCGCAAACAAATCCTCACCCAGCAAGACCGCGCTAAGTCACTAAGAAAAGGTTAGGAATATAAAAGCCAGACCCCTACCTTGCGGTTAGGGGTCCTTGGGCATCTTGCCGTTCTTGAGGTAGGACCTGGCTTGTGAGCGCAGCCTCTGCGCATTGGGCCGCGTCTCGGCCGTAGCGTCGCACCTCGGCGAGAGGATGGAATCCGCCTCGCTCAGAGTGCCAGTGGCGAAGTTGATGAAGTGGGTCAAGCACTCGCTTTGCACCTCAGCGCTGCTCGTGGCCTCTTGAGGCGGCATCTTGCTTACCCCACAGTCAGCAATCACTATCCCAAACAAGAAAGCGAGAAACAGTATTGCAGGTCTCGACATCGTGCCTCCTATAAATGTCCGGAGTATATGACGTATCAAGACTTGTTACATTTCAAGTCAGTCTAATCTATGCTCTCCCATTCTTGTGCGCTTGATACTGTAAGCCAGAGCACATGTGCCGAGCATCTTGCCCATCTCGTGAGCAAGGCCGCGTACATAAGTGCCGCTTGAGACATCGACCTTGAACCTAGATATGAGAGCAAGCTCGTTTGGCTTTAAAACCCTTTTCCAAAGCGAGGATATCTCAGCTTGCCTAAAGTCGCCCTCGACCAATGCAATGTTCTTGAGTATTTCCTCGAGCACTTCGCTCTGCTTAAGGAGCCTCGTGCGCACATGCTCGATGTGGAATATCTTTATGCTCCTTGTCGGTATCTCGACCTCGCCTATTTTGCCCTCTCTAGCCCATGTATGCAGGGCCTTGCCGCCAACTGTGCGGGCCGAGTATGGAGGATAGGCCTGGGTCTTCCTGGCGGCGATATTCTTAAGCAGCTTCCCCATCTTCTTCTCCAGGTCTATGGGCATCTTGCCCTCGGCTGTGACCAGTCCTAGAGTGTCGTAAGTATCAGTCTCAAACCCCCACAAAACCTCGAACTCATAGGCCTTGTCCCAGTCAAGATACTTCTGCTTATCCCTGGTATCCCCTGCCAGGATAAAGAGTAGCCCTTCAGCCATAGGGTCGAGCCTACCGAGGTAGGTCATATTTACATCCTTGTACTCAGGCCGCTCTAGCTTAAAGCGCTCTATGCACTCGAGGGGCGTCTCACCCAAGTTCTTGTATAGTTTCAATATCTCTGTCATTTCCGATATAATACGCTTATGACGAAGCTTGATACAGCCCCCTATAAGGGCGTGCAGGATTTCTATCCGGAGGACATGAGGGTGGAAAAGTACATTTTTTCTGTCTGGAGTAAGATTGCCGAACAATATGGATATGAGGAGTATGGAGCATCCCCTCTTGAACCGACGGAACTGTATGCGGAGAAGTCGGGAGAGGAGATAGTCAATGAGCAAACCTTCACCTTCACTGACAGAGGCGGCAGGAGTGTGACACTCAGGCCTGAGATGACCCCAACTCTCGCCCGCATGGTTGCAGCCCGCAGACGTACATTGAAGTTCCCTCTGCGTTGGTACTCAATCCCTAACCTTTTTAGATACGAGAAGCCCCAGCGCGGCAGACGCCGAGAGCACTATCAGCTCAACGTAGATATTATGGGTGTCCCCGACCAAAGCGCTGATGTAGAAATCATATCTCTTGCTGATGCGATCATGCAGGAGTTCGGCGCAAGCCGAGACTCGTATGAGATACGTCTCAGTGCTCCAGCTTCGATGAGTGATACCTTAGGTGAGGTTATGAATGCTCTCCAAGAGAAAGGTATTACAAATCTTAAAATTGACGAGACACTCAAGCGCGGACAAGCCTACTACACAGGGGTTGTCTTCGAGTTCTTCGATACCGACCCAGCTAACCCGCGCTCAATCCTTGGCGGAGGTCGTTATGACAACTTGATGGAACTTTTCGATGTTGAAGCTGTACCTGCAGTCGGCTTTGGCGCGGGAGACATCACCATGCGTGACTTCCTAGAGACTCACAGCCTTAAGACCAGCAAGTAATGCGTAAGATTGTATTCGACATTGAGACGAAGAATGTTTTCGCTGACGTTGGCAAGCATGATCCGTCGCTTTTAGACATCTCTCTCATCGCTATACATGACTCAGAGACAGACTCTTACTCGTCATATGTGGAGGACGAGCTCGGCAAGCTCTGGCCCATACTCGAGCGCGCAGACATGCTCATAGGCTTCAACTCAGACCATTTCGATATCCCTTTACTCAACAAGTACTATCACGGCGACCTGACTAAGCTCAAAAGCCTCGACATTCTGAAGGAGATTTACAAATCCTATGGTCGCCGCATGAAGCTCGACCAGCTTGCTGAGGGGACCCTGGGCAAGAAAAAGATTGGCCATGGCCTTGAAGCTATCCAGTGGTGGAAAAATGGCGAAGTGGATAAGGTCCGCGACTACTGCATAGACGATGTGCGCATCACCAAGGCTCTTTATGACCATGCCCGCGAGCACGGCAAACTCGTATTCAAAGAGGGCGGCAAACTGAACGAGATAAAACTGGATACTAAGGACTGGGAAAAACCGATAGAAAATAAACTAACATTTACTCTGCCATTTTAATTACATCCAATGAACACTATTGCTATATTCTGTGCCAAGTATCTCTTCATAGCATCAGCGCTGATTGTCGGGATTTACTGGTTGAGAGCGGACAGGAAAATAAAGAAGAGCCTCGCCATCTTTGGTATCATCACTCTGCCATTGGCATACATGGTAGCCAAGATTGCTAGCCACTTCTACTACGACCCAAGACCGTTTGTCGTAAGCGGGATAGCGCCTTTAATACAACATGCGGCAGACAACGGCTTCCCCTCAGACCACACTCTGCTCGTAGCGGCTTTGGCGGCTGTGATGACTTACTTCGACCGCAAGTGGGCCATATGGCTCTGGATTATTACTCTCGCAGTGGCTTCAGCTCGAGTATACGTAGGTGTGCACCATACGCTTGATGTGTCAGCAAGCATACTTATTTCTCTCCTATCAGCCGCGGTGGTATACTTACTCGGTAAAAATAAGCTCAAACATGATGCCCGAAACCAATAATGCCAGTCATAATGATAGCAGTCGAGGTACTCAGCAGTTCACTATCCCGCTAGCCATTATCCTGGCTGGAGGCATGATAGCGAGCGCAGTCTACTTCGGAGGCGGTCACGGCGGCGCCATAGCTGCTGCAGGCTCTCTCACGGGCAGCAATACGCCCGAGGGCAAGGTAGAGCCAGTTAGCGGCAAGGACCACATGCTTGGCGATGCCAATGCCCCTATAACCATAGTAGAGTACTCCGACCTTGAGTGCCCTTTCTGCAAGGTCTTCCACGACACTATGCATCAGGTCCTCGCTACTTATGCAGGCAAGGTTAACTGGGTCTACCGCCATTTCCCTATTGCTCAGCTCCACTCCAAAGCGCCCATGGAGTCAGAGGCCTCTGAGTGTGCAGCTGACCAAGGTGGCAATACTGCCTTCTGGAGCTATATAGATAAAATCTTTGCTACCACAGGCTCTAACAACACTCTAGATCCGGCCGAACTCCCAAGGATAGCTCAGGGCCTCGGCTTAGATGTAACTCAGTTCAACAAGTGCCTCACAAATGGTACGCATGGCAAAGAGATAACTGACGATGTCACAGCAGCCATAAACGCAGGAGCTCAAGGCACTCCGTACTCAGTCATCATCATGGGCGACAAACAAATAGTTGTGAACGGCGCCGAACCTTACGAGAGCGTCAAAGCTAAAATCGACTCACTTCTTAAGTAAGAGGTCCTTTAAAGCGCAGTACTCGCAAGGCTTGCCGTAAGAGTCATTGTCACAAGGGAGCTCTGTCCACTCGCCGCTAGATAGGAGCTTGGCAAAGTCGACGATATCTTTCTTCAGCAAGCCTATCTCCTCCTTGCCCATCTGGGTTTCGTATATAAAGTTCTTATCCTTCTCACTTGCTTCGAGGAAGATGAGGCGAGAGGAAGAGATTTCCCCGGACTTTCTCTGGTTTTCGAGTAGATACGAGTACATGGCTAACTGGCGGAGCATGTCGGAGAGCCTGCCGCCTTCGCTCACTTTCTCTATAGCCCCTGTAGTCTTTGCCCCGCCAGTTTTAAAGTCAGACACTCGCATAGTTCCGTCCTCTAGCTGCTCTACCAGGTCGAGTTTGCCCGTTACAACCATATTCACATTTGGGTCTACATAACGAAGGCTCTTTTCTGTTGCGAAGTCCTCACTTATGTGGGGGAGGATAGCATCTTGGAACGCAGACAAGACTTTGTCAGCATCCTTAAAGTAGCGCCTGCGCGAAAGCTCGTCATATACATGGAGCTCGTCTAGGAAATCCTCTATCTCTTGTCTAAAATCATGACGGAAGCTCCCCTCCTTGAGCTGCCTATTTATAAGTTTGTGCACCAAGTCGCCGAAGACGAGACTCTCTGACTCTGGCTCCGGCAAACGAAGGAAGCTCCTGAAGTACCACTTCCACGGACAACTCCAAAAGTTGTTCAAGTTCGTCACGGAGATGCTCATGTCTGCTACATTCTTCTTCACAAGCTCGCGCATTTCCTCCACAGCACTCGCGGTCTTCTCTCGCCTGTTGCTTGTCACATAAAGGCTTGGGTCATTGCCGAGTATTGCACTCTCCGTCTCAAGCACTGACTTCTTCACGAGCATCTTCTTCGGCAAAGAGGCGACAATATGAGCGAGAGCCTGCTCCCCGCCTGTATAACTTTTGGCTGCATATGAGAGCGTGAGGTAGCGCTTGGCTCTTGTGATGGCTACATATAGCTCTCTTCGTGCTGATAACTCATCCTTCTCAGCGGCAAACTGCGCGATCTTCTCAGGCAAGACAAAGCCGGCTCGTTTACCCTTCATGAGCGACTTCTCATCAAGATGGGCAATCCACACTGAGTCGAACTCGAGCCCCTTCGAGGCGTGGAGTGTCATAACCTTAACCCCTTCGTCTGCCAAGAAGACTGCTAGCGGGATGTCCTCGCTATATTCGATGAGCCTGTCGATAAAGGCCACAAACTGGCTCGGGCTTGTCTTTGGATCTCTTTCCAGCCTAGATAGCGCCAGGTGAAGCATCGTGCGGACAGACTCTATTTGGCGCAGAAGCGTCTTGTGGTCGCTAGTCTTGTAGAAGACTTGTTTGCCGATCTCCTGCACTAGCTCATAGACATCCTTCTCCTTAGACAGCTTGAGGAGTTGGGCCAATAAGTCGCCTAGCTCGCCTATCTTACCCTTAGCCTTTAGTACAGAATCAATACTTACCTTGCGGCCCTCCTCGCGCAAGAAAGCATGTCCCGTAAGCACCGGTATGCCAAAGACTGGATTCAATATGAGCCTGGCTGTAGAAGCGGCATCATATGGATCTACCAGGAATCTGAGAACATCTATGAGAGTCTCTGTCTCATGAAGGTTAAAGAAAGAAGCCTTGCCGCTCGCCGCTACTGGCAATCCTAAGTCCTGTAGCACGGCTACAGCGCTCCTGACTTGAGCGTTCTTCGGCACTATAACCGCACACTCATCAGGATTTACTCCTTCCTCTATCCTCTTCTTTATCGCTAAGCCCGCAGCCAGTATCTCGTCTCGAGGATACTCAGCTTCAACAAGCGTCACGGCGTGCTTCTCGCTCCTGTTGCTCTTTAGCTTAACCTTGCTTATAGAACTCACTAAGACCTCATCTGCGAGCTCAAGTATCGGTTCCGTGGAACGATAATTCTCGCTAAGGGATATGAGCTTTGTGCCGGCGAAGCTATCTTTAAAACTTTCAAAGTGCGACAAGGATGCTCCGCCGAATCCATATATGAGCTGCCTGTCATCACCAACGACGAAGATGTTCGGCTTCTCGGTATCTGACCACACAGCTTCGAGGAACTTGTTCTGTACTCCGCTTGAGTCTTGATGCTCGTCCACGAGCACATAGAGATACCGCTCGCGAAGACTGGCTCTGGCATCTTTCGAACTCTCCGCGAGCCTCACAATGTACTCAAGGATGTCGTCATAGTCCACGATGTTGCGCTCGCGCTTAGCCTCCTCATAGAGCTTATAGAAGCGGGAAGCCTCTTCAGTACGGCCAAGGCTCTTTAGCTTCGCCTTATCCTTCACTTTCTTAATCTCTTTGCCGACCTCGAGAGCAAAATCCTCCGGAGAAATTTTCTCCCTCTTCAAGAAAGATATGAGGGAGCGCAGGTCACGGAAGTTGTGCGCTCCGCCGCTTCTTGGACGTAAGTACTCCCAATCATTGCTCTCAAGTATCTCGTCCACCAAGAGGACTGCGTCTCTTTCATCAAGGAGCTTGGGCGGAGCGGGCAGATCCAACCTTTCGTAGAACTCTTCTATAAGGCTTGAGCCAAAGCTATGGAAGGTCGATATAACCACTCTTGATGCAGCAGGGCCTATGAGCTCTAACAGCCTTTCACGCATGGCCTTCACGCCGGAGTTAGTAAAGGTGAGGCACAGGATGCCGTCGGCCGGAGTATCGGTCTTAGTGAGGATATTGGCTATGCGGAGCGTGAGCACCTGAGTCTTACCAGTGCCAGGACCAGCTATGACCATCACTGGACCCTCTATAGCGTCCACAGCCTCCTTCTGAGCCTTATTGAGGCTCTTATAGGCCGTCTTGAAGAGATCATCAGACATGAGCCTATTTTATCATGTAGATGGATTACTAGTTCTTAACTATTGACTTAAACAAATATTGGTGGTATTTTGGTATAAGTCCACCCTAACGGAGAAGTTTAATGCTCTTTTTGCTTTTCATCCTGTGCGTGACCGCACCTCCAGTGTTGATGCTAACACTGCGGTATGCGAGCCACGAGGCGGACTGTGGGATCATGTACGCCTACATCTGCGGAATCCTCTACGCGATGGTCATGCTCGGGCAGCCCGAACGGGGCCAACGAGACTTCAGCTCCCATGATTCCATGGGCGTACTCATTTGCTTCATGGCCGGCGTCATCTCATGGCTCGTGACAGAGCACGTAGACGGCGTGATTCAGCGCAAGAAACACAAGGCGGCCTTCGGCTAGCTCCACAGCAGTAACAAAACGGCGGACCCTCACAGGTCCGCCCTTTCTTTATAACTTGACAAGGACATATATATGGTATATAATACCCAAGCTTAACTCATAGTGCCCGATGGGATAGCTGATGAGTGTAAGCCCGCGTGCCACGGGATGGCAAACAGGAGCTCTTTATATGGTTCAACGTGCCGAGACCGATTCACTGCCGAAGAACAACCAGTTCTTCAGCCTCACCCCAGAGCTGAGAGCGAAGGCGGAGGAAAACCTTGCCGACAAGCTCAAGAAGGAGCTTTGGCACGTTTCCGCCCCAGGAGACGGAGAAGCAAAGTGGATCATCACTTGCCTCAATGATGTCCAGAAAAACCTCAAGACGTGGAAGGAGTTCGGCTATCTCGTGAACCTTCTCGACGAGGCTCAGTTCCCTGTTCTGGCGGATGCCATCGGCCCGCTCAAGCGCGCCGGACTCACTGAGGAGATTGACCGAATCATGATGGACCTCATGAACCAGTGCTTCCTCCAGGTCCCGGAAGAGGTGAAGGATACCACTCCGGCCAGACCCGGCTTCCTGAAGCGGATTGCCGCCGCTGTCTCACGGTAATAGGTATCCCCAACGAAATCCCCGCCGACTCATACGATCGGCGGGGTTCTTTTTTATATTGATAGTTTGGTCCTCCTTGTGCGTCATTAGGATGAGACTTTTATCGGAGGCGTGCGTGGATCTTTCTTTGTTCAACTGGTTGAAGATCGGGACTCTCGTACTCCTCATCGGCGGCGAGGCCAACATACTTCTGGCACTCTTTTCCAAAGACATGAGTCCAAAGTTCCGGCTCTTCAGAGGGACATGCGGAGCAGTCATGCTCGGTTACGGCATCTACATCGTGATGCCCTACATCCTCGCTCGCATGCATAACTAAAGCCGCCCCTAGGGGCGGCTTAGCGTTTTAATATCCTCTTAGTCTATTTATTTTCTCGTGTTGGCGTATCTTCTCATGGGCCTTGGCTTCGATTTGGCGGATGCGTTCGCGGGTGACGCCGAAGACCTTGCCCACTTCCTCGAGGGTGTGCGTATAGCCGTCTATAAGGCCGTGGCGCATCTCTAAAATCTTTCTTTCCTTAGGCGGTAAATCTCCAAGTATCTCCTTGACCTGGTCGGAGATAATGCGGCGCGAGGACTCCTCAGACGGAGAGAGTATCTTGTCATCAGCGAGGAAGTCGCCGAGCTTAGACTTGCCATCGTCACCCTCGTCCCCTACCGGGCTCTCAAGCGAGACGGTAGACTGGTCTATCTTCTCTATCTGGTAAATCTTCTCTACATCAAGGTTCATCTCTAGCGCTATCTCCTCTGGCAATGGCTCTCGGCCGAGGTCCTGGGTAAGACGGCGCACGACCTGCTTGTACTTGGCGATAGTCTCAACCATGTGCACAGGCACGCGGATAGTGCGGCTCTGGTCAGCCAAGGCGCGAGTAATAGCCTGGCGTATCCACCAGGTAGCGTAGGTAGAGAATTTGTAACCCTTCGTCCAGTCGAACTTCTCCACGGCCTTATAGAGGCCTAGGTTGCCCTCCTGTATAAGGTCAAGGAGAGTAAGGTCTGGGGAACGGTTAGCATACTTCTTGGCAATAGAGACCACGAGGCGCAAGTTGGCCTGAGCCAAGAGGTTGCGGGCCTCAACGTCACCAGCTTCAATGCGGCGGGCAAGCTCCTTCTCCATACTGCCCGAAATGAGCGGGTAGCGACCTATCTCTTTGAGATACATCTGTATCGAGTCATAGGCCGAGTCCGACTTGGAGTAATACTTCTTGTCGTCATCTTCGTTCCTAATCTCTAAGAGTCCGCCGCCCTCGAGCACGTCCACTCCGGCACTAGCGAGCTTGCCGTATAGCTCGTCGAGGAAGATGATATTGGTCTCAATAGTCGGGAACTCCTTCAGTATCTCGTCATATGTGATGAATCCTCTCTCCTTGCCCCTCACTATGAGCCGGTTCATCTTTGTCTCACCCTCTTGAGCCTTCTTCGAGAGGGGTCTCGTCTTCAAAACTTTGACGGCTTTCTTTTTAGTTATAGCTTTCTTCTGTTTCTTGGCCGCACCCTTTTTGACCCGCGATTTTACGCTGGTCTTTTTGGCCTTCATCTTTTTGACCTTCTTTTTGTTTTTC
Source organism: Candidatus Parcubacteria bacterium (assembly GCA_019661785.1). Taxonomy (GTDB): domain Bacteria; phylum Patescibacteriota; class Minisyncoccia; order Phycocordibacterales; family Zambryskibacteraceae; genus JAIFWN01. The sequence goes on along the minus strand of JAIFWP010000001.1, from coordinate 62,358 downwards.
TTTTGGGCCATTAACTTCTTATTCTATATTAATTTGCGCTTCTCTTCATCTCGTTCCTTTGAGAGAGCCGATACCTTCTCGAGCGCTTCGCTCTCCCCTCTCCCTAGCGCTATACGCGCCTCTGCTATCTCACTATCGAGCTCATCTACTCTCATGAGGATGACGAGTTCGGTTTCCTGCCTGCGCAAGTCCATATCTCCCGGATTCTCCTTGCGCCAGCTCCTTATCTCTTCCAGCTCTTCCGCGCGAGTCCGCTTTTTGGGTGACTCTGCCTTTGCCTCCTCTTTGCCTGCGGTGGCCGTTACAGTGTCGGGTCTCTTGGCTCTCTTCAAGTCCTCCCAAATATGCTCTTCCTTGAGACCAGTGCGCTTGCCTATAAGGGATACGAAGTGTGAGCGCTCTATTGAGCTCGACAGGAGCAAGATGAGAGGGAGAACCTTCTTCTCTATGGCCTTGCCAACTTTGCGAGCGTCTTTCTCTTCCGAGAGTATCTCGTCGAGGAAGACCTCTATGGCGGGCTTCGCTTTCCTCAAAACATCTTTCCAACTCTCGGGATTGGTCTTAACCATGTCTGCCGGGTCGGAGCCTTCCGGCATTTTGGCCAGCTTGACCTCAAGTCCTAATGAGAGCGCGAGCACCGTGCTCCTCTCAGATGCCTTGCTGCCCGCCTCATCACTGTCAAAGGCGAGGAGTATCCTCGGCGAGAGACGCCTTAGGCGCTCCAAGTGCTGGGCTGTGAAAGCTGTACCAGACGAGGCTACAGTATTCTTGACCCCCGACTGGTGCGAGAGGACCAGGTCTAGCTGACCCTCGACGAGAACGGTGTAATCCTTCTTCCTTATGTCCTGCTTGGCCTTGTCGAGACCATAGAGGACATCACTCTTCACGAAGAGGGGCGTATCAGGGCTGTTAAGGTACTTTGGCGTTGCGTCAGGCGCGAGAGCTCTGCCAGAGAAAGCTATGACTCTCCCGCTAGCGTCAAATATCGGGAAGATGACGCGCCCGCGGAAAACGTCGTAAGGCTCCTTGTCCTTGTGGTCGACGCTCATCTTTATGAGACCGGCCTTAGTGAGCGTCACATCGTCATAGCCCTTGCCGAGCATGTGCTCGCGGAGGAGTCGCCAGTCCTCGGGTACATAACCCAAGCGCCACTCCTTTACGCTCTCGTCTGATACGCCGCGCGAGGCAAGATACTTCTTCGCTTCAGCGCTAGCCTCAAGTCCTGACTCGAAGAAGGCTGCGGCCTCCTCAAGAGCATCATAGAGCTTGTCGGTATCACCCTTACTCTCTCCTCTTTCGTACTTGAGCTCAACTCCAGCCTTCGCGGCTAGAGTCTTTAGAGCTTCTTTGAAGTCGACGCCCTCCATTTCCTCAACGAAGGTGAAGATGTCTCCCTTGGCCCCGCAACCGAAGCAGTAATAGCTCTGACGCGCAGGCGATATGAAGAAGCTAGGTGTCTTCTCGTTGTGGAAGGGGCACTTGGCTTTGAAGTTCGCCCCCGCCTTATCGACTTTGACATAACCGCCGATGACCTCGGCGATGTCTAGCCTGTCTTTGACTTCTTCGACGTTTCCTCGCATATGAGTTTCTGCTTGTAGCTGCCCTCGAAACCGGTACCTGCGGGAATCAGTCTGCCAATAATAACATTCTCTTTGAGACCCAAGAGCTCATCCTGCACGCCTCGTAGGGCTGCTTGGATAAGAACTCTTGGCGTGTGCTGGAAGGATGCTGCCGAGAGGAAGGAAGCTCTGGAGAGAGCAACCTCAGTGATGCCCATGATAACTGCATCTGCCTTAACCTCGGTGCCATGAAGCTCAGAGACCTCGACCACGTCGCCGCGGTTGAAGGCACTATCGCCGCCATCTCTGACTTTGCGCCTAGCAAACATCTGTCTGATGATAAGCTCGATGTGCTTGTGCGAGACCGCTGCTCCCTGGAGTTCGTAGAGTTTCGATACCTCGCGGATGATGTACTCGGCTGTAGCCTCTTTGCCAGCGTAGCGGAAGAGCTCGTCTAGGTCGGCAGAGCCGTCCGTGAGCATCTCGCCCTTCTTGACCGAAGCGCCAACTCTCGTGAGGATGCTCCTGTTTGGAGTGACCGTGTACTCGGTATCTAGCTTCTTCGACTTGGCAGTTGAGGCTTCGACAGGGTCTGGCAAGACGACGATTACTCTGTCGTGTCCGCTCATCTTAATCTCGCTCACTGTGCCGTCGACGTGCGAGACGATGGCTGGATTCTTAGGCTTCCTCTTCTCGAAGATTTCTTCGACGCGAGGGAGACCTTGCGTGATGTCTCCGCCTGCTGCGGCCACACCTCCGGCGTGGAAGGTACGCATGGTGAGCTGGGTTCCCGGCTCGCCGATAGCCTGTGCCGCCACGGTACCTACCGCTTCGCCTAGCTCGACTACCTTGTTGGAACCAAGGTCAACACCGTAACACTTAACACAGAGTCCGTGTACAGACTTGCAGACCATCGGGCTCCTAACCCAAACACCTTCGAGATTAATTTTGTCTATGGTATCCGCATCGCGCTTCTCCATGAAGTGGCCTGACTTGAAGAGCACAGTACCCTTCTCATCTACCATATCCTTAGCGAGGAAGCGTCCGCGTACTGACTTCGAGAGAGGCACATCAATGCCTGATGCGGTCTTCTTGGTTATGTAGATGCCTTCCTTGGTACCACAATCATCCTCGGTCACTATCTCGTCCTGCGCGACATCGAAGAGACGGCGGGTGAGGTATCCGGCCTTAGCGGTGTTGAGCGCGGTGTCAGTGAGACCCTTGCGCGAGCCGTGCGTAGTGATGAAGTATTCGAGCGGAGTGAGACCTTCCTTGTAACAAGAGAGAATCGGGAACTCAAGCGCCTCGCCGGCGACGTTCTGGATGATACCCTTCATACCTGCCATCTGGTTAAGGTTACCGAAGGAGCCTCTAGCACCAGAGTAAGTCATGTCGTAAACGGAGTCCTTAGTGCTCAAGGTCTTAGGTATGAGAGACTCAATCTCCTGCTTGATAGACTGCCATATCTCAACCGACTTCTGGATGCGCTCGTTCTCCGAGAGGAGACCGTCGTTCCACTGGTCGAGGATCTTAGCAACCTGGTCGCGACCCTTCTTGATGATGCCAGACTTGGCCTCAGGGATTTTTACATCGTCGAGTCCCCATGTCACTCCAGAGAGAGTAGCGTAGCGGAAGCCGAAGTTCTTTATCTTATCAGCGATACCTGGGAGAGACTCTAGGCCGTAGCGCTCTATGAGGTCGTCAACGAGTCCGCCCATAGCCTTGCGGTCCATCTCATGGTTTATGAACGGATGATCTTCAGGCAAAACTGCGTTGAAGAGTATGCGTCCAACCGAGGTCTCAAAGGTCTTGCCCTCGAAGTGCGCATACTTAGGAGTTTCAGGCGCAAGGACCTTAATCTTCGCCCTTAGGCTCACTACATCGAAGTCGTGCGCAGTGATAGCTGCAGCTGGGGTCGAGTAGTAGCGGCCTTCGCCCTTCTCTCCTGCGATAATGCGAGTGATCCAGTAAGTACCAAGCACGATGTCGAGCATCTTGTTCGTGACGACAGGCTCGCCGTTACCTGGCTTGAGGATGTTCCTGTCTGCGGCCATGATGAGGCGCGCTTCAGCCTGAGCCTCGTCAGAGAGAGGCACGTGTACTGCCATCTGGTCTCCGTCGAAGTCTGCATTGAATGCGGTACAGACGAGAGGGTGGAGCTGGATAGCGTTACCCTCAATGAGTATAGGCTGGAAGGCCTGAATGCCGAGGCGGTGGAGCGTTGGTGCGCGGTTAAGCAGAACGTACTTGCCGCGGATAACCTCTTCGAGTATGGCCCAAACCTCTGGTATAGCGTCTTCAATGAGTCGTCTTGCTCCTGGGATGTTGTAAGCAAGTTCCCTCTTCAAGAGCTCAGAGATGACGAATGGCTTGAAGAGCTCAAGCGCCATGTGCTTAGGCAAACCGCACTGGTGGAGAGCGAGCTCAGGACCGACGATGATGACGGAGCGTCCGGAGTAGTCCACGCGCTTGCCGAGGAGGTTCTGTCTAAAGAGACCACGCTTGCCCTTAAGGTTATCGGAGAGCGACTTCAGTGGACGGCGCTGGGCCTGGCTGCCTCCGGCGCTGCCGTGGCGGATAGTGTTGTCTATAAGAGCATCAACAGCTTCCTGCAAGATGCGCTTCTCGTTACGTAGAATGACATCCGGAGCGTTGATTTCCTTCAACTTCTTCAAACGGTTGTTGCGGTTGATGACGCGTCGGTAGAGGTCGTTCACATCAGAAGTAGCGTAGCGTCCACCGTCTAGGGGGACCATTGGGCGTATAGCCGGAGGGATGACTGGGATGCGAGTGAGGAACATCCATTCAGGGCGAGTGCCTGCGCTTATCATCGACTGCACGGTGGAGATGCGCTTGTTCAAGCGGACGATGTCAGTAGCGGGAGCCTTAGTCAGAGCCTCTTCAAGCTCGGCGAGGAGCTTCTTCATGTCTGTCTTCTTCAAGATCTCATATATAGCTTCTGCGCCGATGCCTGCCTCGAAGATGGTCGAGTACTTCATGCCGAATCGGTGATACTCAACTTCGTCGAGGACGCGTCCTGGGACGAGCGACTCGATGTCGTGCTTGGTCTGTGTGGCGAGTTCCTTCAGGGACTCCTTGGCCTTGTCATCGTGAAGACTCTTCACTTTGGATTTGAACTCGGAGTCGAGGTCCTTCAGCACGCGAGACTTCTCCTGCTCGGATACTGAGGTCACTATGTAGCCAGCAAAGTAGATGACCTTCTCCAGGTCGACTACTGGGATGCCCATGATGAGCGAGATGCGGGAAGGTACATTCTTAAGGAACCAGATGTGAGCAACTGGCGAGGCGAGCTCAATGTGTCCCATCCTCTCGCGGCGCACTATGGAGCGGGTTATCTCAACACCGCACTTCTCACAGACGATACCCTTGTAACGAATGCCTCTGTACTTACCGCAGTAACACTCAAAGTCGCGGTCCGGGCCGAAAATCTTCTCGTCGAAGAGGCCGTTCCTTTCTGAGCGCTGGGTGCGGTAGTTGATAGTCTCGGGCTTGGTCACTTCTCCGTAGGACCACTCCTTGATGCGCTCCGGTGAGGCGAGCCTGATGCCTATGGTGTCGAAATCTTTTGTATCGACGACTTTTTTGTTGATGATGGTCATGGCAGTTATTCGTTATTTGGCTCCATTGGTCTCTTCTTGGCCTCGATGTCGAGCGCAAGTCCTCTCAAGTTGTTCACAAGCACATTGAAGGAGGCTGGGGTGCCTGGCTCCTGGAGCTTCTCGCCCTTCACGATGGAGTCGAAGGCTGCTGAACGTCCAGTGATGTCGTCAGACTTGATAGTGAGCATCTCGCGGAGGATGTGTCCTACGCCGTGTCCGAGGAGAGCCCACACTTCCATTTCTCCGAATCTCTGGCCTCCGTTCTGAGCCTTGCCTCCGAGAGGCTGCTGAGTAATCAAGGAGTAAGGTCCAATAGAGCGCATGTGTATCTTGTCCTCGACCATGTGGTGGAGCTTCAAGATGTACATGTAGCCGACAGCGATGTCCTGGTCAAAGGCTACGCCCGTGCGTCCGTCGTAGAGCTTCATCTTGCCGTTCTCCTTGAAGCCTGCGGCCTTGAGCTCGCTCTTAATCTCGTCTTCCTCGGCTCCGGCAAATGGAGGCACGATAGCCTGGTAGTTAAGAGTGTGGGCAGCGAGACCAAGATGCATCTCAAGAATCTGGCCCAAGTTCATGCGACTCGGCACGCCAAGCGGAGTGAGGATGACGTCGATAGGAGTACCGTCTTCCATGTATGGCATATCCTCAACTGGGAGGATGCGGGAGATGACTCCCTTGTTACCGTGGCGTCCGGCGAGTTTGTCACCGACAGAGACATTGCGAAGCTGCGCAACCTGTATGTGTATCTGCTTCAAGATGCCGCTCTCAAGCTTGTCTCCCCTCTCTCTCGAGAAGACCTGTACTGAGATAACGCGTCCTCTCTTACCGCCTTCCATGCGCTTCGATGTGTCCTTCACATCTCTTGCCTTCTCGCCGAAGAGCGAGCGGAGCAGGCGCTCCTCAGGAGTGAGCTGGCTTTCTCCCTTAGGGGTAATCTTACCGACCAATATGTCGCCGGGGCGAACCTCGGCGCCGACGCGGATGATACCGTCTTCAGCCAAGTTTTTGAGCTTTGCCTCGCCGACGTTAGGGATGTCGCAGGTCGTAATCTCGGGACCGAGTTTGGTGTCTCGGACGTTCACAATGAAGTCCTCAATATGTATGGAGGTAAACTTGGATTCCTTAACGAGTCTCTCAGAGAGGATGATGGCGTCTTCGTAGTTAGCGCCGCTCCAAGACATGAAGGCCACAAGGACGTTCTGTCCCAAGGCCATTTGTCCATGCTCGGAGGTAGAGGTGTCTGCGAGGACATCTCCCTTCTTGACCTTCTGACCAAGCTCGACGACTGGTCGCTGATGGAAGGCGGTAAAGCCGTTCGTCATAGAGAAATTCACGAGTGGGAAAGCGTGCTCGTCCTCCTTGTTGTCGGTGAGGACAATCTTCTTGCCGTCGACGTAGCTTATGGTGCCGGCGCAAGGAGCGATAATGAGGCGTCCAGTGTCTCTAACTGCCTTCTCCTCAATGCCTGTGGCAACTAGCGGTGCCTCAGGGATGATACAAGGCGTAGCCTGGCGCTGCATGTTCGAACCCATCAATGCTCGGTTGGCGTCGTCGTGGTTTAGGAACGGAATCATGGAAGTACAGACAGAGAAAGCCTGGTTCGTAGCCACGTCGATGAAGTGCACATCCTTCCTGTGAGCTGTATGCGGCTCGCCCTTGTGGCGCACGTCGACTATCTCAGGGATGATTTTGTTGTCCTCGACGACAGTAGCTGCGTGAGCGATGTTGTACTGCTCTTCCTCGAGCGCGTTTAAGTACTTTATCTCAGTGGTTATAGAGCCATCCTTCACAACAGCGTATGGAGTCTCTATCATGCCGAAATCGTTCACACGGGCGTAAGTTGCCAAGCGCAAGATAAGACCGATGTTCGGACCTTCAGGAGTGGCGATAGGACAGAGGCGTCCGTAGTGCGAAGGGTGCACGTCGCGGACCTCATAGCCTGCTCGAGCGCGGTTCAATCCGCCGGGACCAAGGGCCGAGAGCGTTCTGAGGTGCTCTATCTCAGCAAGGGTGTTCTCCTGCTGCATGAACTGGGAAAGTTGGTTCGTAGTGAAGAACTCCTTGATGCGGGCCTGCAAAGGCTTAGGCGAGATGAATTGCACTGGCAAAGTTACGTCGGTGTCGATGGTCGACATCCTGTTCTGGATGTTCCTCTTTATCTGGGCCATACCTACGCGGATCTTCTGCTGGAAGAGTTCACCGACGTATCGTACTCGGCGGCTGCCGAGGTGGTCGATGTCGTCTGGCATCGCGTTTGGAGTGGTGTTCAACTCTATGATGTGTTTGACGATGATCTGGAGGTCATCAATGGAGAGCGTTCTGCGCTCTATCTCCTTAGGAGTATCCTTCAGGCCGAAGCGTCGGATGAACGAGTATCGTCCAACCTTGTGTATGTCGTAGCGCTCTTCGTTAAATATCGACTTAACGAATTCTTTGGCGTTCTCTGCAGAAGCTAGATCGCCGTCGCGGAGGCGCTTGTGTATCTCGATAGCGGCATCCACCTCGTTAAGCGTGTGGTCCTTGGCAAGGGTCTTCTCTATATAGACTTTGGCCTCTGGCATGCCAGAGAAGAGAGAGAGTATCTTCTCGTTCGTAGTAGCGCCGAAGGCTCTGAGGAGAGTTGAGACTGGGAACTTGCGCTTCCTGTCTATGCGCACATATATAACATTGTCTGCATCAGTCTCGAACTCTATCCAAGCTCCGCGAGCCGGGATGATCTTAGCGCCGAAGGTCCTCTTGCCCTTGACCTCAGCCGCGGTAAAGAAGACGCCGAAAGAGCGCGCAAGCTGGGGCACTATGACGCGTTCGATGCCGGAGATGATGAAGGTGCCGTGGTCGGTCATGAGCGGGAAGTCCGCCATGAAGAGCTCCTGCTCCTTCTCTGTCTTGTGGATAAGGTTTTTGAGCTTTACTGTGACCTTGAGAGGCGCCTCGTATGAGAGCTTCTTGTCCTTAGCCTCGAACTCGGTCATTTTGGGCTTCTCTAGCTCAAAGCCAACGAAGTCGAGTTGGAACTTCCTCTCGGAGAAGTCCTTAATGCTTGAGAACTCCTGGAAAATCTCCTTCAAGCCGTGCTCTATGAGCCACTTGAAGCTGTCTACCTGAGAAACGACGAAATTGGGACTCTCTGTAAGAGGCTCCCGGAAACGGCCGAAGAACTTCTTCGGTCTAGCCGACGATTTGGTTGGCATCAATATTTAAATAATCAAACAGGCTTGTAATCTCCCCTAATTACCGCCTTCTAGAGCCATAACTTAATCGATTTAGAAGTGATGCGTAGTATACGCCGACCCCCTTTTTCTGTCAAATATGGTAGGGTGTCCTAGGACTAATTCGGAGGCCACATGAAGACCTGCGGCGTTATTATGCCCATGTTCAACCGTACGCCATGCCATGGTGAGATACTAGAGTGCCTGAGGCATGACCGCCATGACCTAACGGACGGGAAGCACACAAAGCACCTCGTGCTTCGGAGTGATGAAGTCTATATCGTCTGGTATCGCGACGACGAGGACCAGTACGAGGACAAGGATGACGAAGACTTCATCTACTACGAAATTTCTGCCGTGGAGGCACAGAAGATGTTGTTAAAGGGCGTCACGAAGTGACGCCCTTTATACTACCTCCAAAAGCTGTAGACGAGAGCCGAGAAGATAAGCGTGACTAAGATGTGGCCTGCATTAAACCAGAAGAGGCTCCAGGACTTCTTCTCCCACAGAACACCGTTTAGGAAAAGCGGGATAGAGAACCCGAGCCAGAGCAAGATGCCAAGCATGAGCGCAGAGGCAAATCCTGCAAGCATGAGCGACTGCGCCAGAGTGAAGAAGACGAAGGCTGTAACCAGATTCGAGACCATGGCCATAATCATTGGCTTCACCATGCTCTTCATGCCGCCCTTCCTCCCCTCCTCGGCTTGCGCTTGGCTAATACCCATAAGCCTTATCCATGTTTTGCCAAACAGAGGTCCGAACCAGAGAAATCCTATAATAAAGCATCCTACCGCAGTGATAATTACTGCCAACCAGCTGTGTGTATATGTGAGCATGAATTTATTATAACTCTACTTCTTGCCCTGTCTTTTGCTTTTCCACTCCTCGATTTTAGCGTGATTACCACCAAGGAGCACCTTGGGCACACGATATTTCTTACCTTTGTATGCAAAAATTTCAGGACGGGTGTAAACATCCGGACTTGCGACACGAGACTCTTCACGCGAGTCGAAGTTACCTAGGACTCCCTCTACCTGGCGGGCCATGACGTCTATCATAAGCATGGCTGGCAGTTCCCCACCCGTTAACACAAAGGGTCCGATGGAAATGTCTTCCATCTTGAAAACCTTCTTAACTCTGGCATCGATACCTTCGTATCGGCCGGAAACAATGATGACATCGCTAAACTTCTTGGCTGTTTTCGCTGCGTACTCATTGGTAAATTGTTTACCAGAAGGACTAAGGAAAATTATTTTCGTATTCTTCGATTTGGCTTTGCTTTTAGCCTTAGCAATAGCTTTAATGACCGGCTCGGCCTGGATGACCATGCCGGGACCGCCAGCATAAGGAGGTCTATCAATACGCTTGTACTCGTTATCCGCGAAGTCTCTCGGGTTGTAGAAAGATACACGTATCTTCTTATCTTCTATAGCGCGCTTCAAGATAGACTCGCCTAGGTACGAGTCGAAAGCTCCTGGGAAAAGAGTAATGATATGGAAATGCATATATCCCACTCTACCGTGTTTTTACGACCTTGACAAGGCTATGAAAAGTGATACAGTACTGCCTGGCACCTTCAATGGGGAGCGTATGAGAAACCGGAACATTTTGCTCGAGAAGGAAGTTGTGGGCAGTGGGCGCCGCCTTTTTTCAAGAAGGTGGTGGAGATTCAGGTTCAGCGATGGAACCCAGGTAAATCTGGGTCTCTCTGAGCTCACCAAGGCCGTGGCTGAAAGTCGGGTTTCGAACCACAACCTTCAGCATGTCGCGATTCTCTCAGAGCCTTGTCCAGTGAGATTCTGATCAGAATCGGAAAACGAAAGCCGACCCTCGCGGGCCGGCTTTTCCTTTCTATATTTATTTGAGGAAACTATTCAAGGTTGAGATCGGCGAAGGCTTCGTCGAGGCTCTTCGAGGCTCGGGGAGCTGGAGATGCAGACTCGTCGCGCGCTGGCATGCTACGCATACCGCCGGCAGGCTCGTTTATCTTCAAGTTCACTCTCGCATTGTTCTTCATACCTACTACGCGAAGCAGTATGCGGATGGCCTTGGCGGTGTTCCCTGCTCGGCCGATGACCTTGCCCATGTCGTCGGGGTGCACATCGAGAGTCATGAGCACTCCCATCTCGTCCACAGTCCTCGTTATCTTCACATCATCTGGATTTTCGACCAATGCCTTTACAAGAAATTCAAGAAACTTCAAATCATCTATCATATTCGTACAGAGTTAAAACGGGATAATCAGTTAGGCCGAAGCCTCGGTAGATTCTATCACAGGCTCACTAGCTGGAGCCTCGACAGGAGCAGGGGCCTCAGCAGGTACAGCTCCGACGTTCTCAGTCGGAGTCCCGACAGCTTCGCTCGTCGGGAGAGCGGCTTCCTTAACAGGCTCAGCATCCTTCTTTATAGGAGTCTTTCTGGGAAGGACATTTATCTTCTTGCCGTCGATTATCTTGTGCGTGATGAGGAGGTTGTGCACTGTGCCGGTAGCCTTAGCTCCTACACCAAGCCAGTACTTAACCCTGTCAGCCTTGATAGAGTCAGTGGTCTTCCTTGGGTCGTATGAGCCAAGAATCTCCTTAAGGCGTCCTGACTTGGTCGAGTTCACAGACTCGGTCAAAACGAGACGGAAAGAGGTCTCGTGTACGCGCCCGACTCTTTGGAGCCTAATTTTTAACATCGGCCAATAGTAACATAAAAGAGAAAACCCGCAAGACTCGTTAGAGTCCTGCGGGTTTTTGCCTGTCAGTCGACTACGCGGACGAGCAGCCTGCCGCGGCATTCATGCTGTGCGACGGTGTCCGGATCAATTTTCCATGGAGGCCCCTTGACCACACTCTCGTCTTCGATAGTCTCCACACTGCTGAAGCGCTCGAACTCGCCGTGGGCATCGTTGTAGTACTTGAGCTCTTGGTGGGTAAACTTCGCTGGGCCTCTACCCGCATTGAACTCATACTTCGAGTATGACTTCGCGAGAGCTGCCTTGAGCGTGGGGAGGGCCCGCTTATCGCACCAACCCTCGTATGTCATCCTCCAGATTACCTCGCCCTTGTACAACATCATGGTCGAGCCGCCGGAGTAGTGAGACCCGAGACTCTTGAGGTAAACATCCATGTAGCGGATATCGTCCTCCTCGTGTTCGATCATGCGGTGTCCAGGCATCCCCGGAACATCCTTCCTCGGGGCATCACTTATGTATCCCCTAGCCGAGAAGCTCAGGTAAGCCCTCTTTAGCCGACTAACTGTGTCGCGGTCAATTACGGTGATCAAGCGTTTCTCCTGTGGAAGTCTGTTCAGTACCATAATGAAATTCTCGCCATTAGTCAATATGTGTTATAATGCCGAACGATGAATAAAACTTTAGAGGGCAAAATACGCGTAACAGGCAAGGGTGTAGGCTACTTCCCGAACCCAGCAGACGAGAGCGACGACTTCGAAGTCTCGCCTGAGTACATCAACACCGCGCTAAACGGCGACACGGTCAAGGTCGAATCTCTAGGCAAAGAGGTCTACGGACGCAAGCAGGCCAAGGTTGTGGAGATAGTGACCCGCAAGAAAACCCACTTCGTTGGAGTGGTAGATAAGGGCTATGTCATCCCTGATGACAAGCGCATGTACGTAGACATACAAATAGACGGCGACGCTCTCGGGGCGAAGGACGGAGACAAGGTCTATGTGGAGATAACAGAGTGGTCGAAGACTCCTAAGGGCAAGGTTGCCAAAGTTATTGGCCGCAAGGGCGAGCACAATGCCGAGATGCAGAGCTTCGTCTACGAAGCTGGCTTTGAGATAGACTTCCCCGCCGACGTCGAGCGTGAGGCCACAGAATGGAAGGAGAGATTCGCCAAAGAAGACCACACCAAGGACAGGAGAGACTTCCGCGAGGTAACCACTTTCACCGTTGACCCCATAGATGCCAAGGACTTCGACGACGCCTTGTCTATTAAGAAGCTCGACAATGGCGATTATGAGATAGGCATCCATATTGCCGATGTATCGCACTTTGTCGTACCGAAAACCGCTCTAGATAGAGAGGCGCTTGAACGTGGCACATCCATATACTTGGTCGACCGCACCATCCCGATGCTCCCAGAGATATTGTCGAACGACCTTTGTTCCTTGAATGCCAATGAAGACAAGTACGCCTTCTCCGCAGTCTTTAAGATGAACATGCAGGGCGAGGTCAAGGATAAGTGGTTCGGCCGCACGCTCATTAACTCTAACAAGCGCTTCAGCTATGAGGAGGCTCAAGAAGTGCTCGACAAGAAGTCGGGCCAGCATTATGAGGAATTAAATACTCTTAACCAGATTGCTTATAAGCTCCGCGAGGAGAAGTTCAAGAACGGAGCTATCGAGTTCGAGACAGACGAGGTCAAATTCGTGCTTGATGATGTAGGCAAGCCGGTCAAAGTTATACGCAAAGCCCGCAAGGACATACACAAGCTCATTGAGGACTTCATGCTCCTGGCCAATCGAGAAGTGGCCAAAGTCTTGCACCTTGCTACGCAGAAGGACTCTAAGGCCGCTGGCATCTATCGCATCCACGATGCTCCAGACCGCGACCGCATTATGAACTTGGCCGACTTCGTGAAGGCTCTCGGCTTTGAGCTCACGCACAAAGAGGGTGAGACCACGACCGAAGACATCTCAAAAATGCTCCACTCTGTAGAAGGCTCCCCTGCTGAAGCTCTTATTAAGACCGCCACCATTAGAAGCATGTCGAAGGCCGTCTACTCAACTGCCAACATCGGACACTTCGGACTCGCCTTTGATTACTACACCCACTTTACATCTCCAATCAGACGCTATCCAGACATCATGGTCCACCGCCTCCTGCAAAGATATTTGGTGAAGGGCAAGATAGAACAGGATGAGGTAGCCAAGTATCAGCGCATGGCCGACGAGTCGAGCGAGCGCGAGATAGAGGCAGCTGAGGCCGAGCGAGGTTCTATTAAATACAAGCAGGTTGAGTACATGTCCGAGCATGTTGGAGAGACCTTCGACGGGGTGGTCTCCGGAGTCTCTGATTGGGGCGTCTATGTGGAGGAAGCCGAGACCAAAGCCGACGGCATGGTGCGCTTGAAGGATATGACCGACGACTTCTATGAATTGAATGAGAAACTTTATGCCATTGTGGGCAAGAAGACGGGTAAGAAATACTCCCTCGGCGACAAGGTTAAGGTCAAACTATTGAATGCAGACCTCGAGAGGAAAACTTTGGACTTTCAGTTTATATAAAGCAAGGAGCGGCTAACAGGCCGCTCCTTTTATTCATTTCAGCAATCCTGCGGAATGTCCAGCGGCTGCCGATATTTGGAGTCGTTGGGGTTCACACCTGGAAATGGTGTCGGGACGAAGCGACTCTGCTCCGAGTTTGCGCTTTCGCCCATCTTTCCACCGGACGTCCGTGCATCGCCTGCCGTACCCTTCTTGCGCTTCTCGCCATCGGTATTGCGATGAGTCTCCCTCGTCATACACCCTCCAGGATAGCGTCCGTGCTAATTAAACCATAATTTATTTATTTCGCAACCTGTACTGCTTCGTCGAAGGCAATGGAGAGGAGCTTCGATACTCCGGTCGAACCCATAGTTACTCCGTAGATGATGCCCGCGCGGCCCATAGTCTCTCTGTTGTGTGTTATCAAAATAAGCTGCGAGTGCTTGGCGAGCTCTACCACCATGTCTCCATAGCGCTTCGAGTTGGCTTCATCAAGGGCGGCGTCTGTCTCGTCCAATATGATAAATGGCGGTGGGTTAACTGCCGAGACAGCGAAGAGGAGCGCTATAGAGGTTAAGGCCCTCTCGCCGCCAGAGAGCATCATGAGGCCGCGTATCTTCTTCCTCGGTAGGCTAACGCTCACCTCAAGACCTTCTTCCATCGCCTCTTCCGCATCAGGCTCTAGGTCGAGCTCTTCATCACCCAGTGACATGTCGCTGCTTACCTTCTTCTTCTGTTTGGTCAAAGTGAGTTTGGCCTCTCCACCACCGAACATGGTGCTAAACAACTTGCCGAACTCCGCATTTATCTTAGTGAGTCCTTGTGAGAACTCGACTGCAAGCCTAGTCTCCAGATCTTTAATCAATGCCTTTAAGGACTCGGCAGACTTGTCGAGGTCGAGAAGCTCCCGAGCCAGGAACTCGTCTCTCTCTGTCACGTCCTTGAACTCTTTGAGCACATCCCCTGCACCTGATATGCCTGCTTCTTCAAGACGTATCTTAAGTCTCTCGAGAGTCCGCTTCCTCTCCTCTTGCATCTTCCTATCTGCTTCGAGCTCTCCTGCTTGGTAGCTTCTGTAGCCCAGCACTCCCTCTCCGGCAAGCGCTCCAACCTCAGCCAGACCGCGCTTCCATTCCTCTTCCTCCGCCTTCATCTTGTCCTCGCGAGCCTTGAGGACATTTTTCCTCCCTAGAAGCTCGTTCTCCTCTGACATTACACGGAAGACGGCCTTCTCAGCATCGCGCGATGAGTCCTTATCCTCTTCTATCTCGCGCTTCAGACTCTCATACTCGTTACGGAGCTTCTGCTCTTTATCCTCGGCGAGTTTTATATCTTTCTCTGCCTTCTCCTTATCCTTCACGAGCTTTTGTATAGACTTCTCGGCTTCGAGGATGACGCTTGAGTCTGCGGAATGCTTCTGGCTTTTTATAAAATCCTTGAGTCTTGATATGACGGACTGGATACTTTCGAGCAGACTTACTTCCTCATACAGAGCCTCAACATCCTTGAGGCGTATCATCTTACGCTCCTCGCTTGTGGCGAGCTCCCTCTCCTTTCTTATTATCCTTTCCTCGGCATTGAGCAAGCCTTCAACTTTGCCAAGCTCTCTCACTAAGCCGTCCTTGTGAGCTCTCACATGAGCAATCTCAGACTCGAGGTCTAAGACCTTGAAGTTCTTATCACCACCCTTAGCGCTAGTCTCGAGCACTCTCTTAGCATCGGCAAGCTCCTTGTGGAGCTTCTCAAGCGTTGCCTCTATTGGTCCGCGTTCACTCGCGAGAGCAGCCTTCTCGTGAGTAATGTACATCTCCTCGCGCTTGAAGTATTCCCTAGCGAGCGAGAGCAGCTCGTCACGCAGACTCTCTGACTTCTCTATCTTCTCGGCCTGTTTACGAAGAAACTTTAAATGCGGCGCAATCTCCTTCCTGAGTCCTTCGACTTGGGCTATGTTCTCGAAGGTCTTTGTGAGCTTCCTCTCGCTCTCGAGGCGCTTGTATTGATAAATCTTCAAGCCAAGGGCATCTTCTATCATGCCTTTGCGCTCCTTCTCCGATGTGTTGAGGATTCTGTCGGCCTCGCCTTGGGAGATGATGTGATGTCCCGAGGCTCCTATGTGTGCGCGAGCCAGGAGCTCAACCACGTCCTTCAACCTCACTGTGCTCCCATTTATAAGGTACTCGTTTACGCCATCGCGGTGCACTACTCGCTCCATTGATACCTCGGGGAAGTCGATGCCAAAGACGCGCTTAGAGTTATCAAAGACCACCTTGACCGCAGCGCGGTTCGCCCTAGCCTCGCTCCCCGCGCCGTTGAATATTAAATCCTCTCCTTTCTTCCCTCTCAAGCTCTTCATCGACTGCTCGCCCAAGACGAAGCGGAAGGCCTCTGCCACATTGCTTTTGCCGGAGCCGTTCGGACCTACAATAGCCGATATGGTGGAGGTGAACTCCAATACGCTCTTTTTGGCAAAGGACTTGAAGCCCGATAGCTCAATCGATTTGAGATACATTACCTCAATTATAGCTTAATCCCAGCCTTTGGCTTTGAGGGCGTTTCTTGCGGCGGCTTGTTCGGCATCTTGCTTCGACTTCCCTTCGCCTTCACCATATTTCCTCTCGCCTACATGCACCGCTACCTTGAAATGCTTATCATGGTCTGGACCAGACTCGTCGATAGTCCTGTACATCGGAGTGAATCCCTCTTCCTCCTGAGCCTTAGCTTGAAACTGAGACTTGGCGTCTATGTGCGAGCCTCGCTCGATAATACCCTCGGCGAGAGAAGTGATGTTTTTGTATATAAATTCCTTAGCCGTGTCGTAGTCATGGTCTAGATATATAGCTCCGATGATGGCCTCAAGAGTGTTGGCAAGTATATATGCGCGAGCTCTGCCGCTATCCTTGCTCTCACCCTTCGAGAGGAGGAGGAAGTCGTTTACCCCTAGGCTCTGCGCCACCTCGGCGCAGGTATCGGCATTCACCAAAGCGGAACGAAGCGAGGTCATCTCGCCCTCGTCCATCTGAGAATATGTCTTGTATAGAAAGTCTGTGATGACGAGCTCGAGCACCGCGTCACCCAAGAACTCCAAGCGCTCGTTGTGGCCGAGGCCTGTACCTCGGTTCTCGTTCATGTATGAGCGGTGCGTAAAAGCCTGACGCAAGAGGCCTTTGTCCTTGAAGTTCACGCCTATGACGCTCTCGAATTTGGATAAATCCATCCTCTTAACTATCTACTATTTATCTCGTTTGGGCCAGTATCTGAAGCGCCTTGGTAACTATAGGCAAAATGTCGTCGTAGAAGTTAAGGTCTAGGATATCCGCGAGCTTGAACCAGCGCACGTCGTCGAGACCTCCCTTCTCCTCCTTCTTCTCTAGAGTTAGCTCCTGGTATGGAGCCTCGACTAAGAAGTAGTTTATCTCCTTCCTGATCTTCCCTCTCTCCGGGTGGAAGGTTGAGTACGAGTTCGAGCCGAGCTGCTCTTTTATAGTTACCGGCACACCTATCTCAAGAGGCACTTTGCGCGTTATGCAGTCCTCATACTTCTCCCCTTCGCTTAAGCGACCCTTGCTGAGAGTCCAGTGGCCGAAGACATCATGCACGAGCGCTAGATATGTCTCTCCGCTATCCTTGGCATAGACCACAGCCCCTGCGAGCTTCTCTACTGGGAGCTCGGAGTCAGGTACATTGCCATACTTCTTCCTCGGCTTTGGAGGATCATCCTTGCCTGGCTCTCCCATCTCTCTATATACAGCACCTAGGACGCCGTTAACGAAGCGTCCGCTAGTATCTCCACCAAAGGACTTGGCAAGCTCGATAGCCTCGTTGATAGCCACCTTGGGCGGCACCTCATCACGATCGGCAAAAAGGAGTTCAGCCAGACCAATACGCAAAATATTCCTATCGACGATAGAAATCTTCTCTATGGGCCAGTCTGGAGCGGCCTTCTCTATGATGATGTCTAAATCTTTCTTCTTCCCTACAACGTTATTTAAAAGACTCTGCATGAAGGGTTTATCCTTCGAGTCGGGGGCGAACTCTTTTATATTCCTGTCGAATATCTCTGCGACATCCTCCTTCGACTTAGCAGGCTTCTCTGCCGAGGGCTCAAAGTCCCATTCGAAAAGTGTCTGCAGCACTACTGAGCGCGAAAGATGTCTATGCGACATATTTTAGTGACATAAAGAACAGTTTTGGCTTACACCTTACGGCCTCGGTACTCACCAGTCTTTGGGTGAGCGCGGTGGCGCAAGTGCGTCTTGCCGGACGCATCCTTCGAGAGTGCGGGATTTTTGAGCGCGTGATGCGAACGGCGGTTAGCCGTGTGCGCTCTTGTGGATCTCATTCGTACAACCATGCCTGTAATATAACAGAGATATGGGAAAAGGAAAAGGCCCTCGTCTCGACGCTGTGTCGTGGACGGGGCCCTTAGCCGGACTTTCCGGCGATAAACTGTTGGAACTCGAGGAGTATGTCGTACTGAGTGCGCCCATCCTCTCCTGGCTGGATAAGAGCGAGAGCGTCGCTCACCTTGAACCAATCGTTCTCAAGGATGCGCTTGTTGCCGTCGTTCCTCGGAGTCTTGTGCCTCTTGCCCTTGCAGCACTTCCGAGTTACATGGAAGCCGTGCTTCTTGTGGCCGCTCGGCAGTATCTCCAGATAGAACTCTTCGATTGGAGCATTCTGCGGAATTTTCAAACCAGTCTCTTCCCTTGTCTCGCGCTTGGCGGTCTCCTCAGGAGTCTCCTTCGGCGCATCGAGAGTCGCCTGTGGCTTGTAGTCGCCGCCAGGAATCTCATACCAAGGGACATCCTCAGGCTTGTTGGGGAAAGGCTGACACTTCAAGAGAAGTATCTGCGCTTCCCCATCCTTATTCTCCGGATGGCTTATGACCATCCTAGAGCTGTGGGGGCTCGTAGGTTTCTTCTCTTTCAGCACGGTTACCTCGTGTGAAGGTTGCCCGGGTAGGTCCCAGACTTCTCCCTATATTATAATACAGCTATTGGCTCTTTGTCAAGCCACGTAAATCTTGCGTAGGAAACTGCGCCTGTGGAGCTCTACAGGGCCATATTTCTTGATAGCCTCTCTGTGGATAAAGGTGCCGTAGCCCTTGTGGAGGTCGAACTCGTATTCAGGATACTTCAGAGACAATTTGACCATCTTCCTGTCGCGTATGACCTTGGCGCAGATAGAAGCGAGAGAGATGATGGGTATCTTCTCATCCCCCTTCACCACCGTCTTCTGATGCTTGAATTCTTCCGGCGCCTTGATGCCTCCGTCTAGGAAAATCTGCGACTCGGTCGTAGACACTCCCAAGCTCTTCAACACTCTCTTGATGCCGAGACGAATGGCGTAGGCAATCCCATGTTTGTCGATAACCTTCTCGGAGATGAGAGCAACGGCGAAGTCGAGCTCGCCCTTCTTCTTACCCTCTTGCGCAAGGGCGAACCAGAGCTCCCTGTCCTCAGCAGAGAGCTGTTTGGAGTCCTTGATGCCCTTGAAGAATTTTTTATTGAAATTGGTTCCGACGCGAGCTCCACCTACTGCCACTGGCCCCGCGAGTGGCCCTCTGCCGGCTTCGTCTATGCCTACGATCTGCATCATTCGTTCCTTATCATTGCCTGTATTATACTATGGCCATGAAAGGCTTTGTCCACTTGCGGGCCCACTCGCATTATTCTCTCCTTGAAGCTCTGCCAAAGATCCCAGATTTGGTGAAAGAGGCCAAGAAACAGGGTATGGAGGCCCTGGCCCTCACAGACTCAGGGAACCTCTACGGTGCTATTGAGTTTTATAAAGAGTGCCAGGATGCGGGCATTAAACCAATCATCGGAGTTGATGCATATCTCGCCGCACGCACCCGCCATGACAAGGAAGCTCGCGTCGACTCCTCCCGCTCGCGCATAGTCCTCTTGGCGAAAAATGAGCTTGGGTACAAAAACCTTCTGAAGCTCGTATCCACTTCGTACTTGGAGGGCTTCTACTACAAGCCTCGCGTCGATAAGGAACTTTTAGAGAAGTATAGGGAAGGACTTATCGTCATCCTCACCGCTTTGCCTAAGGACGCAGAGTGGTGGAAGGAAACCTTCGGCGAGAGCCTTTATATAGACGTGAGTCGAGAGAGACTTCCTGACACGGAAGGCATTGCTCCTGTCGTCGTGCCAGAAGTCTTCTACTTAAGCCCGAGCGACAGGCCTGCGCGCGACACCGTGCTCTCTATCCAGTCTCACTTGGGCACAGGAGGACGAGGGTTCGACGAGGAGGAAGTGGACTACTCCTTCATTACGCAGAAGGAAGCTGCGAAGATGTATAAGGATGTCCCAGAAGCACTTGCGAATGTGGAAAAAATCGCCGACATATGCAATTTGGAACTTAAGCTCGGTGAATGGGTCTTCCCCGACATAGAGGTCGAGGGCGGTAAGACTCATGACGAGGCTTTGCGGGAGATAGTCCTCTCTGGCTTGAAGCGCCGCGAGCTCGAGCCTACCGAGGAAGTCATGAAGCGCATAGAGTATGAGCTCAAAGTCATCAAGGATAAGGGCTACCCGAAGTACTTCCTCGTAGTGTCTGACCTACTCTCCTTCGCCCATGATAATGGGATACTGACAAATGTCAGAGGCTCGGTTGCCGGCTCCTTGGTCACATACCTCTCTGGCATTACGAATATCAATCCGCTCGAGTTCAAGCTCCCCTTTGAGCGCTTCCTAAACCCTGACAGGCCGTCGGCACCGGATATCGACATGGACTTTGCCGACGACAGGCGCGACGAGGTCATCGATTATGCCAGACAGAAGTATGGTGCTGACAGAGTGGCCCAGATAGGTACCTTCGGCACCATGATGGCCCGCGGCGCCGTTCGCGACGTTACGCGAGCTATGGGCTTCCCTGTCTCGACTGGCGACATGATAGCCAAGCAGATACCTATCGGCGCGCAGGGCTTCCCCATGACCATTGAACGCGCCAAGAAAGAGAATCCGGATTTCAAAAAGCTCTACACCGCCGACCAGGATGTGAAGCGCATCGTCGACATGGCCGAGAAGATAGAGGGCAATGCCAGGCACATCTCGGTTCATGCCGCAGGAGTGGTTATCGCGCCGAAGCCTCTCACTGAGTACACAGCTCTACAGTACGACACCAAGGGTGAGAAGAAGATCATCACCCAGTACGACATGTATTCCATAGAGGAAGCAGGTCTCCTCAAATTCGACTTCCTTGGCATCAGGAACCTCTCTATCATCGCCGACGCTATCTCTAGGGTGAAGAAGATAGAGGGCAAAGACATCTCTATTGAAGACATACCTCTCGACGACAAGAAGACCTTCGAGATGCTCGCTCGCGGCGAGACGGAGGGCACCTTCCAGCTTAACGGCGACGGCATGACGCGCTCGCTCATGGACTTGAAGCCAACCAACATCCACGACATCAATGTCATGGTGGCCCTCTACCGCCCTGGCCCGATGGACAACATCCAAGAGTACATAGCGCGCAAGAACGGCAAGAAGCCTGCCACATACATGCATCCGAAGATGAAGGACTTCCTCGACACTACTTATGGTGTGCTGGTCTACCAAGACGACCTTCTTATGACAGCCATCGAGGTCGCCGGATACTCATGGGGCGAGGTCGACAAATTCCGCAAAGCCGTGGGCAAGAAAATCCCTGAGGAGATGAAGAAGCAGCATGTCATGTTCGTTGAAGGCTGCATTAAACATGGAGGCATGTCGCGAGACAAGGCCGAGGCTCTCTGGGAGCTCTTCGTCCCCTTCCAGGGTTATGGATTCAACAAGGCTCATGCTGCAAGCTATGGCCACATTGCATACATTACGGCGTGGCTCAAAGCTAACTATCCGGAGATATACATGTCCGCAGTTCTCTCTGCCGAGTCGGGTGACGTCGAGACTATCGGGACCATGGTCGCCGAGTGTAAGAGGATGGGCATAGACGTACTGCCACCGTCAGTAAACGAGTCGTACTCGCAATTCACCGTTCCTCCACGCGCAGACAAGAAGGAAAAATATAAGATACGCTTCGGTCTAACTACTATAAAAAACTTTGGCCAGGGCATCTCAACCGCCATCATCGAGGAGAGGAAGCGCGGAGGCAAATTCACATCCCTCGTAGACTTCCTCGACAGGGTGAAGGATAAGAATTTGAATAAGAAGTCTTTAGAGTCCCTCATAAAAGCTGGTGCTATGGAGGAGTTTGGTGAGCGAGGACAGATGCTTGCCAATATCGACCTACTCTTGGGCTACCACAAGGAGGGCCAACAAAAGTCGAGCGAGCAGAGTTCCCTCTTTGGCGTATCGGCTCTGCCAAGTCTCCGTCTCTTGAACGCCCCGGCAGCCACGCAGAAGGATAAGCTCCAGTGGGAGAAGGACCTTTTGGGCCTATATATCTCTGGCCACCCGCTTGATGCGCATAGAGGCAAGCTCACCGACAAGGACATGAACATCAAGAAGCTCTCTGACTGCCATGTCGACACCATATGCGTCGTTGGCGGCATCATCTCAGACGTAAGAGATGTGACTACAAAGAAGAATGAGCGCATGGTCTTCATAAAGCTCGAGGACCTCTCAGGGGACACGGACGTGGTCGTCTTCCCAAGAGTCTATGAGGAGTACAAGCAGTTCATTGCGCTCGAGAACTGTGTAGCTGTGAAAGGCAAGGTCTCGAAGAGGAACGGCGAGACCTCGCTCATCGCCGAGAAGTTTAAAGCTTTGTAGTTTATATAAAACAAGACCCGCGATGTTCCGCGGGTCCGGGCCTTTCGCCCTTTCAGACGAAGACTGGCTGTATGAGCTTCTTTGCATCCGCGGCCTTGCGAAGACTATGCAGGGCCCATCTCTTGATTTGTGCCACGCTCCTCGGCGACTTCTTCTTCAGGAGCTTGGCCACTGCGTCGTCCGGCATGCTGTAGAGATACTCAAGCCCAAAATGAATCAGGAGCAGCCTCGATTGGATGGGGGTCAGGAGACTGAAGAGCCTCTCGATCTCGTTTCGCGTTCTGGCTCTGCGAGCCTCTTCTCTCGCGATGTCCTCGATGAGCCTTGAAGGGATCCTCCCGCGCATGCGGCGTACAAGCAACATATTCATGGCCTGCTTACTCATCTGCATAAGTCTCTCGGCAAAAGGTTGAGGGATGCTTTCTTTGGATATTTATACTCCTTCCAGCCTCATTGTCAAAATGCTACAATCTCTTCCATGACTGAAATGGAACCCAACGACCACCGCAGGTTAGGCAAGGAGCTTGACCTCTTCACCTTCTCCGAGCTAGTCGGCCCAGGACTCCCCCTCTGGACCCCTAAGGGTACAATAGTGCGCGGCGAGCTAGACAAGTTCGTCTGGGAACTCCGCTCCAAGCACAACTACGACCGCGTCACTATCCCTCACATCACCAAGCGAGACCTCTACGAGACGAGCGGCCACTGGGAGAAGTTCGCTGATGACCTCTTCAAGCTTACTTCGCGCGAGGGCAAGGAGTATGCGCTCAAGCCAATGAACTGCCCTCACCATATACAGATATTCGCCCGCAAGCCCCACAGCTATCGCGAGATGCCTCAGCGCTACGCCGAGACGACCATGGTCTACCGCGACGAGCAGTCCGGCGAGCTTGGCGGCCTTACTCGCGTGCTCTCTATCACTCAGGACGACTCACACGTCTTCTGCCGCACTCCGCAGATTAAGGACGAGTTCAATAAGATATGGGATATCGTAGACAGCTTCTACAAGGCCTTCGGCTTCACCCTGCGAGTGCGCCTCTCCTTCCGCGACCCGGCAACACCAGAGAAGTACCTTGGCACTCCAGCTATATGGGACAAGGCCGAGAGTGAGTTGCGTGAGATAGCTGCCGAGCGCGGAGCAGACTTCTTCGAGGGACCGGGCGAAGCCGCTCTCTACGGACCGAAGCTCGACTTCGTAGCGAAGAACGCCGCCGGCCGCGAGTGGCAGGTAGCTACCATCCAGCTCGACATGCAGCTCCCAGAGCGCTTCGACCTCACCTGCGTGAACGAAAAAGGTGAGAAGGAGCGCGTAGTCATGATCCACTCCGCTATCATGGGCTCCATTGAACGCTTCGTGGCTGTAGTCCTTGAGCATCTTGAGGGAGTCCTCCCTCTCTGGCTCGCTCCTGTGCAGGTGAAGGTCCTCCCTATTGGCGAAGCTCACTTTGAATACGCAAAGTCAGTGACAGAGAAGTTAAAAGCCGAGGGCATCCGCGCCGAACTCGATGAATCTAGCGAGTCTTTGGGCAAGAAGGTCCGCAATGTGAAAACCGAGAAAATCCCCTACGCCATAGTCATAGGCGACAAGGAGGTAGCTGACCAGAAACTCACTGTAGAAAGTCGCAACGGCACTAAGGAAGTCCTCTCAATCGAAGAACTCATTTCAAAACTAAGAGAAGAGATTAAACGTCGAGCGTAGCTTTCTTTGCGTTTGACTGGATGAAGGATTTGCGGGACGGGACATCGGTGCCCATGAGGATGTCGAAGACTTTGTCGGCATCGCGAGCGTCTTCCACGGTGACTTGCTTCAATATGCGGACCTTAGGGTCCATGGTCGTCTCCCAGAGCTCCTCTGCGTTCATTTCTCCCAGACCTTTGTAGCGCTGGATAGAGACTTTAGCTGACTTCTTCTTTGGGTTCTCCTCTTCCTCTGCTTCGGTATCCTCTGTATTTATTTCGGCATTCTCCTCAATAGTATCCTCGACGTTTATATCAGCTCCGACAATCTTGTTCTTCTCCGCGTCTGTGTACGCATAGTGCACTTCCTTACCCTTCCTTATCTTGTAGAGAGGCGGCTGCGCGATGTATATAAAGCCCCCATCGATAACTAGGCGGAAGTGTCGGTAGAAGAGCGTGAGGAGGAGCGTGCGTATGTGCGCGCCGTCGACGTCGGCATCCGTAGCTATGATTATCTTATGGTAGCGGAGTTTAGAGAGGTCGAAGGTGTCTCCTATGGCTGTACCGAGAGCCACAACGAGGTTCTTGATTTGCTCGCTCCCAAGCATACGGTCCAAACGAGCACGTTCGATGTTCAAAATCTTTCCGCGCAAAGGCAGGATAGCCTGAGTGCGCCTGTCGCGGCCCATCTTGGCCGTACCGCCGGCAGAGTCTCCCTCTACGATGAAGAGCTCAGACTCCTCAGCTGAGCGCGAGGAGCAGTCTGCGAGCTTGCCGGGCAGGGTCATGCCCTCAAGAGCGCCCTTGCGCAGCACAGAGTCCTTAGCAGCCTTAGCAGCCTTCCTGGCCTTAAGGGCGAGGACCACCTTGTTTATCATGGCTCTAGCGTCGTCTGGGTTCTCCTCAAGGAAGGCAGAGAAAGCCTCACCGAAGATGGTTGTGACCATAGCCTGAGCCTCTACTGAGCCAAGCTTGCCCTTAGTCTGACCCTCGAACTGTATCTCACGCAGTTTGACCGAGATGACAGCCGTAAGACCCTCGAGCACATCCTCACCAGTGAAGTTGTCCTCGCTCTCCTTCACTAAATTATTTTTGCGGGCGTATGTGTTTAAAGTTCTGGTGAGAGCGGTCTTGAAGCCTGTGACATGCGTGCCGCCCTCGGCATTGTAGATGTTGTTGGCGAAGGGCAATATGCGCGAGGAGATGTCGTCGACATACTGTAACGCTACCTCGACAGTCTCATAGTCGTTACCATTGGCAGCTTTCTCCACATAGAAGATATTTTTGTGTACCGGCTTCTGGAGCTGGTTCTCAAACTTAACCAAGGACATGAGCCCGCCCTCGAAGTAGAAGCCCATGCTTGGTGCCTCAAGTCCTAGCTCGCGGACGTAGAAGACGTCTTCTGCATCCACCTTAGGAGTTTCTCTGGCGTCAATGACAGTGATGCGAAGGCCCTTAACGAGGTAAGCCTGCTGGCGCAAGTGGTTCACAACCTTTTTGAAGTCGAAGTTGGTGTCGGGGAATATGGATGGGTCAGGCTGGAAGGTCACAACTGTGCCTTGCTGTTTGGTAGAACCCACCTTCTTCACTGCGGCCTTGCGCTTGCCCATAGCGTACTCCTGCATGTAGATACCGCCGTCCTTGTGCACGTCAACGCGGCAGTAAGTGGAGAGGGCATTCACTACCGAGGCGCCCACACCGTGCAGTCCGCCCGAGACTTGGTAGCCCTCGCCAGAGAACTTACCTCCGGCATGGAGCGTAGTCATGATAGTCTCAAGAGCCGATACCTTGGTCTGCTTGTGAGTGTCGACTGGTATGCCGCGGCCGTTGTCGACTACTCTGATGCGGTTACTTGGCAGAAGAGCCACCTCAATGTCGCTCGCAAAGCCGCCCATGGCCTCGTCGCGTGAGTTGTCAAAAATCTCCCAGATGAGGTGATGGAGGCCGTCGGGACCCGTCGTACCAATGTACATCCCGGGTCTCTTGCGGACAGGTTCCAGACCCTCAAGGACGGTGATGGATTGGGCGTCGTATTTATGGCCTGTTTGCTTGGCTTTTTCGGGCATTTGGTACCCATAATTATAGCAAATTTTAGGGGTAAATGATAGGGTGGGAATAGACATCCAGCTGCCCCAGGAGGGGTCCATGAACGGCTACAACTTTACCGAACGAGTACGCAAGGTCCTTTCAATGGCTCGCGAGGAAGCAGCGCGTTTCCATCACGAGTTCGTCGGGCCTGAGCACATCCTGCTCGGGTTGCTGCGCGAGGGGGAAGGGGTTGGCGCAACGATCCTGCTCCGCCTCAATATCGACCTCGACAAGCTTAATAGAGAGATCGAGAAAAGGTTGTCAAAGGGCAAAGGGAAGGCGGGCCCGGATCTCCCCTATACCTTCAAAGCCAAGAAAGTGCTCGAGTCGGCCATGTCGGAGGCTCGAGGGCTCAGCATGAGCTACGTCGGCACCGAACATCTCCTCCTCGGCCTCATCTGCATCCTCAGTACAGAGAGCGCCGGTAGCAACGCTGCTTATTGCCTGATCGAAGAGATGGGCAACAAAAAGCAGACCCTGGCCGAAGCAAGAAAGACGATGGTGGAAATACTCGGCCTTCCTGCCCAAGAGAAGGGCGCCGACACACTGCCTACCCCGCTCCCGCCACCAGACAAGCACAAAGAGCTCTTCCTCCAAAAGCTCGGCGAATGCGGTATGGAGGACAAGCATATCGACCTGGTGATGAGTGGCAAGGTCGATGATGTCATTAAGCTCTTTGTCCGAGCATTGGGCCTCTCCACCGCGCACTAGCTAGTGCGCGGTTCTCTTTTATAAGTAAAACAACCCGCCTCAGGATGCGAGGCGGGTTTCGTCGGTAAGGAGCTCGAGGAGAATGAGTTGAAAATAAGGCAGGTTCTCGCCCTCGATGTCCGGAATCACGGGGACTTCTGCAACTTCGGCAGCAGACTCTTCTCCTGCTTTATCGACAAGGCTTTCAGTACCGGCCGTGTCGGGCACATATCTGAACTCTTTGTAGACTACATGTGTGCGTGTGTGTGTACCGCGGGGGGAAAGATCGGTTATGCCGTCCATTCGTCCTCCGGGTTCAGGCCTGACTTAACTCTACCTTAGTCCACGAATATCGCAAACTTGCGCCAGTAGGTGCGGAAGGTTTCCTTGTCTACGAAGTTGTCTCGACCATCTTTGTCCTCGTCGTCTGGGTCGTGATAGAAAAAGCCGGCTATCCTGTCTCCATCCTTCTCTACGCCTGTGACCACCATGAGGTGCCATTTGTCCTTCTCTTTCCAATTCTTCACTCCTGAGACGATGACTGGCTGCTTCCAGTCTAAAATCTTGCCTGCAATCTTTTGTATACCGCGCTCAATATGTCCAGCCTCGAAGTGCGATGGGAGGAACTCCCTGTTCTTGGCATCGACATCAACCGCGCGGAACTCCTCGGCATAGGCACCGACGTTGTGGTTCCTTAGGAGTGCTGCAAGTCCAGCATGAGTCCAGCCGATACCGGAGATGTACGCCCCACGCATAGTCTGACCCTCGCGCACGAGAGCAAGGAAGTTGGGAGCCTCACCGCCCCTGTAGTCGAGAACCATCTTCACGCAAGCGGCGCCGCAGGCGCGCGAGAGACCGTCGGAGTCGCGTCCTATCTCGTACTGCGAGACAAAGGGTACAGGCAAAATGGTCTTCACCGTGACCTTGGTCTCGGGCTTTTGTCGCCTATCTTTGCTGGCTGGCTTATTGGTGGCCATATTTTTCTAACTCTTTTATCAAATTGTTCTTATTTTGCAAGTCGGGCCTGTCCTCGGGTATCTCGACCACATATCGCTTCTCGCTCAAGTCATCTACTACTCTGCCATATCCTACAATATTTTCGAAGGAAGGGCTCTTGTCCAGATCCTCGATGAGCACTTGCCCCTTATACCAATACCCTGCGGCTTGGAGGATTTTGCCATCACCCATATATATGCCCATGTGGTTCGGCGACTTCCTGTCCACATCTGCATCGTTGAAGGAGTAGACGAAGTCGCCAAACCTTAGCTCCTCTCGAGTAACTGGCTTAGTAAAATTAAACTTCTCTATGACGAGGCTCGGCATGAACACTCCGGCAAAAACATATAGGTAACTCGGCAAGGACGAACAGCTGAAGAAGTTTGGGGCATCCTCTCGCATAGATGTCTGGAGTTTATATGGCTTCCCTAAAGTCTCATCTATATGCGCGCGTAGAGCAGTCTCCACCTCCACTTCCTCATACTTGAGCTCAGACTTTTTAAGCAAAGACTCATCAACATCGCTTTTCAGAAGACCAACTCTATATATCCATGCCATATTACGAGAGACGTATTACCCCGCCGAATTCCTTAGCCGTAGCCTCCTCAACCTTGGCATGCATGTCGTTAACTTCAGAGTTAGTCAGTGTCTTGTTGAGATCTCTATAGGTAATGCGGAAGGTGTAGCTTGTTTTGTCTGCGCCGAACTTAGCGGCATTCTCATACTTATCGATGAGCTCGACTTGCTCCACTTGGTCGCCTCCAATCTCGCGGATAGAGTCAAAGTAATCATTTAAGACAAAGGAGGCATTATCCACCACAAACGAAATATCGCGTACTACGGGTGGGAACTTAGATACTTCCTTATATTTCTGCCCAAGTACAAGCTGCTTCTTCACTCGTTCGTCCTCCGACCACAGGAGTCGGATGTCTGGAAGCTCCATTGAGATGATAGCCAGCCGCTCGAGCCCGAAGCCGAAGGCCCAGCCGTTCCACTTCGTCGAATCAATGCCAAACTTCTCTAATACGCTATCCTTCACTATCCCGCTTCCCAAAACCTCGACCCATTTGCCATTTTTATCTATCTCCATCTCAAGCGAATGGTTGGTGTAGGGGAAGGTATCTGGGTTGAATCGGCTTATGACCGCTTCGCCGAAGACAGCTTTGGCAATAGACAGGAGGACTCCCTTGAGCTCTTCCTCGCCGAGCGGCTCTTTGTCCTTTGGCGCGAGATACCACCCGTCGAGCTGATGGAAGACATTCATGTGGTTTCTGTCTATCTCGTCCTTTCTATATACTTTGCCGAAAGAGAAGCTGCCCACCGACTCGCCGCGCGCCATCCGCTCACGTACTTCAGGCAACTGCAGGTAGTAGTACCACATCACCGTTGTGTGCGTACGGAGAATGTTCTTGTCGGTAACATAATACGTGTCGGACGAGCTGCGAGCCGGATGATTAGCCGGAAAGTCGAAAAGGTCGAAGCTTATATCCGCAGGAACAATCTCAGGAGTCTCTATGATGTCGAAGTTTTTGAACTCGGGCCTCGCTAAGACTCGCTCAACCATCTCATGTATAGGGCTCCCATGCGTCCTTGAGAGGTCGGGCATGCCGAGGTAGCGGCGCATGCGGGCGCTCTCGGCGTCAGTGCGCTTGTCGAGGCTAAGGATAAGGGCCTTCTCATCGTCTAAGGATATATGATGCGTTTTTTGCAAATCGGGCATTATACGATATAGTAACTGAGATTTATGGCCATTTCTAGTCTTTTCCTATACTTTACGCTTTTTGCCTCGCTCTTCTTCGAGATTCTTTTGCTCATCACTTATTTTGAGATTCGTGAGGAGATAAAGTTCGAGAAGGAGCACGACGGAAAGGAGGTCGGCCATTACCCGTCGGTCTCTATCATTGTGCCCTCTTTTAACGAGGAGAGGTCGGTAGAGAAGACCGTTAAATCCCTCCTTGACCTCGACTACCCCAGCCAGAGCCTGTCCCTCATCCTCGTAGATGACGGCTCTACGGACGGCACACTCAAAGTGCTTCAGAAGTTCAAAGACCATCCTCAGGTGAGAATACTCTCGAAGCGTAATGAGGGGAGCAAATTTGCCGCGCTTAACGCCGGCCTCGCCATCGTAGATACCGAGCTTGTGGGCTGTCTCGATGCCGACTCCTTCGTCGACAGCGCCGCTCTAAGGAAGATAGTCCCCTACTTCAACGATGAGAACACCATGGCTGTTACCCCATCTATTAAAATCCACGAGCCTAAGACAGTCCTCCAGTATGTGCAGAAGATAGAGTACAGCTGGGGCATCCTCCTGCGCCGAATACTCGCCTCCATGGGGGCTCTCTATGTCACCCCTGGACCTTTCTCCATCTTCCGCACGAGGGTCTTTAGCGAGCTTGGAGGCTATCGCCATGCTCACCACACCGAGGACATGGAGATGGCTCTCCGCATGCAGAAGCATGGTTACAAGATAGCCAACTCCCACAGCGCCTTTGTATACACTATCGGTCCAGCTAAGCTAAAAGGCCTCTACAAGCAACGAGTGCGCTGGGCTTATGGATTCTTGAACAATGCCTTCGACTATCGCGACATGTACTTCAACAAGAAGTATGGGCACATAGGAGTTTACATCCTGCCCATGGCCACCTTCTCTATCTTCAGCACTTTATACGCCGCGGGCAACTTCGTCTGGAGCATGGTGGCAAAAATCCCCGACCAGATGCTCAAGTACCAGGCAGTCGGCTTCAACCCTCATGTGCCAAGCTTCAGCATTAACTGGTTTGCTATGGATACCGGCACCATGTTCTGGCTCGCTTCGACAGCTGTGGCCCTCTCTCTAGTCCTCCTCTTCTTCTCGCTCAAAATATCAGAGGGTCGAGTGCGTCTGGGCAAGGATGTGTTCTACTACCTCGCTCTATACATCTTCCTTCCTCCCCTCTGGCTTGCTAAGGCGACTTATAGTACTCTCATGCGGAAGCAGATAAGCTGGAAATAGGCCCCGCCACGCATGGACAACCGCAAATACCTCTTCGCTTTTCTTATCACGGCCATTATCTTTGGCACAGCCCTTTTCGTATCCAACTACTTCTCGCAGAAGAAGCTCGCTACCATACAGGGAATCGAGGACCAGCTCTCCTTTGACATCTTGGCCTCAGAGACGCAGTCCCAGCTCCTAGAGGAGACCTCCTGCAAGGATGTGGGCAAGACCATCACCCTATCCAAGGAACTTGGCGACCTGGCCGACAAGCTCTCCGTAGCGGAGGCGCAAAGAGGCACCGACAACGAGAACGTCATCCTGCTCAAAAGCCAGTACTCGCTCCTAGAAATCCGCGATTATCTGCTAATGAAAAGAGTGACAGAGAAGTGCGGCACGCACCCAACCTTCATACTCTACTTCTACTCCAATGCTGGCGACTGTGACGACTGCCAGAAGATGGGCTACGTGCTCACCGCCCTCCATGACGAGTTCCCTGACCTACGCATATACTCCTTCGACTACAACCTCGACCTTGAGGCTATGCACACCTTAAGGGCCATATATAAGCTCGGTCCGACCTTGCCAGTACTCGTCGTTAACGGCGACCCCTACTACGGCTTCAGACCCCTCTCAGAGCTCGAGAAGTCCATCCCAGCCCTCGCCCGCCTCAAGGTTGAGCAAGAGCGCCTAAACGCCCTCAAGGCCTCCTCCACCGCCGCCACCTCGACACCGACTAGTAACTAGTTAAATTTGGAGCCGCCTCTCGGATTCGAACCGAGGACCTTCACTTTACAAAAGTGTTGCTCTACCAACTGAGCTAAGGCGGCACGTAACTGCTTCAAGCTTATAGCTTTTAGCTTCTTGGTTCAATCTCCGAACTATCCTGTGATAATTCGTCATCAATCCGACCATTCTCTTTTTCGGAAAGATTCTTGAAAAATTCGTTCAAACCGTCGTTCTTCTTTAGGAACTTGGACCCACGGATGTCCCCCACATGCTTGTCGAACCTCTCTTTGACCGTAACGTTGGTCTTATTGATGAAGGTCCTCGTGCGAAAAGGGAGTTCCTTATTGAGGAAGAAATCCGCTTCCTCCTTCCACTCGAAGTATCTGCGCGAGAGCTCGTGCGAGAGAGTGCGGGCATGCGCGTCGCCGAGAGAGATAAGGCGCAGGAGTGCGGGCTTCCTCTTGTGCTTATCCTCTAGGACCTTGGCCCAGATGATGGCGGCTATGCCCACGCCGGACGCTGCGAATATGATTTGAAGGGTCATTGTGTGGGAGAAACGGTCTAAGAACTACTCCGAGACAGCGAATCGGGCGAAGCGGCGTATCTCTGTGCGCTCGCCGAACTTCTGTATAACGCCGTTCACTACGTCCTGGATGGTTTTGTCGGGACTCTTCACAAAGGGCTGGGTGAGGAGCTCTGAGACGTCCGTTGGATTCATGGCTGCGATGTGAAGAGCAATATCTCGGGCGATGTTCTTGAACTCTTCGTTCTTCGAGACGAAGTCCGTCTCGCATGAGAGCTCGACCAAAGTGCCTGAGGCACCAGCATTGTGGATGTAGCTCGCTACAGTGCCAGAGCCGAGGGCTCGGTCACCCTTCTTGGCTGCTATCTCGACGCTCCTATTCTTGAGTATTTCAAGGGCTCCGGCCTTGTCGCCCTTAGACTCCTCGAGAGCCTTGCGGCACTCAGCGATGGAGAGACCTGTCTCCTCGCGAAGGGCCTTGATGTCAGCTGTGGTAATATCGGTCATTACTTTTATTCCTCCTTCTTTATGGATGCCTTGCCAGCTTTGTAAGCCTCGACAAGCTTCTTCATTATAAACGATACAGAGTGCTGTGAGGCGTCGTTACAAGGCACAGCGTAGTTCACCTCGAAGAGGTTGTTGTCAGAGCCAGCGACAGCCACGACTGGGATGCGGAGCTGCTTAGCCTCAGACACAGCGATGTGCTCACGCTTAGGGTCGACGACGAGGAGGACCTTAGGAAGAGACTTCAAGGTCGAGAGACCACTGAAGTAGAGAGTGAGACGGTCTATCTCTCTATCAATCAAAAGACGCTCCTTCTTGGTGTACTTGCCTAGCTCGCCCTTCTCGCGCTGAGTGGTGAGGTCTTCGAGCTTCTGGATGCGCTTCTTTATCTCGGAGTAGTTCGTGAGAGTGCCGCCTATCCAGCGACCAGCGACGAAGGGCATACCAAGCTCTCTGCCGGAAGCCTTGACGGCCTCGCGAGCCTCAGACTTGCCGCCGACGATGAGGATGAGAGCATTTTCCTTGCCCTTCTCCTCGAGGAAGGTCTGTGCCTTCACAAGCGCCTCTGAAGTCTTCTCTAGGTCGAAGATTTCGACCTTATCCTTCTCTCCGAAGATGAAGGGCTTGGCGGAGGGGTGGCGGCGGCTTTTGACAAAGCCGAAATGAGCTCCCGCCTTGAAGAGCTCATCTATCAATCCGCCGTTTTTGGTGTTGGTAGCCATTTATTAGTGCGTTCACAATAGTACCAAAAAGGGCTCAGATTGGCAACTTAGGCAATAGAAAACCCACGTTTGTAAGCGTGGGTTGTTTTCTACGGGTCTCCGCCAAAGCGGGGCCGGTGAAGCCGTTGACTCGTCACGTGACGATCTCCGGTTGAATTGTGAAAAAGGAACTGTCGTCCCGATGGGCACATGACTGAGTCGACTCAATCCTGCATGCCCATCGGAACGCGCTGATATTTCGGTGTTCCCAACGCAGCGACGCTGGGCCTTACCCATTTCATCCCCGACTTTGGGTATCGTGTCGGAGACTAGCCCCCTATTGGCTCTGGGCACCGGGCCACCCAGAGTTGCCCCTGTTCCACTATCTTGTCCTTACGGACTCAGTGCAAGCCGAGGATCGCCTGTACTCTTTCACTCTATCATAGCTCAACAGTAATGTCAAGCAGATTTGTCGTTTTCTGCTTGCAGGGCGTCGATTATTGGCTCCATATAGCCCTGGAATATCTTCTCGATATTGTGCCAATCCTGCTTGATACGGTGGTCGGTAATGCGGTCTTGGAGGATGTTGTAGGTGCGTATCTTCTCAGACCTATCCGCAGTACCTATTTGGCTTTTGCGCTCGCCTGAGTACTTGGCAGCTTCCTCCTCGTCCTTCTTGGCTTGGAGTTTAGCAAGGAGGATACTCATGGCGGCTTCCCTATTCTTAAGCTGGCTCCTCTGCGAGGTCGAACGCACGTCTATGCCGGTAGCCTTGTGGATGATGCGCACGGCAGTCTCGACCTTGTTCACATTTTGCCCGCCTGCCCCGCCCGAGCGGGAGGTCTCTATCTCGATGTCAGACGGCTTTATCTCTATCGTCGTCCTCTTACGCAAAGGGAGTATGGCTACCGAGGCCGTGGAGGTATGGACTCGGCCCATCTTCTCCGTATCCGGCACTCGCTGTATGCGGTGCACCCCTGTCTCGAAGCGGAGCTTCTTATATACATCTAGTCCGCGTATCTCGAAGCTCGCTTCCTTGTATCCACCAGCACTAGAGAGCGACTCATCCAAGGGCTCTACTCCCCAACCTACGAGCTTGGCATATCCGCGGTACATATCAGCGAGCTCCTTGGCGAAGAGCGATGCCTCATCGCCTCCAGCACCGGCACGGACCTCGAGGATGACTTCGTTTGGGAACTCTTCCTCCTTCTCCTCCGCTTTGAGTATCTCGTCCATCTCCTTTATGACAGCTTGCTTCTCGATCTCTATGCGGGCGAGCTCGTCCTCAGCCATGGCCTTCATACTCTCATCCGCGAGCATCTTCTTCGTCTCCGTCTCTTCATCCAAAAGGCGCACCAAAGTATCCGCGATGTACGCAGTGCGAGGGTTGTCTTTGTATCTTTGGATATCGGGATTCATGGCTTTATCTTAGCAAAAAAGAGAAGTAAATTTTCGTACGTCACGGAGTTCTGTTTTAAACAAGAGCGGAAAATAGATTTATCTAGCCTCGCGCAGGCCGACGGGCCGAGCGTGAGCAACATTTCTAGCAAGAAATAGTTGTGTGCTAAGGAAATCTATTTTCCGCTCTTGGTTTTCTTAGTACCCGCTTTGGCCTGCTTCTGCTTGAAGCGTTCGACGCGGCCAGCGGAGTCGAGGACCTTCTCCTGTCCGGTGTAGAAAGGGTGCGAGGAAGAGGAGATTTCCACGCGGAAGAGCGGATAGGTCTTGCCATCCTTAGCCTTGGCCTCCTCCTTGGTAGCTACCGTGGAAGGGATGATGTATTCGGTACCATTGCCGTTGTCCTTGAAGAGGACTGGGCGGTACTCCTTGGCGTGTATTCCTTTCTTCATTTGTGGGGCTACTTTAACAGTATTTTAGCTATCCTGCAACACATCGATATTGGCCTGGATGTTGGTCACCCGGCTCATGACTTGGTTGCCGTAGACCCCCGTAGTCGAGGTACAGCTTGTGCCGCCGCCGTAGTATCTGCAAGCCGCTGTCCTCTCGGCGGTATATGTGCCGGCGCTGGCGCCGTTGTTCTTGAGGAGTATTGCTAGAGCCATTATGGCATCCGCCGGGTCCCAAGGGTCAGGCGAGGTCTTGCCTGTATAGGTGGCTATCTGGTTCCTCATAATGTTCCAAGTCGAGGGGATGAATTGCGCCGGTCCCATGGCACCGCCATAGCCTATGGATAATGGGCAAGAAACCTTGGTCGTGAGCGGGTCACGACCAAGGGCAGGCAGCAAGGCCTGTAGCAGAGGCAGGTCGCGAGTGGGGTGGATGCCGTTCGCATATACCTTGCCGCTGTTCACATTCCTCGTTTGCCCGGAGGAGAGGTCAGTGATGACGCAGGTACCTACATTCGCCCCCAAGTTGGACTCTTGCTGCAATATGGCGAGTATGAGAGCGGGTCTTACTCCGGTCTTCGTGCTAGCGGTCTGCGCATAGCCGAGTGCTGTGCCGAACGGTATGGCCGCAGAGTCGCGCAGGCCGAAGAGGGCTGTGCGTATAGCCTCAGCCTTGGCCTTCTTGTCGGCGACAACTTGGGTAAAGGCCTTCTCCTGGTTCTGGCTCTGAGTGAGAAGGGTCTTCTGCTCTGCTTGGCTGGCTTCAACCTTCTTCTTGTTGGCCTCGATGACAGCCTTGGCATCAGCCTCAGCATCTCGCTGCTTGGCGAGTTCTATCTTCTGCGTCTCTGTCTGGCTCTTCACGCCTCTTAGGTTATCGACAATAGCAAGGAGCGAGGCTCTAGTCGTCGAGTATGCGCCAACATCGGCAAAGAAGGTGGAGAAGTCCTTGTCCGAGAGCACGGCCTCAGCGACAGAGAAGGCGTCTATCTCATTGGTCTTCCTTAGGAGCTCAGCCACCGACTCGCTGTCCGCGGCTATCTGACTCTGCAGAGTGTTGATTTGAGTCTGCTTCTGAGTGATGTTCGTATTGAGGCTCGCTATGGCCTTGTTCTTGGCATTGATAGTGGCCTTGGCGGCGTTAATCTTCGCTGTGAGCTTAGAGACCTCGGTGGCATAGGAGGCCGTGTTCTTCTTAGTACTGTTCAATATGTCGGTCCACTTGGCGATCTCGACGTTACAGGCATCTAGGTCAGCCTGGAGCTCGGCGTTCGACTTGCCTACAGTACCGGAGTTACAAGGGTCAGCCGCTTGGGCAAGTGCTGAGTGAGGAAAGATATCAAAAAATGAAATGCCAAAAACAGCAAAAATAAGAAAAATAGGGAGAAACCTGTTAATGAGCTTCATTGAGTGAGCTTAAGACTGAGCTTTGTCCTTGGGTGCTGCCTCGGCTGCCGCTTCCGCATCCTCTGGAGTCTCTTCCTTGCCCTTCTTCTCTACTTCGATAGCCGAGAGGTCGACTGGAGCTGCTTCCTCCTCCTTCTCCTCGCGAGGAGCAGAGACAAGAGCGACTACCTCCTCAGGGTTCTCTAGGAGAGTCACGCCTTCGGGCATGGATATGTCCTTGGCGAGTATCTGGCTCTCAAAGGTCGTGAGAGGCGAGATGTCTATCTCAATACCGTGCGGCAAGTCTCGAGGCATAGCCTCAATCTTAAGCGCGTAGAGCACCTTCACCAGAGTACCGCCCTGGTCCTTCACAGCAGGCGATACGCCAGTGAACTCTATAGGCACCTCGACCTTAACCTTGTGACCCTTCTCGAACACGTAGAAGTCCGCATGTCGCGGAGCTCCGGTGACTGGGTCGAAATCAATATCATGTATGAGGCTCTCCACGGAACCCTCAGGAGTCTCAAGTGAGACCACAGTAGACTCGCCGGCCGTCTTCCAGGCCTTAACGAAGTCTGCTTTAGCAATGGAAATAGGAGTGCTTTTCTCCTTCTTGCCATAAAAGACGGCGGGGATGAAGCCCGCTTTGCGTATATCCTCTGGTTTCGTCTTTAAGTCTCTGGTCTCTACTTTAAGGGAGAGCATATCCACATCCTACCCTATTGACGGCCTTGAATCAAGGTGAAAAGATAGGTGCAGATCGCATTTGTTCACCATCACAATGGAGCTCGCGTGCTGAACAATCGAGACGAGATTCATCGCCATCTCCGCACTGTCAAGTCTGCGCTTGCTACAGCAACAGATTCCTCCCACATATCAAGGATTCGGGAGAGAGTTCGTGTGTACGAAACGATGCTCAAAAAGCTCAAGAGGCACTCCCGCAAACCGCTCAGCAAAAGCTGAGCGGTTCGTCATTCTATAGCTATGTGGGATGTCAGGTAGTCGACAGTTCCACCCACTTTTTTGCCTGGATTAAATATGTTTTGCGGGTCAAATATCTCTTTAGTCTTTTTGAAGAGGTCTAGGACTTCCCGAGAGTACATTTTGTTCAAATATGGTGTGCGGACTATGCCATCGTTGTGCTCGCCAGTGATGGAGCCGTGGTACTTGCCCACCAGGTCGTATATCTTCTCTCCCACTTCCTTTATCACCTGCACATTGGAGCGATTTTTCATATTCATCAGCGGTATGACGTGGAAGTTGCCATCGCCTGCGTGGCCAGCGATGGTGTAGTTCAATTTGTAGCTGTCGAGGATGGCCCGCATCTTGGGGAGGAAGCTCGGCATATCCTCGGGCCCCACAACTACGTCGTCGACAAAGGGCGCTGTGCGAGCGTTCTTAATATGCTTCCTGAGCAGGTTGAAGCTCTCTCGGCGCATGGTCCAATATTTCTCCGACTCAGACTCTGAATGGGCTCGGTGCATCTGTAGGCCGAAGTGCTTTATCTTCTCCTCCAAGGCCTTGAGCTTCTCCCCCACTTCCTCCTCAGTCTTGCCCGAGTATTCCACAAGCATTATGAGCTTGGGCACGCCTCCACGGAGAATCATAAACGCCTCGGGGAGGAATCGGAGTATATATTTGGGCAGGAACCTCACGGCGAGCTTCATTGAGGCGTCGTCAAAGCACTCTATAGACTCCGGGTTAGTAGGCAGAATCTCATTTACCACGCTTGCCAAGGGCTCTAAGTCCTTAAGGAAGATGACGAAGAGTCGCGAGATGGGCTCAACTGGTACGAGTTTGATTTTAGCCTCCGTAATAACTCCCAATGTGCCCTGTGAGCCGACGATTAATTTATTAAGGTCGAAGATGCCATCTTTCCAGACATTCCAGAGGTAGTAACCGGCGGAGTTCTTGGAGACTTTGGGCTTAGCGTTTTGTATCAACTCGTAATTTTTCAATATGAGGTCATAGAGCTTCTCATATACTCCGCCCTCGAAGCCTCCTTGGTATATCTTGTCGTCGAGCTCGTCCTTGCTGAGAGCCTTCACTCTGTACTCCTTGCCGTCTGCGAAAATCATTTTGGTCTCCACAACGAAATTCTCCATTTTGCCGTATCGCAAGGTCTTCTCCCCTGCGCCGTTATTAGCAATTTGCCCGCCAAGAGCGCATAAGTTCTTCGACGCTGGGTAGCAGGGCAATATGAGGCCCTTCTCAAGGGTCTTAACTTCAAAGTCTCTGTAGAAGGCGCCCGGCTCTACCACTGTCCCCCTCTCATTTATCTCGCCAATCTTACCCATATGCTTGGTCACGTCCGCTATGATGCTCTCGTTAAGCGGCCCGCCGCTCATGTCACTCCCCGCCGCGCGGATAGTGAGCGACAGCGTCGGGTCCTCAGCTTTATTTTCAGAAACCCACTTCACCAAATTCTCCAAATCTAAAGCGTCTTTAGGAAACACGACCAATTTTGGCCTTACCACAAACAAACTCGCGTCCTTGCTATACGTTTTCAAAGTCGCCTCATCATCCAATACCTCCCCCTTAAAGAATTTCTGTATCTGGTCTTTCATTTAATTCATTAACTCAGCTCTTCCTATCCCGCCAGGACATTCGGCAATCCAATTTGAGTCAAATTCCCCGAAAGCATAGAGTTTAAGATAAATCTTGTTATCTTCCTTACTCGTAACGTATACAAATCCCTTGCCTTGCCCTTTTCCGTCAAAAGCTACTGGTAGCAACTCATTTAAACACGCTTCCTCCTGATCAGTAAGTGGAACTTTTTTAATGATTACTGACCCATGTATGAAAAAGAACCCCACGATAATAACAAGTCCGGCAAAGACAACCAGCGAGATACTCTTCATTGCATCTTATTAAATACCCTGAGTTTCTGGGTGGCGAGTTTTTTCATTTCTTCGACACCTTCGGCCATGAATTTGTACGGGGCGGCTTCGTCGGAGGACATGCCTTTCTTGATGCCTTTTTTATAAGCCAGTCTTAGTTCCGTATTGATGTGTACTATGAGTATACCTGCGTCTATTGCAGCCGCGACCTCCTCGTCGGTGTTGCCTGAGGCGCCATGGAGGACTAGAGGCACTGATACGGCCTTAGCTATCTCCTTAATCCTTTTAATATTCAACTTAGGCTCGC
This sequence comes from Candidatus Parcubacteria bacterium, assembly GCA_019661785.1. GTDB lineage: Bacteria > Patescibacteriota > Minisyncoccia > Phycocordibacterales > Zambryskibacteraceae > JAIFWN01. Next base: position 22,780 of record JAIFWP010000001.1, on the reverse strand, counting down.
CCCCTTTCACAAGGCCGTGGATATTGCCCACAGAGGGGGCAAAGAGGTCTACACAGGTCTCGTCGACGAAGCTCTTGGCATCCTTGGCAGTAGTCTGGGTCTCTAGCGACACTCCGTCAGGTATCTCATCTCGCATCATTGAGCCTGTACCAATGAAGCCTAGCTCACCCTCAACTAAGATGTCTGGATATTTTTCTTTAGCATAGTTCACCACCTCTTTAGTCATCATCACATTCTCAAAGAAAGGCTTCTCGGCTCCGTCGATGATGACCGAGTCGAAGTGGTTATCCACCGCTTCCTTGGAGGCCTCTACTGAGTAGGTATGGTCCGCGTTTAAGTACACAGGCAAGCCCTTGCCCTGCTCGGCAGTGACGAGCGCTCGTATCTCGGCTACACCGAGGAAGCTCCTCTCCTTCTCCGACACTCCGATGATGACTGGTACGCCAAGCTCGGTAGCGGCGCTCACCACGGCATTGAAGCCCTCCGAGTCCGAGACATTGAAGTGTCCTATGGCGACACCTTTCCCACTGGCCCACTCTATCTGTTCTTTAAGACTCTTCATTAGGCTTATCTTAGCATGATACAATTGGGTCAAATGCACGACTTTGTGGCTATTGGCGATACTGTTATAGATGCCTTCATAAGGCTTAAGAACGCCGAGATAACCGGCACTCCGGACCACGCTGACTACAAGATATGCCTGCCCTTCGCAGAGAAGATTCCTTACGAGGATGTGACTGTAATCCCTGCTGTAGGCAATGCGGCTAATGCCGCTGTGGCTGCTGCTCGACTCGGACTCCGCTCGGCCTTGGTGTCGAATGTCGGCGACGACCAGAACGGCCGCGACTGCCTTGCTGCTCTATTAGCGGATAAAGTGGATGCCGATTTTATAAAAGTGAACAAAGGCGTCAAAACCAACTATCACTACGTGCTTTGGTACCCGCCAGACCGCACCATACTTATTAAACACGAGAAGCATGACTACGACATGCCTAATGTGGGCGAACCCAAGTGGCTCTACTTCAGCTCAGTCGCGGAGACGGCTTACCCCTTCCACGAGTTTGTCGCAGACTACTTGGGCACTCACAGCATGACCAAATTCGCCTTCCAGCCTGGCAAGAATGAGATATCTCTAGGCAAGGACAAGCTAGCAAGGCTATACAAGAGAGCGGATATCTTCTTCTGCAATGTTGAGGAGGCCGAGAAGATACTTGGTATAGACACGCTTGGTATTGAAGAGTTATTGAAAAGGATCCATGAGCTTGGACCGAAGGTCGTAGTCATCACTGATGGACCTACGGGCGCTTATGCCTATGACGGGGAGAAGGTCACGTTCAAAGACCCGTATCCGGACCCTAAACCGCCGCTCGACCGCACCGGAGCCGGAGACGCCTTCGCCGCAACCACCGTGGCCGCCATGGCTCTTGGCAAAGACCTCGACACCGCCATGTCCTGGGCCATGATTAACTCAATGTCCGTCGTGCAGCAGATCGGCGCTCAGAAGGGCCTCCTCACTCGCGAAGAAATAGAGGGCCTTAGTTCGTAGCACAACTCAATACTGGAGCTGAAGCTGAAACAACTCGCTCAAAGACTACTTCCTCTTTCCAATCTTTAACCGCTTTTTCATTATCGTAGCCGCTGACTTCGATAGTATCAACTGTAGACCCGCCGATACTTGTCGAGAGGCCCTTATCGCATGTCTTTGATACGTCAATCTTGAGCATCTTCAATGCCTCGCTCTGGTTCCTAAACGTTACAGTTATAAAGTGGCTCACCTCGTGCGTCCCAAGGTGGTATTGCGGTATCAGGAAGCCGAGTCCTCCGTTCGAATAATTATAAACACCGGAAAGTTTATTGATGGTCTTAATTGGGGCCTGAACGCTAGTGTTTTCTGAGACAACTATGTTGAATCTTGCCGCCTCTTTGCTCGGCCCCAGGCACTCCCATGATCCACATTGCGTTCTGAGTGTGATGACAGCAGTGTAAGTTCCAGCTGCGTATGCATGCGATAGAGTTAGATGCTGAGGACACGAAGTTGTGCATACATCAAAACCAGCCGCCCCGCCATCTCCGTAAGCGATTGTGTAATAAACTCCACCATAATTAAAGCCCTTCGTGAGAGGTATGGAGAAGTTGACCGTATGGGGCGCTACTCCCGTTAAAGGAGATGCCGTTGGTTTAGCATCGGGAATAGGCTTGTCTGCCTTTTTCTCGGCATTCGTTATCATAGCCTCATTTGCTCTCTCGGCCCTGTGGAAAATACCCCAGCTAAAAGGATTCCACCAAGCAGCCATGGCTATTTGAGGGACTATAACTAGAACCAAACTAAGTATTATTAACTTCTTCATATTATTTTATTAGATCCTTTACAGCTTCAATAATAGCCTTCTTCCCCATTCCGTAATGCTCTATGAGCTCCTCGGGCGTACCCGACTGGCCGAACTGGTCATCTACACCTATAAACCTCATAGGAACTGGGGAGTGCTTAGCCAGACACTCTGCTACAGCGCTCCCCATGCCGCCGCGTATCTGGTGCTCCTCGACGGTGATAATCCTTCCAGCTTTCTTGGCCAAATCGATGATTGCTTTTTCGTCCAGGGGCTTTATGGTAGACAAGTTTAACACTTCGATATTTATTTTATCCTGGAGCTCCTTCGCAGCGCGGAGCGCCTGATGCAAGAGCGCACCCGTTGCGATGATACCTACTTGAGGTTTATCAGATTTCCAGAAAATTTGGGCTTTACCAATCTCAAACGGCGTTGCATCAGTGGTCATAACAGGCGTCTTCTCTCTTGCGAGTCTTATATATACAGGAGTGTCGGTCTTAGCAGCTGCGACTGTGGCCTTGTGCGCCTCTAGAGCATCACATGGAGAGATGACTACCATACGTGGTATGACTCTAGTGATAGCGATGTCCTCAATGGCCTGGTGCGTACCGCCATCGGGACCGACGGATATGCCCGCGTGCGAGCCCGCAATCTTCACGGGCCTGTTGTTGTACGCAATGGTGGTGCGTATCTGCTCCCAGTTGCGCCCAGGGCTAAACATGGCGTATGAGGTGATGAAAGGGATTTTCCCCATAGCTGCCATACCGCTCGCTACAGAAGCCAAGTTCTGCTCTGCTACGCCGACTTCGACAAATCTGTTGGGGAATTTTTCTTTAAAATATAGTGCTTGAGAAGATTCCGTTAGGTCGGCACAGAGTACGACCACCTGAGGGTCCTCCTCCCCCGCCTGCACCAAGCCCTCGCCAAAACCCTTGCGTATGGGCACTTGCTCCACCTTCTCGTCGAACATCTTCTTATTCAGTTTTAAATCAGGATTAAGCATTATTGGTGTTCGGATTTGATTTTCCCTCCAAGAGTGCGCAGTTCGGCAATGGCCATTTTGCCCTCCTCGACGTTTGGCGGCTTGCCGTGCCAGCGATAGTCGCGCTCGAATTCTTTAACCCCTTTGCCCGGGATAGTGTGCGCAATAATCACCGTCGGCTTCTCATATATAGCCTTGGCCTTCTCGAAGGCGTCTACAATCTCTCTTATATTGTGACCATCTATCTCTATCACATGCCAATTCCAGGCCTTCCATCTTTCAGACAAAGACTCGAGCGGCATGATGTCCTCGGTGAAGCCGTCTATCTGGATGTTATTGCGGTCAACGACTGCAGTGATGTTCCTTAACTTGTTCTTCCCTGCGAGCATAGCTGCCTCCCAGAGCTGCCCCTCATCATGCTCGCCGTCTGAGAGGAGGCTATATATACGCCTCTTGTCCTCCTTGGCATCCATGCGGTCAGCAAGAGCCATACCAACAGCCTGGGAGAGGCCCGAGCCAAGCGGACCGGAGGAGGTCTCAAGTATGGATAAGAAGTCTCTGTGCGGATGGCCCTGCAAGCGCGAGCCAAATTTGCGCAGAGTCTTAAGTTCTGCGAGCGGGATGTATCCGGCATGAGCTAGTGTCGAGTAATAGACGGGGCAAATGTGGCCATTAGAGAGTACGAGCCTGTCCCGTTCGGGCCAATCAGGCTTCTTCGGGTTATGTCTTATCGTATGGAAGAAGAGAGTGGTGAAAATATCCGCCATGCCAAGCGGCCCGGCAGTGTGCCCACTCTTGGCCTCAAGGAGCATCTCAATGATAGAAAGGCGTATCTGGTTGGCCTTCTCCTCTAACTCAATTACTTTTTCATCTGTGATGTCCATAGTTCTTGGAAGCCGCTACCCACTACGAGTCTGTCTACCTTTGCATCTCGCAACCTTTCGAAGTTAGATGCATTCACTCCACCGTCGACGCTTATGACCGTATCCGGATAGACCTCCCTTAACTCCTTTATTCTATCAAATATTCTCTCATCCAACGGATGCCCCTGCTCTCCCATCTCCGCTATAGACATAAGCTGTACGAAGGATACATCACGCGAGAGCGGCAAGATTTCCTCAATAGGCACCTGCATCTCGACTCCAAGCCCTATCTCGACCTGCCTTTTGTATTCGAGTACCTCTCTTGAGAGTTTGTGCACGATGATCCTCTTGGCTCCCCTCTTTATCCAGCGCTCCATAATGGGCAGCGGGTCAGAAACCATGAGATGCGCCTCGAAAGGCTTAGAGAAGTCGGCGCACACATCGTCCTCAAGCACGTCTATGTGGACCATTTGTACCTCACTCGGTATCGCGGCGAGCTTCTCGCGCATCTCCTCAGCACTCTTGGCCAATACTGCCGGGATAATGTCAGCCATGAGTCTGTTATTTTATTTGGTCGATCTTAGCGAGCCTCCTCACATGCCTCTCATCGTTCGTAAATGGGGTCTCGAGCCACATCTTGACCGCGCTCTTCACATCCTCGTTAGAAAGGAAGAAGCCTGATGCCAGAGAGAGCACATTAGCATCGTTGTCCTTGCGAGTGAGTCTTAGAAGCTCTGGCTCGTGTCCATAGTAGACCACTGCCCTAATGCCCCTCACCTTATTAGCGCATATCGCCTCCCCCTCTCCTGACTTGCCTATGATGATGCCCTTGGCTTCTGCGTCGCCCGTCACCGCCTCGGCTACTGGGATGATGAAGTCTGGATAGTCGTCAGACTCATTGTACTCGTGAGCACCTTTGTCTATGACTTCATAGCCTGCCGCCTCAAGATAGAACTTGAGCATACTCTTAAGCTCAAAGCCTCGATGATCTGAGCCAATAAATATTTTCATACTAATTCCAGATAGTTCCTTGTTCTTTCATATAATGCTTTTACCGAGTTTAATAACATGATCCACAAGGGTGTGGGTGTACCCCATCTCGTTGTCGTACCAGGCGAGGACCTTCACCAAATTGCCGCCGACTACTCGGGTGAAGTTCAAATCTGCTATAGACGCATGCGCGGCATCGCGGACGTCGGAGGAGACTATCGGCTCGCTCGTTACTTCGAATATCTTCTTCCATTTATCAGTATGCGAGGCGTCGGTCATTATCTTGTTGACCTCTTCAACAGTCGTAGGCCGCTTAGAGATGAATGTGATATCAGCAATGGAACCTATGACCGTCGGTACGCGGATGGATATACCGTCAAATTTGCCTTCGAGCTGTGTGAGGGCCTTGGACACTGCAATGGCTGCACCGGTAGATGAAGGTACGATATTCTGCGCGGCGGCGCGTCCCTCGCGGAAATCCTTCTTGTTTGGACCATCGACTATGCCCTGCGAGGCTGTGTACGAGTGTACAGTGTTGAGGATGGCCTTCTCTACGCCTATGGCCTCATCGAGTATAGCGAGCACGGGCGAGGCTGCGTTAGTCGTGCAGGATGCGTTTGAGGATATGGTGCATGTAGCTAGCTTCTCCTCATTGATACCCATTAACACTGTCTCGGCGCCCTCCGTAACTGGCGCAGTGATGACTACGCGCTTCGCTCCGGCTGTGATGTGCCCCTCTGCTCCGCCCTTAGTGAAGCGGCCGGTAGACTCGACCACGACATCAATATTCAAATCCTTCCATGGGAGCTTAGTTGGGTCTGCCTCGCTTACATACTGCGCATCAAACTTGCCCTTCCACTGTCCGTAGACGGTGTCGAACTTCAAGAGATACTCGACATTGGCCTTGTCGGCTAAGTCGTTCACTGCGACGACCGTGAGCTCTGGATTCTCTTTTGCCAATTTATAAAACGCCCTGCCGATACGGCCGAAACCGTTGATTGCTACTCGTATTGTCATGCCAAAATTATATCACGAGGCCTGGGGCTACTCCCCCACTCCTGCAGGCACGCTTGGGAAGTCCTCCGGTTTGACCTCCTTCTTCACTGTGGCGCTGTGGCCATCCACTTCGTAGGAGGTGTTCTGTGCCTCGAAGAAGTTCACCAGTTCGTAGACATCGGTCGAGGTAGCCATCCACTTGGCAGGGTTGGTTACGTTATAGTGCTTAGGTAAGCCTAACTCCTCAAGGCGTCGGTCAGCGACGTACTGCACATACTGGTTCACATAGTCGGCATTGAGGCCGAGGATACCCTGCGGGAAAAGGTCCTTGTTGTACGCGGTCTCAAGGTTAACACCTTCTATCACGATATCGCGTATCTCCGCGGCAAAGCCCTCTGTGAGCAAGTCACCATTCTCCTCCAAGATATTGTGTACCAGGTTCATTCCGAATTTGAGATGGAGAGACTCGTCGCGCAGGACCCAGTTGATCATCGAGCCGAAGTTGCGCAGCTGATTCCTCTGGCGGAAGGACAAGGCCACCATGAAGCCGGAGTAGAACCAGATACCCTCCATGACGATGTTCGTAGCTACGAGGTTCCGGAGGAAGTCCTTCTTGCCCTCGGTCGTCTCAATGTCGAGAGTATCCTCGGTCATCCTCTTCATGTACTTATTGATATAAGCCTCCTTGGCAACCATAGACGGCACGCCAAGATGGAGCTCAAATATCTTCTCCTTATCGAATGGGAAGGTCTGCAGGACGTACTCGAAGGCCACGCAGTGGTTGGCCTCCTCCCACATCTGCTTGGCGAGATAGAGGTGACACTCAGGGCTCTTTAGGTACGGATATATACCAAGCGCTATGGAGCGGTTCACTATGAGTTCTGCCGGGTTGAAGAAGGCCATGAGGAATTTAACAGCGTGCCTCTCATCCTCCGTCATCTTCTGCCAGTCGTCTAGGTCCTCCTTAAGAGCTATCTCGTGAGGAAACCAAGTGTTCCTCACTGCTTGGTTGTATAGGTCATAGGCCCACTGGTAACGCAGTGGGTGCAGGTTCATATCGTCCGGACTGGGCTTCCCTATCAGCATGCTATTTTTGATTGCTCGTAAACTCGCATATTATTTGATTATTTATTATTGGCAATCGTCACAAATATTGGCATCGGCTGGATTCTCGGGCATGTGGACCTTGAGACCGCTCGACTTTACCACGACTACTGGCTCACTCTCAACGCGCTCGACACGTACTGGCCTGTCCGCAACGCTCTCGCTTGCGAGGCGGGCGGGCTCGCGCACTACCGCAGCGGGAGCTGGGGCAGGCTCTGCTGCCTCGGCCACAACAGGCTCGCTCACAGTCGGCTCAGCTGGCTTCACACTAAGAGCGCCGAAGCCCTTCTTGCCCATAGCATGAGCCTTGTTCACTGCCACAGTCGACTGCTCGGCCGTGTGTCGAGGCTTCATGTGCAAGTAGTAAGTGGTCTTTACGCCCTTCTCCCACGCTGCCTCGTAGATGTTCATAGTCTCGTCGATGTCGCGGGTCTCTAGGTACATGTTGCGCGAGAGAGCTTGGTCAACCCACTTCTGCGCTCTGGCAGCCACCTCCACATAAGCATAAGGAGAAGTGGTGAAGGAAGTCTTGTAAATCTTCCTCACATGCTCTGGTATTTCCTCGATAGTTGAGATGTCGCCCTGGAGAGAGATGATGCGCTCTTTGACCTTCTCCCACAAGTCCATGTTCTTAAGATCGCGGACGAGGTTGTGGTTGATGTCGAGATACTTTCCAGAAATCTTGTTGCGGGAAAACACTTGCGAGAAGCGCGCGTCGATGCCCGGCACTGTGCCCACGACGAGGCCGATGTTCGCGTTCGGAGCGACAGCCATGAGAGTGGCGTTCCTGATACCTCCCTTCACCTTCTCTCGGAGGATATTCCAGTCGAGGCCTTTGTGGTGCGAGGTCTTGTCGACAGTGAGCTTAACCCCTCTCCTCTCCTCAAGGAGGTCGAGAGTGTCGATAGGAACCATACCCTTAGACCAACGCGAGCCGTCGAAGTTCTTGTAGCTGCCTCTCTCGCGAGCGAGGCTAGCAGACTCGTCAATGGCCATGTACGAGACGAACTCGAAAATGCGGTCAGCAAAGTTGTATGCATGCTCTGAGTCGTAAGCGAGTCCTAGTCGTTCGAAGACATCTGCGAGACCCATGACGCCGAGGCCGACTGCGCGATTCTCCTTGTCGCTTCTCTCTGCCTCAGGCACTGAGAGCTTATTAATATCTATAAGGTTGTCGAGCTGGCGGACAGCCAAGCGGACCGACTCCTCTAAACGCTGCCAGTTAACCTGCTTCTCTGAGACGTGAGCGGCGAGGTTAAGTGATGCGAGGTTGCAGACAGCGATGTTGTCTTTGTCCTGAGGGAGGCATATCTCCGTGCACAGGTTCGACATATGTATAGTGCCGGTGTTGTTGTTCAGCGCGCGGAGGTTTATAGGATCCTTCCAGGTTATCCAAGGGTGCGAGGTGGTCTGGAGAGCTACGAGCATCTTCCTCCAGAGCTCCTTGGCAGGCATCTTCTTGAACTGCCTCATCTCGCCTCTCTCAGCCATCTCCACATAGTCGTTGTAGCGCTTAGAGAAGACTTTGCCGTATATCTCGTTAAGGTCACCTGTCTCTGCTGGGTCAAAGAGATACCAGTCCTCGCCGGCCTTAACCCTCTTCATGAACTCATCTGAGATGAAGGCCGCGGTGTTCGCCGTACGCATGCGGAGGTAGTCGTCTCCGGCATTGTGCTTCCAGTCGAGGAAGTCAGGGAAATCGAGGTGCCAGTTCTCCATGTAGAAGCAGAGAGCGCCCTTCTTCTTGCCTCCTCTCTGTATAGCGCGGATGGCGGTGTCGATAACCTTGGCGAAGGTCACTGGTCCAGTAGAGGCGCCGCCGAAATTCGACTTCAGAGGCGAGCCTGCAGCGCGGAGCTTGGTCACTGAGGCGCCGAGACCGCCAGAACCCTTGGAGAGGAGCATCACATCTGAGACAGACTTCGCGATGTGCTCCATGTTGTCGTGGATTTCTAGGAGGAAGCAGTTCGAGAGCGCTGAGCGCACTGTGCCTGCACCGAGGTTAGTCGAGCCGCCAGCTATGTACTCATGCTTAGACATCTTCTCGTAGAAGCGAATGGCCCACTCTGTAGGATTTTTCTCATTGTAGGAAAGGCCCATGGCTATGCGCATGAAGATGTACTGCGGAGTCTCAAGAGGCCTCTGCTCTGAGTCCTTGATGCCGTAGCGGTTTATGAGTCCGTCGACGCCAGAGTAGAGGAAGAGGTCGTCGCGTTCAAGCCTGAGAGCATCAGCGATGCGTTCGAGGTCGAACTTCTCCTTCATGTTTGGATGCAAGCGGCCGCCAGCCACTCCCTCCTCTACATACTTTATAAACCCGTTTCGGTGGCTTACTTCAAGCTCGGCTCTGTCGTCGGTAGCGTACCAGCCAAGAACCTTCTTATATATAGTCTTGAGGAAGAGGCGTGTAGCAACCTTATCGAAATCAGGATCATCTTTGATGTTTTGTATTGCCGCGTTGATAGTCGCCTGGTCCATGGCGTCTGTCGTGATGCCATCGTAGACAGTGAGGCGGGTGTCGTTCGCTATCTGGATGACCTTCGATATCGGGTCAGGCAGACCCTTGGTCTCTCGCTCGATGGAGCGGTTGATATAGTCGGCATTCCAAGGCATTTTGGTGCCGTCGCGCTTTGTTACGTAGATGACCATAGATAAGGAAAATAATTACAAACTCGTCTCACTATTTTAGTGATTTTTGGCCTAAAAAACAGTGTGGATTAGAGACTAAAATTCACCTCTGCCCCTGTGTCAATATGCCTCTCAAGGACAAAACCGGCAGGCAGCTCTAAAACGTATAAAACAGGCTCTTTTGGATAAAAGACATCCGGGTAAGAAGTGGGAGAAACCGAATTTTCGACCCCGACGATTTTCTTTTGAGCACTTATCCAGACTATGTCAATGGGAAACTTCATATCCTTCATCCAGAAGCCAGGTTCGCTAGCTGAGTCAAAGACGAAGAGCATCCCACAGTCAGCACAGAGCGCTTCCTTGCCAGAGAGCCCTTGCTCGCGAAGCGCGTCAGTGTCAGCGATGTCAACTTGTATAGTAGAGTCGCTAATCTTGAGCTCTCCTCTAGATGTTCTATGCCAAAAAGTCGCTACGACTGCTGCCAAGACAAGGATAATAATGAAAATCCCTAACTTCTTCATATTCTTATTATATCCCACTGCGTTAAAGCTCCGCGGGACAAGTACACAAACAAAAAAGCCGGATACGCGTGTTGCGTATCCGGCTTCTCTTCGAAAATCTAGTTATCCTTCAGGTAGAGAAGCGAAGCTCGTCGTAACACTTCTTGACCCCATTCACTCCTGGGACCGCCACAGTCGTGGAGCCAGAATTCGAAGTGGCTTGGCGTGGTGAGAAAGTCCAAAGACCTTCTAAACGCTGGCAAACTGGCTCTCGAGTTGAGGGGCAAGTCACACCAGAGCGAATGCGCTTCACCGTGGTACTTGAGCCTCGACAGGATTGACATCGCCGCTTCGTCGATCATCTCGAGTAGCTTACGACGTGGGCCAACAGTGTGGATTGAATCTGCCTGTGCCATCTCACGGTATAGCTTGGTAAGAGTGGCGATTCCACGAAGCGTTTTTGGCCTTCTCGGCATGCGAGATTTCTCAGTCATGGAGAAGGCCGCCCGCAGACCATCTTCATGGTCGGCTCCCTCAACTTGGAGAGCGGCGCACATCTCCTCAACATTTACTTCTTCAATCTTTGGAACCCTTGGCTTCGCCATCATTGTCCTTGGTATGTCCGCAATGCGGAACGTGAACAAATATCTGCTTCTATAAATATCACAAATAAATACTTATGTCAACAAACAAAAACTCCCCGAAGGGAGCTTTTGTTATCTTGGGCCGAAGCCCTAGATTACATCGGGCGGCGATTCATGCCCGGAGCGCGGGGCTCGAGGGGGCGTGCCACGTTGACCGTTAGCTTGCGACCTTCGAAATCCTGGCCATTGAACATGTTGATTGCGGCGTTAGCCTCATCTTCGTTCGCCATCTCGACGAAACCGAATCCCTTGGAGCGGCCAGTCATGCGATCAATAATGATCGATGCGCTGGTAACGTTTCCTGCCTTCGAGAAGGCGTCCTTAAGGGACTGATCTGTCGAAGTGTAAGGAATACCTCCGACGTAAAGCTTTGTTGACATCTAATTTACACCGGCCTGATTCTTAAACATGTAAGCGCCGGTACCTTCTCTTGCCTTTCACGGGACGAGCCCAGAAACTTGGAGAAACTTACATCTCCCCTATTATATTCCAACCCATTTATTTTGTCAAGTCAAACCGCCGAAGGGCGGTCAGACCTGTGGATTACTCTTTCTTTAAGTCTAAACAGACAGAATTTATACAATATCTTTTGCCGGTAGTAGTAGGGCCGTCGTTGAAGACATGGCCTAGGTGGGCGCCGCAGGTCTTGCACTTCACCTCGGTGCGATGCATGTCGAAGGAGTTGTCGGGCTCAAGGACGACATTCTCTGTATTGGCCGGGTTGTCGAAGGACGGCCAACCTGTGCCTGAGTCAAATTTAGCATCGGACTTGAAGAGCTCAGTACCGCAGTTCTTGCATACATATGTGCCCTTGTCCTTGGTGTGCACATAGGTGCCGCTAAAAGGCGCCTCGGTCCCCTTCTCGAACATAATCTGCTTCTCCTCGTCAGTTAAAACTTTATTTTGTGGATTCATATTGGGATTCATATCAGAGCTCTCTCTCGATCTTGCGCACCTCGCCGTGGATGACCTTCTCAGCATCGCGGAGGTTATCGCGGAGCCTCTCTATTATAGCCTCCTCTTCGTCAGTGAGCCTCCTCCTAGACTTGGTGCGTTCAAGGAGGCGGATGCTATCTTCCACATCTTCCTTGAGAAGGACGAAGGATTTGTCCACCAAGCGCTCGACGTTGTGCAGCTCGCTAGCGAATTTCTTATTTGTCATCTTCACTCTGTGGAAACCGTGGATGAAGAGAAGTATGAGAGCGATGAGCAGAGCCACTGACGGCACCGCTACAGCGAGGAACTTGAGTATCGTCCCGCCCACGTTTGATAGCCAGCCCGAACCGATGATGACAGTCTTCCCGGCAGTAGGGAGGCTTTGCGCGCCTCGACTGTCGACAGATACTGCTGTGAGATTGTAGGCTCCATTCGTTAGCTTGGCTGTAGCGAGGGCCGCGCTCCAAGCTCCATAGTCATCTGCATCCACCGTCTGTGACTGGCTCTCGTCGCTTGCAAGGATACCGCTCTTCGACAGGGTGAGTTTGACCTTCATGTTCGGCTTGGCCGTACCGCGCACCACTACCGAGCCTCCTTCAGAGACTTTCTCGGTGAAGTAGGTTATCTTCACTCCCTCAATAGGTTCAATATGGAAGTCGACTGAGGCTGGGGCCGAGTTGCCCGCCTCGTCATAAGCCTTGGCAAGGAGAGTGTGGTCGCCAGGTTTGACTGCCGCAGGCTGCCAGACGCCGCTGCCATCGTCACGCCAAGTCACCGGAGAGGCATCGTCGAGCTGGAAGGTGTAATGGTCAATGCCAGAGATAGAGTCTGAGGCGCTCACGACGAACTTTGGACGAGGGTCAGTTGCATCGCTTGAGGTCTTCGCCTTGAGGCTCATGCTCTCGGGAGGAGTTGTGTCTACGCGGAATTGGTAATGAGTGACAGTGCCCCAGCCGTTGTCATCCTTCGCTTGGAGATGGAAGTACCATACGCCGTCTTCAAGATTATCAATCTTTTTGGAGTCTATAGGAGGGTCGTAGACTACTGTAGGAATAGAGTTTGGCTGTTTGCCGACGAGCACTCGCACAGCACTCACTCCGTCTCCGACCTGCCAGCGGAAGGTGCCATTGTCTACGGCATACCACTTCCTCGAATCTGGGAAGTTATCTGAAGTTACCTTGAGACCGCCGCTAGACTGCTCTGGAGCCGACTCGGTCGGGATAACGACAGGAGCAGATACACCGCCAAGGGTAAAGGCAGCGTTGTTCGATGTGCGCAAGATGTTGGTGCCGCTGCCGTCGTTTGCTAGCTCCGAGCCGCTAGTCCACTTGACCGCAGCTGCGCCGGAGCCGATGACCTTGAAGTTGACTGTGATAAGTCGTCCGGCCGAACCTTGGAAGCCAGGATTCGGCACCACTCCCTCAAAGGAAATGCTCCCGCTCACGTTTGAGAAGGTCGGCTCGCTCACCCACAGAGTCAGTATCGAGCTAGCCTTAGACACCGAGACTACTTGGAGCTTGTCGGTGGGAAAGGAGAGTGTTCCAGAGACAGCATTCACCGCCTGAGCAGTAGAGGTCACATAAACATTCACCGGGAAGGTCTTGCCCACAGTGTATGAGCCCGAGTCGGGAGAGAGTCCGAGTGTGTTTGCCTGCGCGGCAAATGGCAGTGCAAACAAACTTAGAAGAAACGCCTTCTGAAATAAAGAACGCATGCTATTAATACAAATAGTATACCCCACTCTAGACGCGAGCGTGTGCGAGTGGGACCTGCTATTGAGGATATCCGCGAGTTACCCGCTCTGTCGACTGCTCTTATATATAGAGTCTTCGAGTAATCACTCTGAGGCACAATATACGGGCTCTCAGCACTCTGCCAGTCAGTGCTTCCTGGGTTTAAGAAGCGCGTAGCTGCGTATTCGTAGCGTTCTACGCCAGTCTGCTTGTCTTGAGTGAGGAAGGAGATGAACCTCTCCCCGCCAAAAATGTCTACACTCTCTGCAAAAACCGGAGTGAATGGTTCCGGAGACTCGGTGTCTGCCACCACCACTCCCGGGACTAGAGTGAGCTTCACTTTAGCGGGGGTGCCCTTACCATCGTTTAGAAGCGCCGTCACTCCGCTTGCTGAAAAGGCCGACACATCACTCTCTTTGAAGTCGCCAGTGAGGCTCAGTACCGGCCGCACCCCTTCGAACCCTCCTGGCGTAAGGCCTGTAAAGGTAACTGTGTGCGCAATATTATCTATGACAGGAGGCTTTACCCATATGAGAAGGACCGAATCGCCGTCCTCAACTCTGTCTATGCTCACACCTTGCGGATATCGAATAGTGGCCTCAAGGGTATTCACCGACTGGTGCATTGTATCGAGAACGACAGAGACCGAAGCGGCCGATGATAGCGCCGGGACAAGAAACAGAGCTGTAATGATAAGCCTCTTCATCATCCTGTCCAGTAATAAGCGAGTATCGAGAAGTCTATAAGGTTCACTACGCCGTCGCCGTTTAGGTCAGGAGTCTTAGGAGGATTAGCTCTCTTATACCAATAGGCCACGACAGAGTAGTCGACCAAGTTCACGCGGCCGTCACCGTTCTGGTCACCCTTAGTAACCTTCTTGGTGATTGGCGCGAGCACAATATTGGTATCACCAACCTTGAAGGCAGCCGCCGCGCTGTAGGAGCTTATCTCGCCATTCACCGCCGTCTTAGACTTGGTAGAGTGGTCGCCGTACTCGAGAGGCGCAGTGTCGAAGTTGTATAAATAGACTCCTGCAGTATCCGACTTTGTATTGGCGAAGTAGGCTTGGTCAGAGTTAACTTGGATAGTCACGTTGCTCACCTTTGCTGTCTGGCCAAATATGGCCAGGTTATCTCCTCGCTTCACCTGAGACTTGTCGACTGCAATGGTCGGAGCCATGAAGATGCCCCCAATGTTCGTCGTTGAGTTAGCAGTCACGCTCACTGGGAAGGTAATCAAGCTCGACCTGTTGCCCTTATCGTCCTCGCTATATAGGGAGAAGAAGAAGTTCCCGCTCGAGAGGCCGTTTAGGGTCACCTGGAAGTCGGCATTGGCATCCGCTAAGGTCGTGCTCACCACCTGAGCATCCTTTAGTATGGTAATACTAGACCTCGGATACGCACGTCCGGAAAATACAACGCTTCCGCTGCCGTATGTATTTGTACCGGGACCCGGACCAGCGCCTCCACCTCCCCCGCCTCCACCACCTCCTCCGCCCCCACCACCTCCACCACTAGACACAGGCATAGCACTCACTTCGGTAGATGTAGCTATGGTATTGCCTAAATTGTCCAAGACTCTAACGATGAAGTAGTACGTAGCGCCATTAGTAAGTCCTGTCCTGTCCGAAGTCAGCACGTTGCCGACGTTCGTGAAGTCGTATGTGCCGCCGCTTGCCGAGGCTTGGCCCACTGAGTAGGCTCCGACAGACCAGCCGAGCGCAGTGTTGGCCGCTGTCCAGTTGAGAGTGACTTTGGCATTCCCCGGCGTTGCTGATACTACTGGAGTAGAGACAAATGGGTAATATGGGAAGTCGCTGAATATTTCATACAAAGTCCCAGCTGATGCGCCGACGGCGTTCGGCGAGATGCTGCTATATATAGAGAAGCTAGATGATGTCGAATATCCTCCCGGCGCTATAGTAGGCGCGAGCATCTGGAAATTGCTCGAAGAGGAGCTTTGCGCATGAGCAACGCCCCAGGCGGAAATCATGAGCACGAGACTTAAGATCCAGGAATTTCTGGAATATCGCATGCGTATTGTTAAGGAGTCGAGGTCGACACTGGAGCTGGAGAAATGTTTATGATAGATGCCTCAACAATCTTGTGCGTAGAAGGCCTCCAGAGTATGGCCTTGCTCGCTTGCTGGAAGACAATAATGTCGTCCCCGCGGAGCGCGTTCTTGAAGAAGGGTTGGCCTTGGAGCGCTCGCGTGTCCTGTATGGTTATCATGACAGGCGACTCGTCTGGCAGAATCATAAAGTTACTTATCTCAGCTATGACCTTGGCCATCTCTGCGTCAGGGTTAATGCTCTCCGTATTGCTACCCGGCCAACCGGTGGCGAGTTTGACCACTATGAGACCGGCCACGATAATACCGGCTAAAATAAGTGGGTTCGTGAGCTTCTCCTTCATATATGCTGATTATAACACGCCCGAGCCATCCACCTCTTCGTAGAAGAGCTTGGATACATCCCTGATAAATCCCTCCTGCTTTGTAAAGTCCATACCTCTCGTCATGATGCACATTATGTATGGCTTGCCTGGGTAGTAGACAATGCCGCAGTCATGGAGCTGCCGGCTGGAGAGCATCCCATTCCAATATATAGAGCGCTCACCAAACTTGTGCGCGACGGCGACCCCGGCAGGCACTCCGGCCACGAGACCTTTGTCGAATTTGCTCTTAGTAAGTACCCCGAGAGCATCCTCAGAATCCTCGCGACTCAGATAAGTGGCATTGAATAGGACACGGAAGAAGCCCGCATAATCCTTGACGCTTATCATAAGCTCGTCGTCTGAGTCCTTGAAGGCAACACCGATAGCCTCGTAGACTCCAGACCTATAGCTGGTATCCACATTCCGCAAGAGTGCACTCGTCGCAGTATTATCGGAATCCTCTATCATCCTCTCGGAGAGATCGCGCATACTATATGTGGAGCCAACATCGGTCTTCCTATCCGTGGTTATGTACGGGGTCACAGTGGTCGATACATCTGCTGGAAAAACAGTTACTCTCTTATCGAAAATATCTGGGTACGTTTCAGACATCTTATATAGAGACATGAGGATAGGCATCTTCACCAAGCTCGCACTCGCGAAGAGCTCCTTCTCATTCACACCTATCCATTGGCCATTGTAGAGATCACGATAGTACACAGAGTAGAAGGATAGGCCATACTGAGTCGACAGGTCACTTATCTTGTCCTCCACGCTCTCAGAGATAATGGAAGATGGTTCCATTTGCGCATTCTCGCAATCGAGTATTGGGCTCGTAAACTTATAATGCCCGCTAGTATCCCGGCTCAGCTTGACCATGTCTTTGGTCTTTAAGCCATGAGCATGGACTGCTAGCGCGACAAGCGCTACTACGAGACAAACGTTGAGTTGTAAGAGATGCTTCTTCGATACTCTCTCAAAACTACTTGTCATGCTATTTATTATTCTTCTCTATGGCTTCGACCACGGTTGAGGTCGGCTTTAAGTTCTCGATGAAGAGGATTTGGTCCTTTGCAATAAACATTTGATTCTCCGGACCGTGGGCCTCGCCGCCAAGTCTTATGAGATTCAAGTTCTTGGCCTCTTTGACATCTGTAGCTAGCTTCAGATAGTAGACATCCTCAAGAGATACATAGCGAGAGTTCTCGCTTGAAAGCTTGCCGAAGTAGGCTTGGCCATCCGTAAGGAAAACAGCTTGCCACTTGCCATTTAACCCTCCCGGCAAGTCATGAGCCCCTCGCCATACTATATATAGAGAACCAAGCAGGAAAATTACTAGGATAAGCACAGCGGCTTGGAGGAGTTTCTGCGGGTTATGGAGTTGATTCATTTGAGGTTGAGGCTTCTGGGAATATGGTTGTCACTGTAATACCTACTGGGATGAGAGCGCTTATAGGTTTCCAAGGGCCCTTGAATCCCTGTCCTGCTATGAGCAGATAGAAAGTCCCCGACTGCATGTTGAATGGGAGTTCGGATATGGAGTAAGAATACTGACCCTGCAAGCATGGATACGCTCGGTTGAAGATATATGAGGAAGGGCTCTGGTCGTAGTCAGCCTCGTTCTTGTATAAGAGAACTACGAAGTATGGGTCATCGCAGGCGCCAGAGACATTCAAGGTATTTGGCGCGCTCTCTGAGTCTATAGAGGGGATGGCCGTCACGCTAGAGCTTGGGCTAGTACTTGCCTCCGCTCTCTCCACGGCTTTTTCCTCTGGAGTCTGGCTCCATTCGGGAGTCTCCTTGGCAGCGATGCTCTCGCCAGTAAGCTCAAAGGTGTACTCCTTCCTCGGAATGAGGTCCTCGACTGGCACCTCGGCCACTTCCTCAAGGTCGGGCTCAATTACATTTATGATATCGGTCGTAGTCGCGGTAGGTGCTGCAACCTCAGGTGCTGAGACAGTCGTAGTGGCGGAAGTGTCACTCTGCGGGTTGGCTCCGTTCTCGAGCATGTCGGAAGGCAAAGTCTCCTGACTCGTATCCCCTTCCTGTGGCGACGAGGTGCTGGCTGGAGCAGATGAACTCTCACTCACGGGTATCTCTATGGGAGTGCTCGTGGCAGGAGCGTCCGTAGCTTCAGTCTGAGCCAAGGCAAAGACTGGGAGGATGGTTAAGGCCAGTATGAGCTTCCTCTTGGACATTTGGGTAATCATATCACTATTCATAATCGCCTTGGCAGTAGTAATGGAACCTTATGCCCGATATGTTCACCGTCGATTGGGTTGTTCCTGTGGCGATACCTCCTATGCCAAGCGTTGTGGCCGTGGTGCTAGCCCACAAGCTAATCCACGCTGGTGTAGCTGCCGCATACCCGTCGTTAGTGACTACGCAGTATGGTGCATTCCCCCATGTACGAGTGAAGGTAATGAGGCATGCTCCCGCTGTGGAACCGATGGTTACGCGGCCCGCCGAGTCTGTGCCTACTATGATGGCTCCAGAACCACAAGTAGTTAGAGTGGGTCTGCTAGACGAGGCATACACGCGACCAGAGGTATCGATAGCGTATAGAGTCACCGGCGAGCCCTGGAAACCGTTCGACTGCTTAGGAGACGAGGAACCTATAGAGAATATGAACTGTCTTGAGCCGTTCGTAGGTGAGGAGGATGCTGTATGTATAGAGAATTGAGCCGTAGGTGTGGTCGTGGCAAAGCCTACAGCGCCGTTGTTAGTTATCACCATTGTGGTTGTGGCATCAGCTGCCGCGCCGCCAATCCAGAGGATGTTCTTCTTTAAGGTCTGCGCGGTGTTTATGTTTATGAGCCCAAGGTTATTGGCACTCGTGCTGGCGATGTTGAGAGAGGTCGCATATAAAGACTGCAGAGTGGTGGAACCGTTCACATAAAAGTTCTTGGTGATACGCACGTCCGTACCAACTCCGTAGTCAATGACTAAGTTATTACTAGAGTCCTCGGCTATGGTCCATACCAGTCCATTGCCGCCTGTATCAGCGAATTGTAATCTACCAACATGCATGACTCCTGTAGTAGTAGCGTTTGTCGTCGTAGAATTAACACCCGTGAAGTTCTGCAAAGTGGTTGAACCAATATGGAGGAAGTCGCCAGTGGTAGTTGCTCCCCCATTAATAGTTAGACCTGAGCCGGCAGTGTTATTGCCGATGGTAGATGATGCCAAAGAGTAGAATCCGGCTCTGAGGCCAATGAGCGAAGTGGTGGCGTTGTGTGCGCCGAAGTCCGCGAAGTTGGTGAATGGGAAAGCAAACGAGCCTGCAGCGGCTGAAGGCCACGCAGTACGGCAGTCGCCTGCGAGACATAGAGTGCCGGTTGAGAGATTCGTCGTTGTGGCTTGGCTAGTTGTAGCATTTAAAGCAGTGAAGTTTTGAAGTGTACTCGAGCCTGAGACATAGAGGTTCGTCGTAGTGGCAAACTGTGCAAAGAGCCTTTGTAGTGTAGTAGAACCAATCGACACGAAGTCAGTAGTGTAGAGATTGGTAGATGTAGCTGAGGTAGTCGTACCAGCAGTTGCAGTGAACTTCTGCAGCGTGGTTGAGCCAAGAGCTAGGAGATCAGTTGTCGTAGCTCCGCCACGGATGGTAAGACCAGTGCCTGTGGTATTTCCACCAATAGTCGATGAGGCAAGGGAGAGTAGGCCGTTCTGCAAAGACAGAGTGGTGGTCGTAGCGTTCTCACCAGTGCCGAGAGTGGTGAATGGGAAGGCGAAGGAACCTGCAGCGGCTGTTGGCCAAGCGGTGCGGCAGTCGCCTGCGAGACATAGAGTGCCAGTGGAGAAAGTGGTTGAGGTCGCATTAGTGGTAGTGCCGCTTTGCGAAAAGAACTTCTGCAGAGTGGTAGAGCCGATAGATACGAAGTCGGTGGTATATAAGTTTGTTGAGGTAGCAGACGTTGTAGTGCCGGCAGTTGCAGTGAACTTCTGCAGCGTGGTTGAGCCAAGAGCTAGGAGGTCGGTAGTGGTAGCTCCACCACGGATGGTGAGACCTGTGCCTGTCGTATTGCCACCAATGGTGGAGGAGGCGAAGGCTAGAAGTCCGCTTTGTAGAGACAAAGTAGTTGTGGTGGCGTTCTCACCTGTGCCTAGAGTGGTGAATGGGAAGGCAAACGAGCCTGCGGATGCTGAAGGCCAAGCGGTGCGGCAGTCGCCGGACAAGCAGAGAGCCGTCGTGGCAAAGTTAGTTGTAGTTGCTGAGGTGGTAGTGGAAGTCTGCGCGGTGAAGTTTTGGAGAGTGGTGGAGCCGTTTGCAAGCAAATTGGTGTAGTAGAGATTTGTAGCAGTTGCAGAAGTAGAGAAGAGAGCTTGGAAGGAAGAGGAGGCTGTAACCAAGAGGTTACCTGTATACAGGTTAGTGGCAGTTGCAGACTGAGCAAAGACTTTTTGGAGAGTGGTAGAACCAATCGACACGAAGTCAGTGGTATAGAGGTTCGTCGATGTAGCAGAGGTTGTGGTGCCTTGAGTCGCCGTGAACTTCTGAAGTGTGGTGGAGCCAAGAGCCAAGAATGAGCCCCGTACCGACAGTGAGCGCTCCAACATCTCCGTCTGGGAAAGCGTAGAGGATTTTTGATGTAACGCCAGATATGGCGAAGTTCGTGGTTGTAGCTTGGGTTGTTGTGGCGTTTTTGGCGGTGAAGTTCTGGAGAGTGGTTGAGCCGAGAGCCAGGAGGTCGGTAGTGGTAGCTCCGCCACGGATGGTAAGACCAGTGCCTGTGGTATTGCCACCAATAGTCGATGAGGCAAGGGAGAGTAGGCCATTCTGCAGAGACAATGTGGTCGTGGTGGCATTCTCACCCGTGCCTAGAGTGGTGAATGGGAAGGCAAAAGTGACCGAGGTCAGATAATCCGTGCCAGCTGTAGCTCCGACCACCGAGCCGTCAGCTTGAGTCTTAAGGAGCTTAGAGGTAATGCCTGTGATAGCAAGGTTAGTAGTTGTAGCCGATGTGGTGGTAGAGGTCTTAGCGGTAAAGTTCTGCAGAGTCGTTGAACCGAGATGTAGGAAGTCTCCTGTGGATGTAGCGCCGCCATTGATAGTTAGGCCAGTGCCAGCCGTGCCGGCGCCGATAGTTGTGGAGGCTGTGGAGAGAAAACCTCCGGTAAGAGCGATAGCCGTGCTCGTGGCATTAGCTGTTCCACCAAAGGCCGAGGTGGTGGTGAATGGGAAGGCGAAGGTCACCGAGGTCAAATAATCAGTACCCGCCGTAGCTCCAACTACCGAGCCATCGGCTTGAGTCTTTAGAATCTTTGATGTCACACCTGTGATAGCCAAGTTAGTAGTTGTAGCTTGGGTTGTTGTGGCGTTTTTGGCGGTGAAGTTCTGGAGGGTAGTGGAACCGAGATGTAGGAAGTCTCCTGTGGATGTGGCGCCGCCATTGATAGTGAGGCCAGAGCCGGTAGTGTTAGCTCCGATAGTGGTTGAAGCTAGCGAATATAGGCCGTTCCTAAAGCCTATGAGTGAAGTGGTGGCATTGTGGACACCAAAGTCAGCGAAGGAAGTGAACGGATATGCGAAGGTCATGGAAGCCAGATAATCCGTACCAGCCGTAGCACCAACCACCGAGCCGTCAGCTTGAGTCTTTAGAATCTTCGATGTGATGCCAGTGATAGCTAAGTTTGTGGTCGTAGCCTGGCTAGTGGTGGCGTTTTTGCCGGTAAAGTTCTGGAGAGTGGTGGAGCCAGAAATGTTTAGGTTAGTTGTGTATTCATTCACAGATGTTGCCGACTGTGAGAAGAGCTTCTGCAAGGTAGTTGAGCCTATGGAGAGGAGGTCTGTTGTGTATAGGTTAGTAGATGTAGCCGAAGTGGTCGTGCCGGCAGTCGCGGTAAAGAGTTGCAGAGTCGTTGAGCCATTGACCAAGAGATTCGTCAGAGAGAGCGTGCCTGTAGTGAGAGTACCGATAATTGCAGAGTTGGCTCGGAGTTCTGTGGTCGAAGCGCGGTTAGAGACGAAGAGGTTCGAAGTAGTTGCCTCGCTTGTAGTGGCTTGATTTGCCGTGAAGGCTTGCAGAGTTGTCGAGCCAAGAGCTAGGAATTGTCCAGTCGTTGTTGCGCCACCATTTATCGTCAGACCTGAGCCGGCAGTGTTAGCTCCGATAGTGGTTGAAGCTAGCGAATATAGGCCGTTCCTAAAGCCGATGAGAGAGGTAGTGGCATTGTGGACACCAAAGTCAGCAAAGTTAGTGAAAGGATATGCAAATGTGAGAGCAGCTGGGAAGGAAGTCCTGCAATCCCCGCTTAGGCAGAAGTTGGTTGTGGCAAAGTTCGTGGTTGTAGCTGAAGTCGTGGTGGCGTTCTTGCCAGTAAAGTTCTGCAATGTGGTTGAACCAAGAGCGAGGAAATCAGTAGTGGTTGCACCGCCAGCAATGGTAAGGCCTGTGCCAGTGGTGCCACCACCAATAGTGGAGGAAGCAGAAGCTCCTAAGCCGCCGAAGAAGTTCGTGAGGGTGGTTGTACCGTTCGTGGCGATGTTGAACGGATACTGGAATGTGAGAGCCGAAGTGTTCGTGAGAGTGCCATTTGTGAGAGTGAGCCCCGTACCGACAGTGAGCGCTCCAACATCTCCGTCTGGGAAAGCGTAGAGGATTTTTGATGTAACGCCAGATATGGCGAAGTTCGTGGTTG
>JAIFWP010000004.1 GCA_019661785.1 Candidatus Parcubacteria bacterium | reverse complement strand
CGCCCGTCAACTCAAGGGAGATGGGAGTACCCGAAGTCTCGCGCAAGCGGGCCCACGGTAAGCTCATCGACAGGGAGTAAGTCGTAACAAGGCACGGGTAGCGGAAGCTGCTCGTGGAGTAATTCAATTAGAAAATCTTTCGCTAATGCGAAGGTTACAGAGTCGATATCGTCCCGACCAGCGCAAGCTGGAGGGATGATGGACAATTATGACAAAGTCCTAAAATGCATATGACTCTCAGGAAAGCACTGAGTGAACGGAACAAAATAGAGTACGATAGCAAAAGCCCCGCAAGGGGCTTTTGTGTTGCCGTTGAGCCTTATAATTGGTACTTGACAGTATACTTATATATGATATAATAGAAGAAGAGATTGCATATCGTCAACCAGATTCAAGGGATTTCCAATGAGGATGAACATCCTGGCGTTGCTTGCCCTTGTGGCCTGCGCGCCGAGCCAGAAGGCAGACCAGAAGGATGCGCCGAAGGCGACGGTTCCCGTCGTGAAGGGCGTGGTGGTCCGTCCGGTGAGTCCTGATTCGTTTCTGGTCTACACCGGGAACCAGGCCTTCGCCAATGCTCGAGTGAGTATCTGCGACACTCTCGGAGAGTGCGCACGCGGTACGTTCGGAGATGTCGAGAGCGAATCCTCAAACTCTCACCTCTTGATCAAGGCGCCGAGTCGGCGAATGGCGAAGTTCCGCCTGTACGTCCGGTACGCAGATGGACGCCACAGCTCCTTCACGGTCCGTCACAACTCGACCGACAAGACGCTCTGGATCTACCTGCACATTCACGGACCCGACAACGCGCCGAACTGGCCGGCTGTCAGTCCGGGCTTCATCGGCTTCTCGGAGGTCTACCCTGACGGGATGACGCCTGGGCCGTGCAAGTCGTTCATGGAGTGCGATTACGCCAAGTAGGGTATCGCACGGGGTTACGAGGGCGGGAGTCAAAAAACTCCCGCCCTTTTTCATTTGCAAAAAGTTGGGGGAAGAGTAGGGTGAGTTTAGATTATGAATGCTTCCTACTCTTTGGAGGGCACATGGCAGGCGGAACTATCGGCGGTCCAGGACCTCGCAGTAACCCGTGGGGGCGGACCATTTGGACGAGTCCTCCCATACTCGCAATAGGGACTAGTATCCTCCTGATTCTCCTGTTCTTCGCCGCTCGCTGGTTCTTCGGCGGCGGCTGCGCAATGCTTTGCGTTTGACCAGTTATTTTGGTCAAGGCTCTGTGTTTCGATACAGGGCCTTTTCGTTTGCAAAAAATATAGAGAAGCGTAGATTGGGGCTAGAACTCGTCCCTAGGAGGGGAACTTGGGAACAATTGATGGCAGATCTGAGCGGAATCGTCCAAGCAAGGCGCGGTGGCAGCAGGCTGCCGTGCATCCTGCACCGCACAAGACGATCGTCGAACAGAAGTCGACCAGGAACATCTGGCTTGGCGTTGGCATCGCTGTCCTCGTGGGGCTCAGCATCATCTTTGGGCCCCAGATCGCGACGTACTTCTTCCGCTAGCCGCGCCTCGCGCAAAATGCCAGCTCTCAGTCAGGAGCTGGCATTTCCATTTGGTGCGCGTGCCAGGGGTCGAACCTGGGACCTACCGAGTATCAGTCGATTGCTCTACCAGCTGAGCTACACGCGCGTTGCCTGCATGATACAATAACCGAACTAATGAGTAAACTGACCATAGGATTCATCGGACAGGGTTTCGTCGGCAAGAATTTGGCCGATGATTTCACTGAGCGAGGATATGACACTATCCGCTACGCTCTTGAGCCTGAGTATGTGGGCAATAAGGATAGGGTTAAGGAGGCGGATATCGTCTTCGTGGCGGTACCAACTCCAACTAGGCCAGAGGGGTTCGACTTCTCGATACTTAGAAATGAAATCAAGCTCGTGGGCAAGGACAAGATTGTCGTCATCAAGTCCACTATCCTTCCCGGCACTACCGAGCTCCTACAAGCAGAGAACCCAGATATATTCGTACTGCATTCCCCAGAGTTCTTGGTAGCGAAGACTGCCAAGGAGGACACTAAGCATCCAGAGAGGAACATCATTGGCGTGCCAAGGGACACAGAGGAGTTGAGGCAGAAGGCCGAGCTCGTACTAAGCGTTTTGCCCAAGGCTCCGTATGAGAAAGTTCTTCTATCCAAAGAGTCTGAGCTGGTTAAGTATATTGGCAACAACTTCCTCTACACTAAAGTCATATTCATGAATCTTATGTATGACATTGCTGAGAAAATTGACGCAGACTGGGCCAAGGTGAGCGAGGCCGTTTCCCACGACTCTCGCATTGGTACCTCTCACATGCAGCCTGTGCATACCTCAGAGCGCTCGACAGGGCGCGGGGCGGGCGGACATTGCTTCCCCAAGGACTTTGAGGCTCTTCTCCAGTTCCACAAAGAGCATGTTCAGGACGAAGTAGGCCTAAAGGTGCTTGAGTCTATCCGCGACAAGAACAACGCCCTGCTCCGTGATAGCGGCAAGGATGCAGATATACTTGAGGGCATATACGGTAAATAAATGCACTTAACCTCCTTCGCCCATAATCTCGAGTTCCTAAGCCACCTCACTTACTGGAAGATGTTCCTGGTGCTCCTGTCGAGCGGACATGTGGTGCCAGTGCCCGAGTCCGTCGTACTCATCCTCTTGGGCTACCTGTCAGCGCTAGGCAAGGTGAAGATCTGGGCAGTGCTCGCTGTGGGCATTTTCACCACCGTCTTCGTTGACCTCATCATGTACACTCTCTCCCTCTCTGGGAGCGAGCTTGCTATGAAGTTCTCCAAGGGGGCAAGCCATGCCCTCCGTGGCAGATATGAGCGAGCTGAAGAGAGGCACCTCTTCGCTCTCGTATTCTTCTCGCACTTTATCCCTGGCTGGCGCTTCATGAACCCGATTATTGCTGGGGTGACCCAGATGCCTTGGAAGAAATTCACTCTATATACGCTTATATCAGCCCTGGCCTATGGACCCTTCTACGCCTTCATTGGGTACATTTTCCATACTCGCGTCGCCGCGGTCATAGCAGCCATCCAGTCGGCGCAACATCTTCTCTTCTCCACATTTATTATCGGTGTAGTAGTCTTCTTCATCGTGTATAATACTCGGAGCAAAGAACACCATGCCAAAGAGTAGAATCATACTTGCCATAGGACTTTTCATCGCTCTCTTGCCTGTGCTCGGCTTCCCGCACGCTTGGGAATCCTTCTTCGAGATAGTTGGAGGCTTAGGCATTGTCTGTCTCTCTGTGCTCATAGCTATCGACAAGCGCCTGTCCTTGAAGGTCAAGGCCGAGAGGCGCCTAGCTACCAGACGAGCCAAGACACGCCCCGATATGCCCATGGAGGAACCGAGCCTTAATACCACAAATGAAGAAGCCCCGCTCCAGTAAGAAGACTTTTTCCTGGGCGGCTTCGGCGGTCCTCTTCGGCTGTCTCATAATTTTCGTCCTGCCTCTCGTCTTGAAGAAGAGCTACGAGTCCTCGGCTGAGACGCTCATAGCTTCGCCAGTAGCCACGACTAGCGCCGCGACCTTCGTCGTCACCCATGTGCCCACGCCTGAGCCGACCAAGGCTATATATATGACAGCCTGCGTGGCCGCCACTCCGTCATGGCGCGAGAGCTTGAAGAAATTCGTCGAGGAGACGGAGTTGAACTCCATCGTTATTGATGTCAAAGACTATTCAGGTTCTATATCCTTCGAGCCGGGCGCCAACTGCTACGTCAGAGATTTGAAAGAGTACATAGGCGAGCTCCACAAGAGCGGCATCTATGCTATTGGCCGCGTAACTGTCTTCCAGGACCCTTCATATGCGAAGCTTCATCCAGACCTAGCCGTGCAGTCTAAGAGCGGGGGAGTGTGGCACGACCATAAGGGGCTCGCCTTCATCGACGTCGGCGCAAGGCCTTACTGGGACTATATAGTGGAGCTTGCTAAGAGGAGCTATGGTCTCGGCTTTGATGAGATAAACTTCGACTACGTGCGCTATCCGTCTGACGGCAATATGAAGGACGCTTCTTATACATGGACCGTTGCGAGCTCAACCAAGTCCGAGATGCTTGAGAGCTTCTTCTCCTACCTCCATGACCACTTGCTGGGCTCGGGTATGAAGACTTCCGCAGACCTCTTCGGCCTCTCGACCTTAGTTAATGATGATATGGGCATAGGCCAAGTCTTGGAGAAGGCCTTGCCATACTTCGACTATATTGACCCCATGGTATATCCATCACACTTTGCCTCGGGGGCTGACGGTTATGCGAGCCCGGCTGAGCATCCATACGAGATCATCCAGTACTCCATGGCAAGCGGAGTGAGGAAGGAACAGGCTCTCAACGCCATCATGGGCATTGCCTCATCTACTCCCTCTAAGCTCCGCCCTTGGATACAAGACTTCAAGCTCTTAGGAGTCGCTTATGGTGTGCCTGAGGTACAAGCTCAGATGCGCGCCACATACGACGTAGGGCTCACCTCCTGGCTCTCCTGGGACGCCTCGAACAAATATACGCAAAAAGCCTACTTACCGAACTGACTCTTCGCTGATTTTGTTGTAAAATAAGGCAAATGTACAATCCGGAGAAGATTACATACTTCGGCGAGACTGACTCCCGTAATAAGCACGTATCCTTTGGCATCAAGGCCAGGGACCGCTCCAAGCACGTCTATGTCATTGGTAAGACCGGTATGGGTAAGTCCACGCTTCTTGAGAACATGGCTATCCAGGACATCCAGAGCGGGGAAGGTATCGTCTTCATCGACCCGCACGGCGGCACCGCCGAGAAGCTCCTTGAGTATGTACCCGAGAGCCGTATTAAAGATGTCATCTACTTCGCGCCCTTCGACATGGACAACCCTATAGCCTTCAACATCATGGAGGATGTCGGTGCAGACAAAAGGCACCTTGTGGTGAATGGCCTCATGTCCGTCTTCGAGAAGATCTGGGAGGACGCCTGGTCAGCCCGCATGGCCTACATCTTGCAGAACACCCTCCTCGCTCTCCTCGAGTACCCAGGCGCAACACTCCTCGCGGTGAACCGCATGTATACGGACAAGGAGTTCCGCCTCAAGGTGGTCGACAATGTTACGGACGTCTCGGTTAAGAGCTTCTGGACTGAGGAGTATGCCAAATACACCGACAAATACGCTCAGGAAGCTACCCCAGCTATACAAAACAAGATAGGCCAGTTCGCCGGCAATCCTCTTATACGTAATATCATCGGCCAACCCAAGTCCTCTTTCGACTTGCGACAGATTATGGATACGCAGAAGATCATGATAGTGAACCTCTCCAAGGGCCGTGTCGGCGAGGGTAATGCCAGACTCTTGGGCTCGATGCTTATCACGAAGATTTATCTCGCAGCCATGAGCCGCGCCGACGAGCCGAAGGAGGTCTTGCAGAAGCTACCCAACCTTTATCTCCATGTGGATGAGTTCCAGTCCTTCGCCGACAAGTCCTTCGCCGATATCCTATCCGAGGCTCGCAAATATAAGTTGAACCTCACCATGGCCCACCAGTACATCGA
Organism: Candidatus Parcubacteria bacterium; assembly: GCA_019661785.1. GTDB lineage: Bacteria > Patescibacteriota > Minisyncoccia > Phycocordibacterales > Zambryskibacteraceae > JAIFWN01. The sequence continues at coordinate 45,851 of JAIFWP010000004.1, read as the reverse complement.
GCAGATGGAGGAGGAGGTGCGCGATGCCGTCTTCGGCAACGTGGGCACTATGATAACCTTCCGCGTCGGTGCTTATGATGCTGAGGTGCTCGAGAAGGAGTTTGCTCCGGTATTTACTGCCGAGGACTTGGTGAACCTAGGTCTTCGTCAGATATGCTTGAAGCTCATGATAGACGATGTGACGTCGCAGCCCTTCTCCGCTACGACACTACCGCCTATTAAGCCTGCTGAGGCCTCGCATGTCGACGAGATTATCCGCCAGTCGCGCAGGACCTATGCTCACCCAAAGGCCGAGGTCGAGAAGGTGATACAGGATTGGCATGACCAGGGCAAGACCGCAACCAAAGCTCCGATGCCGAGTGACCCTTTCCCAAAGAGGAGATATGAACCTGAGCGCCGCGTGGAACCGAGAAGGCAAACTGAGAGAGCGTATACTCCGAAGCCCGCCTACGCGCCTCGTCCAGTTGCTCAAGTATCTCCACCACCATCTGCGCCTAGACCGGTGCCAAAGCCAGACATACCTCAGGATGACGCAGGATTCACACCTATCAAGTCCATATCACTCGACAAGTTAAAGGAGAGCTCGAACAACCAGCGTCCTGCTTCACAGAAGAATGTGAGTGATCTCAAGAGCGCTCTGGCTAATATAGCTAAAGTTTCGCCGAGTCAACCTCCTGCTCCGCCAAAGGCTACCCAGGACAATCCACAGTACAAGAAGAAAGAGCCAACTCCCGAAGAGTTGAAGGCGATACTCAATGGCTAGCAAGAAAATTTTAATATTTTCGCTTACTTATTACCCGCTGGTTGGCGGGGCGGAGGTGGCGGTGAAGGAGATTACAGATAGGCTGCTCGAGTATGAGTTCGACATGGTGACGATGAGGCTTGACGCTACACATAAGCCGTTTGAACGCATGGGCAATGTAAATGTTTACCGTGTTGGTTCTGGCTCATCGTATATAAACAAAATCTTTTTTGTGCCTCGAGCCGCTTGGAAGGCCTGGCGCCTAGGCAAAGACAAGAGGTATGCCAAGTATTGGGCCATCATGACCAATATGACCTTCCCCATCTCGCTTCTTCGTCTATTCGGTAATAAGACTCCGTACATTATTACGCTCCAGGATGGTGACCCCTTCGAGCATGTCTTCAAGCGCTTGCGCATACGCATATTCAAGCCCCTACTCACGCGAGGATTCCGCAATGCTTCTGTCATCCAGACCATCTCGCACTTCTTGGCTGGATGGGCAAGGAAGGTGGGCTACAAGGGCAGGGTAGAGGTAGTGCCGAATGGCGTAGATACTAAAAAATTTGAAGGGCAGAGAATCGAACATGAAGACACCGTTCTCATTACCACTTCGCGTTTGGTAGAGAAGAACGGCATAAGATATGTCATATCGGCCCTGAAGTTACTACCGGAGAATGTGAAGTTCCACATCCTTGGTTCTGGACCGCTCATGAGTGAACTCAACAAACAGGTAAGGGAGGAGAAGCTCCTTGGCCGAGTGAAGTTCGTTGGCTTCGTTGATATGAAGGAGATACCTAATCATTTGCATACAGCAGATATTTTCATACGGCCTTCCTTGTCCGAGGGGATGGGGAACTCGTTTATAGAGGCTATGGCCGCCGGGCTCCCGGTGCTCGCTACTCCTGTGGGAGGCATACCTGACTTCCTCTTCGACCCCGACAAGACTCCCGAGCATCCTCCTACAGGCCTCTTCGTCGAGGTAGAGAATCCAGAGAGCATAGCCAAGCAGGTGACTAGGCTTATGAATAATGAGAATCTCCGCGACACTCTGGTAGGGAACGCCAAACGCATGGTCCGTGAGAAGTATGACTGGGATTTGATTGCTGAGACTATGAAAAGACGAGTGTTTGAGGCCTAGAATCTCCTATTGACAAAGTATCATTTTGGGTGTATGATTTAAGGTAGACAATCAATAGAGCCAGGAGGCTCCATGATCACCACATTCATTGTTGGTTTCGCCGCCACCATTCTTGGCTGGACCATCCGGCCGTTCTTCGACAAGGCGCAGCGCATCCGCGGCTATCGCTACGTCGCGAGTGTGACGAAGAACTTCGATGAAGGATCTCGTCACATCAATGGCTTCCGTGAGGAAGGTCATGCGCTGCGTGAAGTGCAGAACGAGTTCGACGTCGCCATGTACCCGAAGATGGTCGAGCTTGCCCGTACACAGGAAGACCTGATTTGGATGACGAATAACATGGTTGGAGGTCTTCACACCAAAGAGGGAGCGAAAGCCTTCGAACTCTTCATGAGGAAGCGGCAGGAGCTGCCGTACAAGGCTGATCTTCTGCTCGATGATCGGCCGAAGACGCGAGTCGCGACGTCGGCAGACCGCAGTCGCTGATCTCCGTGTTCCAACAGGGCGCCACCTCAGACGGTGGCGCCCTTTTCTTGTGCTATAGTGGCCCCATGCAAAACAGGTACGACTTTGTGGTGGCCTTGGCTAAGGAGGCTGGGGAGAAAGTGCTTCAAGCCAGAGAGAAGCATGTCGACATATCAATAAAGAACAACGACCCCAGAGACCTGGTAACTAATGTGGACATTGAGGTAAGCCAGTTCATATCTCAGAGGATAGGTGAGAGCTTTCCTGGAGAGAAGATTTACTCTGAAGAGGCTGATGATGATATCTCAAGCGGCTCTTTCTGGGCCATTGACCCGATAGACGGAACGAAGAATTTCGTTAGAGGATTTCCCATGTTCTCAGTCGTCATTGCTTATGTAGAAAAAGACAAGGCTTCAGTAGGAGCAGTCTATAACCCAATTACTAAGGAGCTATATAGTTTTGAGAGGGGTCGAGGAGCTTTTCTTAATCAGATTCCCATCCATGTCTCGAACAAGACTGAATTGAAAGAGTCCACTATCTTTCTGACTACAGGGCGGAATCAGGAGCAATGGGAGTGGGGGACAAAAATGTATCGCTTCCTGCTAGAATATTCTCACTCGGTCAGAGGTATAGCGTCTTCTGGGCTCGATATATGTTCTGTTGCAGCAGGTAGATCTGAGGCTTGTATATACGCGAATCTTACAACCATTGATGTCATTGCGGCTATCGGTATTTTAGAGGAAGCCGGGGGTCTGGCTGAGGGGAAGTCGGGTGCTCTTGATCCAATGTCAAAAGTCCCCCAAATACTTATAGCAGCAAATAATCAAGAAATACTAAGCGCCTTAAGAGCTGCTCTTTAAGCCACTGCGAACTCGCGCTGGCGCTTCTTCTCTTCCTCGCTCCTTAGGGCGTCTCGCTTCTTCTTATATCTTTCGACGAAGTCTTCGGGTATCTCTCTATCATCGAGCACATATTTGAGTATCTCGTGCCAAAAGTCGATGCGTTCTAGGGTGAGAGTGCGCAAATCACCCGATGTGTTTGCGAGTGACTCGGCATAGAACTTAAGGAGGAAACCTATCTTATAAGCTCGCATGAGCCGCAAGTTGAGAAAGTCCTTCATTCCGCGGTTGTCTCGAATGTACCTAGCCAAGAGGCGCTCGAGGCTCGGGTTATGTATGACCATGTAGTTTAAGAATCTGGCCCATCCCTCATACTTATTGCCGAAATGGACCGTACGATACTCAGGGGCGCAGTCGAGGATGTAGACCAGGTTTTTCCTAATTCGGAAGTTGTGCGGGACAAAGTCAGTGTGAGTAAGGTAGTTCGCATAATCGTCTATGTCGCTCTTGTGAGAAAGAAGCATCTCCTCGGCCCGACTCAGAGTATCTCCAAGGCTAGAGTCTAGGGATGCATCCTCCACTATCTTTTTATACTCTCTGAATTCTCTGAAGTAGTCTTGGCCATAGAGTACGGGGAAGATCTTTTTGACCGTCTCGAGATGTTCGTAAGTCGTGGCATGGAAGCCCTCTTGCGCCTCAAAGGCCTTGAGAGCAAAGAAGAACTGTTCCTCAAGCGTATAAGCCACGAAGACCTTCTCCTGCTCGATAAACTCGATAACCCATATGAGGTATCCATCTTTCTCTCCCCAGAAAATCTCTTTAGGGAAGAGGAGTGCTCCATCGGCGAAGGATATGGACTCCAAGAGGTCGCGGGCGCGCTTCTCGTCGCGGATGTCCTTCTTGCCGCTCTCGCGGTTGCTAATCTTAATTGCTACCCGGAGACCATCCTTCTGGCGAGTGCCAACTAAGACGAGCTTCTCCTTAGCCATAAGGAATCTCTCCCCCTCTATATGAGGCTGTTCTGCGTCTAGTATGTAGCCGAGGCCGCTCAGTATATTGGCTATGTTTGTTAGGTCTGTCATAGGAGATTGAATTGCTTTTGCCTCTCAAGCTCGCTTGCTGAGCGCAATGAGTCTCTCTCAGCTTTGTAGCTATCGATGAGCGAGCTCTCGACGGGCGAGTCGTCGATAAGGTGACCAAGGATAGTGCGCCAGAGCTTGAGACGTATCTCGGTGAGCTTGTGTAGGTTGTCCGAGGTCTTGCCTAGAGCTTTCGCATAATGGTTAATAAGGAAGCCGGCTTTGTATATCCTCATAAGTCGGAGGCACAAGTACTCGCCCTCGTTCCTGTTCGTCTTAATATACTCGACGATAAAGCGGCCAAGCTCAGGGTCGTGGATGATGCAATAATTCAGCATGCGAGCCAGGCCCTCATAGCGGTTGCCGAAGTGCATCGAGGAGAGGTCTATCATATAAATCTTCCCATTCTTAACTCTAAAGTTCGATGGAGCGAAGTCTGTGTGAGTCAGATAGTTAGAGCGCGTCTCGATAAGCTCCTTGTTCTTGCGGAGGAGCTCGGCGGCTTCAGTCTTGCGCTCGCCAACATCGAAGCTCTCGAACTTCTCTATGTAGTCATTGGCATGAGTGACAGGGAAGACCTTCTTAACCACGTTGATGTGCTCATAGGTATTAGCATAGAAGCTCTCCTCGGCCTCGAACTCTCTCATTATCATGAAGAACTGCTTCTCCAAAGGCAGCGCCGCGAAGACTTGTTCCTGCTCTATGAACTCCGTAATCCTAATCGTATAATTTTCACCAGCTTTGTAATCCTCCCAGTAATCAATCTCTTTTGGGAAAAGTATTTGCTCTTGGGAGAAAATAGCTTGAGACAATGTGTCTTGCGCCGCCTTCTCATCTGCAATTTCCTTTCTTCCTCCTCTAGAGGTGCTCAATTTAATGATGACTCTCAAGTTGTCTGACGACCGTCTGCCGATGAGAACTCGTTTGTCGCGCATAAGTAAGAGCCCCTCGTCGCTTAGATGGGGCTGATTCGGCTCCAGCTTGTAGCCCAATATGTCGAGTATTGATTCTATAACGGCTTTATAGTATAGTATTTGAGCCATTTTTTCAAGATTATGAAGACAGTACTCATTACAGGGGGAGCGGGGTTCATTGGCTCGCACTTGTGCGAGCATCTTCTTCGAGACCCCAAGGTGAAGAGAGTTGTATGCATCGATAACCTCGATCCGACCTACCCTGTCAAATACAAGAAGGAGAACCTCTCTCTCCTTTTGCCAAGCAAGAAGTTCAAGTTCTACAAGAAGGATATACGCGACCGTAAAGCTCTTGAAGCTATTTTTAAAAAGGAGAAGCCTGATTATGTAGTCCACTTGGCCGCCAAGACCGACACAAGAAGCTCCGTGCATGAAGCAGCCGAGCATGAGAGCGTGAATATCCTCGGGACTTTGAACATCTTCGACCTGGCCAAAGACCACAAGGTTAAGAAAGTGGTGTTCTTCTCTTCCTCGTCAGTCTATGGCAACACAGCCAAGCCTCCTTTCAAGGAGACTGATATGTTGAACTTTCCCCTCGCTCCTTATGGCGCCACGAAGATCGCCGGTGAAGTACTCGCGTATACATATTTCTTCAACTTTGGGTTGCCTATAGTCTGTTTCCGCATCTTCAATGCTTATGGACCGCGTCTTCGACCGAGTCTCGTGCTCTACAAGTGGGTAGAGAGCATCATGGGCGGCAAGGTTATTGAGATGTCCGGCACTGGCACAAGGAAGCGCGATTTCACTTATGTCGGGGATATCGTCGAGGCTGTCGACAGGGCTCTCAAGGCAGATGTTGGATATGAAATCGTCAATGTGGGCAACTCAAGCCCTATAACTCTGAAGGAACTCCTCCGTATCATAGAGAAAGTCACTCGCAAGAAGGCTCTGGTGAAGTCTCGCCCAAGCTCTAAGGCAAGCGTCGAGCTCACTTATGCTGATGTCAGTAAAGCCAAAAAGGTCCTTGGCTGGAAGCCTAAGACTAGTATGGAGAAGGGGGTATCAATCTTTGTGGACTGGTTTAAGGAGAACAGACTTTAATATCGCTTCGAGATTCTCGATGTGCTTGTCCCAGGAGAATTTCTCATGGAGGAGCTCTGTGGCATTTTGTACAAGCCTCTCGCCCAAGGCCTTGTCGTCGAATATCCTAGATATAGCTTTGGCCAAGCCCTCGTCATCGCCTGGCTCTACCAAGAGGCCTGTTTTGCCATCATATACCGCCTCGTTTGTGCCGGAAATGTTGGTTGCTACTGTAGGTATGCCGGCTGCGAAACTAGTGAGTACAGTGTGCGGGAGCCCTTCGTATGTTGAGTTCAAGACATAGACCTCGGAGTTCTTGCGGAGTTGCCAAGTCTCGGCCCTCGATATCTTGCCAAGGAAGGAGATGTTCTCCTCAAGGTTGAGCTCTTTCGCAAGAGCTTGGAGCCTCTCCATATCCGGACCCTCGCCAGCGATGACTAAGCGGATATCGTTATATTTGTTTTTGAGTATTGCTGTAGCGCGGATAATGCCGTCGATGCCCTTGAAGGATACTAAGCGGGCGGTAGCGGCTATCTGGTGAGGCACAGTTTTGGGGGCGAAGGGCAGTGTCTCGGTTTCCTCGGCAGCATTGTAGTTAGTGACAACTCGGCGCGGATCTATGCGGTAGGCTTTCTCTATAGCTTTACCGAGGTATTCTGATGGAGTCGTTACTTTAGTAGCATGTCGGAGGACGAATCCTTGCACCGCCATCATGAGGCGGATACGGAACGGGGCTTCAGGCTTCTTCAAAAATTCCTCCAGACGCTTGTCTGTGAGTTTGTGCTGAGAAGCGCGCTCCCAAGCCTCGTCACCGACGAATTTAACTACGTACGGTACTCCGCGCAGAAGACTGACGAGTGATACCGGCAGTCCTGCAGCCATGGCATTTTGCACATATATCATGTCGACTCCTTGAGACGCGTGCCATAGAGCCAGGAAGAACTTAACGAGCCTCACAGGGAGGGGTCGGCGCTTGCTTACGCCTATGAGCTTTACATGAGGGAAGGGTTCGCGAACATCGGTATAGGCAATCACAGTGATGTCGTGCTTACCGTGTAGCCTCTCGCAGAGCTCCTTCACATAGGTGGCTGGGCCGCCTATCTCGGGCGGGTAAATGGGTGTGGCTAGGATGATTTTCATGGGGCCATTATAGCTTTAAAAAGGCCCAAAATAAAGGTATAATCGGCCTGTGAAGGTCCTAATGATAGGCAGTGACAGGATGGCTCTAACGCCTGGAAGCGCGGTTTCCTCGCGGCTTAAGGAGTATGCGGGACTGGTCGATGAGCTCCATGTCGTGCTGCTCTCAGACCGTGGGCACAACCTCTCTAATACGAAGCTCTCTGACAATCTCTGGGTATATCCAACCAACTCAATAAACAAGTTCCTGCGACCGATAGATGCTGCGCGGATAGGCCGAGGCATAGTCTGCGACCTTATAACTGCTCAAGACCCATTTGAATGCGGATGGGCGGGACTCAAAGTGAAGAAGGCTCTACGCATCCCGCTCGAAGTGCAGCTCCATACTGATCCGTTCTCAGAGAGGTTCGGCGGTTTTTTGAATAGCATTAGGAAGATTATCGCCGAGCGCGTTATTGCCGAAGCAGATAGTCTGCGAGTGGTTAGCTCAGCCGTTGCTGACAAACTCATAAAGCGTTTTAACTTGTCCGCGGGGAGAGTGAGCATTTTGCCAATATATGTAGACCGGGCTCGACTCGACACAGGTTCGGTCCCATTCGACCTCCATGAGCGTTTTGGTTGGCAGTTCGTGATGCTCACAGTCTCAAGACTCACTAAAGAGAAGAATCTACCCCTCGCGCTCAAGGTCTTAGAGAAAGCCAAGCTCATCTTCCCAAACATCGGTCTCGTTATCGTAGGTTCCGGACCAGAGGAGGGACATCTGCGTTCTCTATCTAAGTCTCTTGGTGTAGAGAAGAATGTGGCATTCGCTGGGTGGCAAGAGGACCTGACTTCCTACTACAGGAGCGCGAACCTCTTCCTCCAGACTTCAGACTTCGAGGGTTATGGCCTGTCTTTGGTCGAGGCGGGTTTGGCAGGATTACCGGTGCTCACTACAGCGGTAGGCATCGCAAACGATCTCGAGAATGACAAGGACGCCATCATCTGCCCGGTGGGCGATACCGAGTGCTTGCTTAGGGGCGCACACGCGCTTATAGAGGATAATGCCAAGCGCGAGACTATGCGCATGAGTCTGCGCGACAAGCTCGACACAACTCTCCTTACGAAGACTGAGTACTTGGGCCGCATGGCTAGCGCTTGGCAGGGCCTCTTGGCTCAACGCAAAAATATGAAGCTACTAGTCATCACACAGAAAGTAAGTAAGAACGACCCTGTGCTTGGGGCATATCATCGCTGGATAGAGGAATTCCACAAATACTCTGATCCGCTTACGGTTATTTGCCTTGAACAAGGCGAGATGAGCCTGTCTCATGGGGTAAAAGTCCTCTCTCTTGGCAAAGAAGCAGGCTTGTCCAGGCCAGGCTATCTTGCGCGCTTTTATAAATATATATGGCAGGAGAGAGGAAACTACGATGCGGTCTTTGTGCACATGAACGAGGAATACGTACTCCTTGCTGGATGGTGGTGGAGGCTTACAGGGAGGCCTGTAGCTATGTTTAGGAACCATATCCAAGGTACTTGGAAGACTCCCATAGCTGTGTGGTTATCCAACGTTGTTTTCTGCACCTCGCCGCAATCCTTCACTGCGAGATACAAGAAGACCAAGGTAGTGCCAGCTGGTACAGACTTGAGTAAATTCAAGGATACTCTGAGCGTCACTCGCATGCCTAGGTCTATACTCTCGATGGGCCGCATAGGTCCGGTGAAGAATCTCGATGTGTTGGTAAGAGCTTTGAAGATTCTCGACGATGAAGGTGCAGACTTCGTCGCGTCTATAGTGGGTGATGCCGAGGCAAGCGACCAGGGTTACTATGAAGCCTTGCAGAAAGAGTCCCAGGCACTTGTGGAGAAGGGCAAACTCGTCTTCCGACCGTCTGTGCCAAATACAAAGACTCCAGAGATGTATGGTTCGCATGAAATCTTTGTGAATATGACTAACTCAGGCTCCTTTGACAAGACCGTGCTCTCGGCCATGATGTCGGGCTCTCTCGTCGTGCTGTCGAATACCTCTTTTGCTGGCGTGGTGTCGAGTGAGCTAATGTTTAATGAAAATGATGCCAGAGACTTTGCCAATAAACTAGAGGACGCTTTAAACATGTCGGCAGAGCAGAAACAAGCCATTACTCACGCGCAGAAGAAGTATGTTGAGGAGAGCCACGGCCTTGAGAAGACCATAGAGATAATAGTTAGAGAGCTAAGCAGATGCGCATGAAGAAAATCTACTACATTGCTAATGTGAAGATCCCGACAACGCGGGCCCATGGCATCCAGATAATGGAGATGTGCCAAGCCTTTGCTCTCCTTGGCCGTGAGGTGGAGCTACTCATACCCACGCGCCGTCTCAAGGTTAAGGAAGACCCATTTGAGTTCTATGATATCAAGCCAATCTTCTCTATAAGGAAACTCTGGTCGCTCGACATTCAAAGGTGGGGCAAGTTTGGATATCTCCTGGGATTGCTATCCTTCGCGAAGATGGCGGCTTTTTTCTCGCTAGGCAAGGACGATATCTTCTATACACGCGATGAGCTTGTGGCTGTGGCGCTCAGTCTCATGGGCAAGAGAGTGGCTTGGGAGGCTCATATGGGCCACCGCAACTTTGTGGTTAAGCTCCTCGTCTTGTTCGGGTTGAAGATTGTAGTTATAAGCCAAGGTCTCAAGGACCTCTATGTATCCATGGGAGTGGGGAAGAGCGACATCATGGTAGCGCCAGATGGAGCAGATATAGAGCGCTTTGACATCGATATCTCACAGGACGAAGCTAGAAAAAAGCTCGGTCTGCCAAACCAATGCAAAATAGTCTTGTATAAAGGTTCCTTTGGTAAGTGGAAGGGGGTTGAGACTCTGGCAGAATCGGCTAGATATGTAAATACTCCTGAGGTGAAGATTGTCTTCATCGGTGGTCTGCCTGATGAGGAGGAGAGGATAAGGACTGAGTTCCCTCACGACAGCCTGCTTCTCATGGGCAATAGGCCGCGCCAAGAGACGCCTATCTTCCAGAAGGCAGCAGACCTCTTGGTGATACCAAACAGCGCTAAAGAGGATATCTCTAAGCTCTATACCTCTCCTATGAAGATGTTCGGCTATATGGCTAGCGGAGTGCCTATCGTGGCGTCGGACTTGCCGTCTCTGCGTGAGATACTCGGCCATACCGATGCTTACTTCTTCAAACCTGATGATGCCAAGAGCCTCGCAGAGAGTATAGATCGGGCTCTAGGCGAGCAGGAAGAGTCAAAACAAAGGGCCGAGCGAGCCCTAAACAAAGTCAGAGGCTACTCGTGGAAGAGTCGCGCAGAGAAGATAGTAAAATTTGTCGAAAATGTTTAAGAAAATCACAAGAAAGAATCTAGAGAGATTCCTGCAGAGGCACGCTACTACAAAGAGGACCTTGGATGTGGGCTCTGGCGGTTCAGCGTATAGCAAATATTTTCCAGATAGACTTACGATGGACTTGGATCCAACTCGCAAGCCTGAAGTGGTCGCGGACGCTCACGACCTACCCTTCAAGGATGAAGAGTTCGAGGTGATACTCTGCACGGAGGTGCTCGAACATGTGAAGAATCCCTTCAAGGTCGAGAGCGAGCTTCGACGAGTGGCAAAGAGGGGTGGGCAACTCATATTGTCGACCCGCTTTGTCTTCCCGCTCCACGATACCCCTCATGATTATTGGAGGTATACGAAGTATGGCCTCAGAGAGCTCTTCAAAGAATGGGAGATAGTCGAAATAGTAGAGGAGACAGAGAACTTCTCCGCTATTGGGGCGCTCTTACAGAGGCTCGCCTTCCAGTCGGAATTACGCTTCAATAAACTCTCCAAATTGGTGCTGTTCTTGCTCGCCTTTATACTGGATCACTTGAATGGCCTTACCCTAAGGGAGTATGGCGATATCAAGCATGTTGGGAGAGACAAGAATATAATGACCACTGGCTACTACATAGTATGCAAGAAAAAGTAACAGACAAAGCAATTATAAAGCGCGACACCGCCTTCTACGACTCGGAAAGTGGCTCGTACTCAAGCAAGAGATATCCGGAGAAGGATATGGATTATGTACACTTCTTTTTCAAAAGGAGGAGGGACATGTTAATGGGGCTTATCGCCAGAGTGTTGCCTAGACTAAGCTCGCCCACTCTCATGGAAGTCGGCTGCGCCGATGGCGTCATTTTAGAGAGCATACACAGGCAGTATCCTCAATTCTCTAGGCTCGTAGGCGTCGATATATCGCCTCAGATGATACGCGAGGCTAAGGAGAGATACCCAGCCATAGAGTTTTATGTAAGGGGAGAGGGGCCGGTATATCAATATGATTTAGTGGTAGAAGTGGGTGTGCTCAATTTGACCGACCTCGATAGCGAACTCGTCTTAGCCAAGAAGCTTATGAAGCCTAACGGCTTTTATATATGCTCTGTCGCATCGGTTACATCGAGCCGCAATAAGTTCGTGCCCATACAAGGGGGATTTAGGAACCACATGAGCTTTGGCGAGTACGACAGCAAGCTCAAGGAGCATTTCAACATCCTGCATGGCGAAGTATTTGGTCTCCACATGCCGCTCATCTGGCGAGCACCTAGCTTGGCAGGCCTCATGCATCGCATCATTGAGCCTATGCTTAAGAGCCTCGTGCCAAACCTCTTCCACGAGAAGATGTATCTCCTCGCAGCCAAAGATTGATATGAAGAAATCTACCTCTATTCACAGTCTTAACGCCGACAGGGGCCTTAACCCTCTGGTTAAATTGGCGTATCTCTTCCTCAATTGGGCGAACAACCTTTTCCCTTATGCTCGCGTCGATAAGAGGATAGATATAAGGAGCTTCGGCGGCGAGGAGTGGAAAGAGCATCTCGGGAGCACCTTTGAAGCGAGCTCAGTAGGGAGGCGCCTCTCGGACCTCTTCTGGCGGACTTTGCCTTGGGAAGAAATCAAAGAGGAGCTTGGTGAGATACACATCTTCGACACGGGCTGCGGACAGGGGAATTATGCTACTAGACTTCTTGATGCGAGCGGAGGGCGTGTCGACTCCTATACAGGGGTAGACGCCAAGAGGCGCGAGAACTGGTCCAAGCTCAAAGCCGAGCATAAGAACTTCAGCTTCATCCAGTCGACATCGAGCGACATTCTCCCGCTCACCCCCAAGAAGGCCAACATGTTCGTCACGCAGTCGGCCATAGAGCATTTTGACGAGGATGTGGCTTTCTTCGAGCAAATAAGAAGTTTTGTGGCTTCGACAGACAAGCCCGTCATACAAATACATAACTTCCCAGCTAAGGCCATATTGCCGCTATACCTCTTCCATGGGGTGCGACAGTATACACCGAGGAATATCTCTAAGATAACGCGCCTCTTTGGCGATGATACTAAGTTTTATCTATATGGTCTTGGAGGAGAAGCGGGGAAGAAGGTGCAGTGGAAGCACTTCACCTGGCCACTCCTATTGAAGCGCGGCAAAGCCACCTTTGATAAGGACCTCAAGAAATATAATGCCGAAGTGGTAAGCTCTATAGAACAGGATGTGAAGCAGCCCTCAAGCTCGCCTATCTTCTGGGTCCTCATAATCCACTCTCACCCTAAGAAAGCGATATGGTAAACATCTACGACTGGCCTAAGATTGGTCCCTATCTGCGGAAGCTGCGGTACAAGAAGTTTTTCAGCTCGCTTCAGCCTGGTGAGGTTGCTATAGATTGCGGAGCCAATGTGGGAGGCGTCACCGAGAGAATGGTAAAGCCTGGGGTCATAGTCTACGCCTTCGAGCCTGATAAAAGCGCTTATGGCGCGCTAAAGAAGAAATTTGATGGAGTAACAGGGGTTACTTGTATAAACAAAGCTGTCTCTGACCACAATGGCCGAGAGAGATTTTATGTTAACGACCGTTACAGCGAAGACCCTGAGAAGTGGTCCACGGGCTCGACGCTCATCGCTGAGAAGCCTCATTTGGACAAGAGCCAAGTGAGCGAAGTCGAGGTTGTTGACCTGGCCGAATTCATAGAGAGTCTCGGCAAGCCTGTAGGACTCCTCAAGATGGACATTGAAGGAGAGGAAGTGAAGGTCCTAAATAAGCTCATCGACAGAGGACTCATTGAGGGCATTAGGCACATAGCCGTAGAGACTCATGAGCGCTTCCCAACGCTCAAAGAGCCGACAGAAAGGCTCAAGGCAAGGATAAAATCCCTGGGCCTATCTAATATTGACTTAAACTGGGCATGAAGATAGCTGTTGTAGGCGCGGGAATATTCGGAGTGAGCGCAGCCGTGAAGCTCTCGAAGGCAGGACATGATGTCGTACTCTACGAGAAGAACAATGACATCCTCTCCGCTGCCTCCGGCATCAACCAGTACCGCCTGCATCGCGGCTATCACTACCCAAGGTCGAAGGCTACAGCTCTCTCGTCTAAGTATGCCGAAGACTCATTTCGAGAGGAGTATGGAGAGGCAGTGCTCGAAGACAACGAGCATTACTACGTCATTGCCAAGGAGGACAGCAAGGTCACCGGAGAGGAGTACTTAAACTTCTGCAAGGAGTGCGAGCTCGAGCATGAGGAGGTGAACCTCGACGAGCATGTGAGCGCTCCTTTCGTGGATATATCCATTCGAGGTAGAGAATCGCTGATGGATCCGGTGAAGCTCCGTGAGATAGCTAGGCAGAAGCTCGACAGCTCTAGGGTAAATCTCCGACTCGACACGGCTTTCACGCCGAGCGACATGGGCGAGTACGACCTTGTGGTTAACTGCACTTATGCCAATTCGAACTTCATCCTGGAGAACTTCCCAGAGGCTAGGAAAGAGTATCAGTTCGAAGTCTGTGAGAAGCCTGTCCTAAGGCTCCCCACGAAGTATAAGGGCAAGAGCATCGTGGTCATGGATGGGCCCTTCTTTTGCATTGACCCCTACAGCATTACAGATATGCATGTCATGGGCAATGTTGTGCATGCTATACACGCCTCTAATACAGGATTTTTCCCTATAGTGCCGGACGACATCAAACCTCTTTTGAATAAAGGCATTGTGAAGAATCCTCCTGTGACGAACATTGAGCGTTTCTTGCAAGTAGCAACCAAGTTTATGCCCGATTTGAAAGACGCCGAGTATGTTGGCTCAATGTTTACTGTGCGGACTGTATTGCCAAATGTCGACAAGACCGACGAGCGTCCGACACTGGTGTCTAAAGTGGGTGACAAAATTATCCATGTCTTCTCAGGCAAAATCGGCAACTGTATGGAAGCAGCCAGCGAAGTCCTAAGACTCGCTAAATCCTCTCAATAACCCCGTATACGCCGAGGGCGAAGTTGCCGTTACAAAACGGTTCGCGGTTCTCTTGGATAGCATCCAAAAAGTCTTTTATCTCCTCGGCTACAGGAGTTGCCTCAGACAAATCAATTGTCTTAAGCGTATCGCCATCTATCTCAAAGAGTTCGTTGTTGCTCCAGATGTAGCTGCCATCATCGGTTAGGATAGTAAGAGTCTTCTGTTTTACAGGACTTACGCGATTTATGACAGATTTGATATTGTTCTGAAACTCTGTCTCTAGTATGTCGGTGTCTGATACGACTTTCGTAACTTTGTGTGACACCGGCTCCATATTAATGCCAAGCGAGTGCGCGATAGATATCTCGTGTGATAGGAGATGGGGGATGGCGCTGTCTTTGAAGGTACCCCACTTCTGCCAGTCGAAGCGCACACTCCGCACTTGTTTGCCTTGAATGAGCTCTTTGAGCTTTTTGGCGGCTTTGTGATGAGGGAACTCGTAACCTATAGCAAACTTTAAGTTTTTCTCTTTGGCTTTGTTCACTAACTTCTCCAGGTTGCTTGCGCTCTCGGTCCCTGGCTTCTCCAAGAAGACGTGCTTGCCGGCCTCGAGCGCTCGACTCGCAATATCAAAATGAGTGCTGGTAGGAGTCGCGATGAAAACTGCTTCTACCTCTTTGTCGTTAAAAACCTGATTTAAATCGCTCTCGCTGTCGCACTGGTATTTGACCTCGGCCTGCTTCGCAAGCTCGTGAAGGAGCACCTTACCCCAGCGACCAGTACCGATAAGAGCTATCTTCATAACTATCTATTCAAGAGCCTTTTGAGCTTATATTTAGCCAAGAAATAGAGGTTTGGCAGGACTTGTATATAGATGCGAAAGGTCTTGCGTTTGCCAAGATGCTCCTTGCGGCAGAAGTTGCGCGCGGCTCTGAAGTAGAGCGCGGTAGCGGCGAACATGTCAGACAAGGAAATGTTCTGCTCTTGGCGCATGCGGACTATGAGCCTCTTCTCTCGCTCGGAGAGCTTCGTGTAGCGTTCCATGTTGCGTATGGAGTTATGCGCAGAGACGACTCTCTTGTCGAGGTTCAAGGTCTGAGTGAAGGAATGCGGATAAGTGCGATAACGGAGAAGCGGCTCGCGGATATTGGCAAAGTGAGTCTCTGACTCGAAGAGGAGCCGGCTCCAGAGCTCATAGTCTTCGGAGTTCGATAATCCTTCGTTATAGTGGTGAGTCTTGAAGACCTCTGTCCGACCCATGATGGTTGGATGCATGATTGGGGTAGAGAAGAGGCTCGCGAATTTGATATTCATGTGATCGAGCTGGCGCCTGTAGACTCGCCTTATACGGCCGTCTTCGTCTATGAGGCTCATGCTCGAGCCGACTATGCCCACATGAGGGCGCTTCTTTAGGAACTGCACCTGTCGCTCGAAGCGCTTGGGCTCGCTCACGTCGTCGGCATCCATGCGAGCGATAAACTCGCCTCGAGCTCGATCGATACCTAGGTTGAAGGATTTGGAGAGGCCGAGGTTCGCGCCATTGTCTATATATACAATGCGAGAGTCGTTGAAGGATTTTATTATCTTCTCAGTACTATCCGTCGAGCCGTCGTTAATAATGATAAATTCGAAGTCTGAGTATGTTTGGCTGAGAATGCTTTCTATGGCCTCGGCAACGTACCTCTCGCCGTTGTAGACGGGCATGAGGACTGAGATGGTGGGCTTGTTGTTATTCATGTTTTAAAACACTTTTGAATATTTCTTCATGGGCCTTAAGCCAGTGAGCGACGCTTAACTCTGCGACAGCCTGGGCTCTAGCGCTCTGGCTATAAGCCGACCAGTCTTTGCTTATCGTCTCTACAGCGTTAGCCACCTCCTCTGGACTCGGGTAATGCAGAGCCTCGTGGGAGATGGGCACATCTAGGAGTATACCAGCGCTAGGGGGTACTAGCTCCACTGTACCACCGCTCTTAGAGCCTACCACAGGGAGACCTGAAGACATGGCCGAGAGGACGGTGTTTGGCGATGGGTCCATGTACTTAAGGTGAAGGAAGATGTGCCCGCGCTTATATATGGCACTAGAGTCGTCGTGGAGATATTTGCCGTGGACTTCAACCAGGCCTTCCAGCTTTAGCTCGGCAATCTTAGCCTCAATGTCAGAGTCTGCATTAGGCCAGTCGCTGGGACCGTAGACGAGGGCGCGGACATTCATGCCTCGGTCGAGCAAGATGCGCATGGCGTCGAGAGGCAAGAGTACCTTCTCGGGCGTCATATGAGTGCCAGTGATGAGAAGGTTAAGAGGGTCGAGAGGCAAGGGAGGGTTCGCCGGGGTGGCCTTGTCGGTGTCGACGCAGTTCACGAGGACTGTTTGAGGGCCGTTATACTTGGCAACCATCTCATCGCATTCCTTGCGGCAGAAGTCGCTCTGGTAAATGACATAGTCGGCTTTGGTTATCGGCTTCATCAAGTCGTTCACCTTCTTCCAGTCGCTCGTCCAAGCAGGATAGCCAACGCCGTTCTGGTTCCAAACCACTTTGATGCCTTTGCGCTTAGCCTCGTCGACCCAGATATCGGCGAAGCCGGGCAGGGTGCTCGATACGAGGTAGAGGATATTGTATCCCGTGGCGAATTCGCCGAATCTCTTGCGCAAATATGTCAGCTTGACCTTGCCTCCGCGGATGAAGGAGCCTTGTGACGGCAATATGCTCGCGAAGCTAATGCGGGGTGCGTCGAGGCTTCCCGGTGACTTGCGCATGTTCCAGCGTACGTACTGGCGCACCAAGAAGCGCTTGAGTGAGTATGGTAGCGCGGAACGTATGCCCTTGGGTATCTTGTTCAGATTCATCTCTATGTTCGCTTGGGCAAGAAGACTTCGAGATACTTATCCGCAGTCTCGCGCATGGTCGGGTTGGATATGAGACCTTGGTATCTCGCATAGTTTGCCGCTACCTTGTCGATGGCTTCGAGCACGTCATTTTCTCCGGTGAAGGCTTCACCTCCTTCTTTGACTAGCTCGGGATGGCCGCCAGACTTAAGGAACACGGCTGGCAAGCCGCAGGTTAGGGCTTCGACAAGAGCGTTCGAGCATGGGTCGTCTTGGCTCGGAGCGATGTAGATGTCATTTTGCTTGAGTATTTCGGCGAGCTTCTCTGAGGGTACAGGTTCTATAACCTTGGCCCCCTTGAACTCGGCCTTAGTGCGCCCAACGAAGGTGAGCTCGTATTTGGAGTGGTCGAGATGCGCATCGAGCCATGAGAGGAGAGGGCCGCCCTTCTTCACATTGTCGGACCAAGCTGTGGCTATGAGGCGCACCTTGCGCGAGCCGTCTGGAGGAGCGGAGCGTCCGTGCCTGTTGAAGATGTCGGGGTCGCAGGCATTCAATATAGTGCGGGGCTCTTTGTATACAAGACCGAGCTCAAGATACTTTTTATACGAATAGTCGGAGATGAATATCGTTGCGTCGGCGAACTGCTCGTTCCAGGCCCATATCTCGCGGTCTACTTTGTCGTCAGTGCCGCGGTAAGTGCCTATGGGTCCGGCGAGGCGCTGTATCATGCGCGGGTGGAACCTCTCTCGGCCTCTGGCGAGGTCGTTCTTGTCGAATTCGAAGGAGTTGAAGAGGACAGACTTCGTACTCGGACCTATGGCATTCTGGCCAATGTCGACACCGCGGCTTTTAATCTCTTTGGTCAGAGCCATGAGGAACTGGTTCCCGCCGCCATAAGGGGGCTTCTGGAACTTATGAAAGATAGAGATTTCCGGCCCATTTACCAAGCGTTTGAGCCCTTTTAAGATATCCATACAGGCATTATACCTCTTATTGCCTAGGCACCAATCTACCTTCTTCTAGGAGCTTTACGCGGTCGGGGTTCGTTATGCCCTGCTGGTTAAACGGGTGTACCCATGGGAAATGGATGATGCTTATGAGTCCTACAAGGAGATATAGGCCAGCAAAGACGGGGATGAATCTTTTAAGGTTGCGGCGCTCAATGAAGGCGTATATGAGGTATGCGGATAGGGGGAAAATAAATATTGCCAAGTCTGAAGTGAGGTATGGAGCAAGGCTCTTAGCAGCCAAGAACTGGAGCCAATTAGCGCCCATAAGAATGAAGAGGAAGGCTTGCAGCTCCTTGGTGAATGTGTTTCGCAGCTCTGGTATGGAGAAGGCGAGAGGAGCGAGGAAGGCGAAGATGGTGAAGTACCCCGCTATCATAGCGAGCCAGTCCTTAGTCGTTGAGAACAAAACTCCAAGTACCTCGAGCGGATTCTTCACAAACAACTGCAGTATCCAGATGCCGTCGCCGTTTGTCGCGGCTTCGTGGTTGTAGTAGGGGAGGTGTAGGAACTTCAAAGCTAGGAGCCATATTGCGAGCGGCACGAGGTGCGCGATAAAGCTCAGCACTGATTCCTTGTATTTCCTTTTGACGAAGAAGCTATACAGGAGGATGGCGAGATATGGAGCGTAGTTTTGCTTTACGAGCATCATAAAGCCGGCGAGGAGAGAGAAGAAGATGTTCTTCTTGTGCGAGTAACTGTCGCCGAGCTTAAGCCAGAGCCAGACGAAGAATATCGGAGTAATAAACTGGAGTTCCGAAGTGTGGAAGGTCCCGCTGTAGCGCACGGCGAAAGGATGGAAGAAAGTAAGGACCACCGAGAGGAGAGCCACGTTCTTGGAGGCCCAGCGCCTGACTATTTGGTATAAGCCCGCAGCGGCAAAGAAGTAGACGAGGAGCTTCATGGTCATATAGCCGAGGATGCCTTTTTGCAAAGGATTCAGTTTGTGTATGGGCAGAGCGATGAGTCCATAGACTTCACCGAGAGCTTTGGCTATGACGGGGTAGCCCGGCCTATTGGTGCGAGTCTTGTCGACTCGGAAGTATTCTGGGAAGTAGGCCGCAGAGAGGAATTCGACCGCGGCGTCGCCGTTGTACTGCCAGAGTATCGGTATCCTCGGGTTTGTTTTTATCACGTAGGCTGAGTCAGGGTTGAGCCAGGCCATGTTGACCGAGATGAGGAAAATGCTCACGATTATCCCGGCTATGACCATATATGGACGCTCTGGCAAGGTGTGCCACAGGGATTTAATCCGGCTCATGTTATAGCGTATACTAGCATGATATATGAAATCCGGACGGCCCGAAAAAGACCTTCTTCTCTCTATTATTGTCCCTACATACAACGAAGAGAAAACTCTAAAAGAGCTCTTAGATAGGGTAGAGAGGGCCCCCCTCCCAGCGAACATAAGCCGAGAGATTATCGTGGTTGATGACGGCTCTACGGACCGCACTTTAGACATCATTAAGTACTTGCCATCGAGACATGTCATCATCCAGCATGAGAGGAACAGGGGCAAGGGCGCATCTGTCATCGATGGTCTTAGAGCGGCCAAGGGGGACTTCGTCATAATCCAAGACGCGGACTTGGAGTATGACCCGAACGATTATGCCAAGCTCTTAGCTCCCATACTCGACGGCAAGGCGGACGTGGTCTATGGTTCGCGCTTCCTTCACGCCGGCAGACCCTCTGGCATGAGGTCCATTAGCAAGATGGCAAACCGGCTCCTTACTTTTTGGTCGAACCTCTTCACTGGCCTACGCATAGAGGACATGGAGACTTGCTACAAGATGTTCAGCCGTCCTGTAGTTGATGCCATCAAGATGGAACTCGTCTCACAGGGATTCAGTATCGAGCCGGAGATGACTGCCCGCATAAAGAAATTCCGCATAGTCGAAGTCCCAATCTCTTATTATGGGCGCTCAGTTCTTGAGGGCAAGAAGGTTAAGTGGCAGGATGGCGTCTCGGCTCTCTATGACATAGCCAGATTTAATACTCCCGAGAGGGGCAGGGCTGTGGCTTTCTTCCTAGTGGCTGGGGCTATAGGCGCGGGCACAAACATCTTGCTGCTATATATCCTCACCTCTGTATTTGGCTTTTGGTATATCCTCTCGGCCACAGCATCTTTCATGATTGCTTTGGGGGTGAGCTTCTACTTGCAGAAGTTCTGGGCCTTCGCTGACGCATCACGCGAGCGCTTGCCCGGACAAGTTTTTACATATCTGCTTGTTGGCCTATTGAATCTGGCAGCCAACGATGCCATTTTGTATATCTTGGTGGAGCGTTTGCGCATGCACTACGTCCTAGCTCAGGCTTGCGCGAGCGCTATCATTGCCGTATGGAGCTTCTTTGCTTACAAGAGACTCTTTAGAAAGTAGTTACCGCTTGGCCCATATTTGGCCCTGGTAAGCAGTATCGGGCTCATTCTTTGTTATCTCAAAACCAGAGTTGGTTAAGATGTCGAGTAAATCTTCTAGAGCGTAACCCTCGTGGTATTCCATAGAGATGCGTTTTATCTTGCGGAGCGTCTCGAGACTCGTTCCTCTAAGGATGGCGAATTCAGCGCCCTCGCAGTCTAACTTCATGAAGTGGCAAGTCTCTATGCCGAAGTTATCGAACATATCATTGAGAGAGAGGCTTTCGACTTCTTCCGCCACGCCCTTGCCTGTGACAATGCTATGAGCCGCACTGTTGCGCTCATCTTTATAGAGAAGGATTTTGCCTGTGGTGTCGGACACAGCCTTGTTTACTGCTGTGATGTTCGTTGCACCGTTGGCCTCGATATTTTTCTTTAAGATGTCGAAGTTCCTTTTATCGGGCTCAAAGGTTATAACGCGTCCGGCCTCTATGCTCGCGAGGAGGGCGAAGGAGCCTATGTGGCTGCCGATTTCGAGTACGACAGCGTCCTTGCTTAGCTTGTAGTCAGGCTGCTCGTACTGTCTCCAAAGTATGTCGCCCACAGCCATGTATAAGTCCACGATTTTTGACCTCATGCTCCCGGTCCTCATATATACTCGGAGGCCATCGAGCGATATCGGTGTCTCATTCTCAAAAGTGAACCAGAACCTAAGCCAAACCAAGAACGGTATGAATGTGAGCGAGTAGAAGAAGATATATACAGATCTCTTGAGCGCAGTCCAAGTACGGTTCATATTAGTCGACGAGAGCAGTTAAATATTCTTTCCAGAGCGGGAGTTGAGACTCGTGGTTGTTCTCTAAGGCAGTGAGAATACCATTCTCCCTTAGAGAGTTTCTGAGAGCGTCATTGCCAAGCACTTCGAGCGCAGAGGCGGCTAAGGCATGGGTATCTTCAATAGGGGTCATCATGCCGTTCTTGCCATGCACTACAAGGTCTGCACATTGTCCGACTTTGGTAGTAACGAGAGGGATGCCCTTGGCCATAGAGTCGAGACAGGCCTTGGGGCCGCCCTCCTCGCGCGAGGCGATAATGTATAGGTCCAGGGCATCGTAGAGTTCTGCGACGTCATTGGGGTCCTTGAGATACTCGTGGTGGTAGGGAATAGAAAGTTTATCCAAGCCGTTTTTGACATATCCGCGCGCAGGACCGGAGAGAAGGATGTGTAAATTGGGTATGCTCTGCTTTAATTCACCGACAGCCTTAAGGAAGATGTCGGGGCCTTTGATGAGCTTGGGCTCATTGCCCTCGTCCCAGCCGTTGCCATCCTTCTGGAAGGAGCCGACTACTACAGCACTCTCTGATATACCGAGTCTTGCGCGCGCATGAGCTCTTTTCTTCGCTGTGACGGGCGTGAAGAGTTCTGTATCCACGGCTATTGGTATGCGCATGACCTTCTTTGGGTCGATGCCAGTCGTCTTTATGAGCTCTCCCATCTCTTTAGTCGAGACTCTGACTCTTGCTATGTTGCCATGATGCTTTCTTATAGCTTCAAAGCATAGCCTGAAGCTTTCCTGCTGGTCTGGTTTGCCGTGGAAGTAGTCTACCGAGATGCGATGTTTGTTTTTGTATATGGACTCATCGATGAGGCTAAACTGTGACATATAGTGCACGGCTCGAGGGAGATTCCACCTGACATGCTTGACCTGCTCGGCCGGGATGCTGAGTTCGCTTGCTGTAGAGAGGAGGGCGCGAGCCTCGTCGTCGATGACCCAGCCGGCGTTGTCGCCGACGATGAAGAGTCGGCTATAGGGTTTCGAGAAGAGAGCTCTTAGCATGAGTAGAGAATACAGTATTGCCGACAATAACCAAGTCCATATCTGTGTCGTCGAGCATCTTAACCCCGGCTTCTACGAAGTTGAGTATCGGTTCGCCAGCCGGGTTGTATGAGGTGTTGAGGAAGATGGGCATGCCGCTTAATTGCTCGAACTCCTTCAAGGCTTTGTATATAAGAGGGTTTTGGCCAGGATTTATGGTTTGTATCCTTGCGCTGCCGTCGACGTGGGTAATAGAAGGGAGCTTGTCGCGATACTCCTCTCGCGTATAACAGATGACAGACATATAGGGGACCGGAGCCTCGTTCGTGAAGTATTTCTTCGAGTCTTCCTCGGTGACCATGGGAGCGAAGGGACGGTACCACTCTCTGTGCTTGACCTTGTCGTTAAGTATCTCGCGCATGTCTTTGTTCAAGGGATTGCAGAAGATAGAGCGATTGCCGAGCGCACGCGGGCCCACTTCGTACCTGCCATTTATGTAGCCGATGATAAGGTCTCGCGATACGAGCTTGGCCAGAGTCTCGGGCATCTTTTCAGGAGCTACTTCTTTGTGCGGATAGGCTTGGCGCAATGTGTCGAGCCTCGACATGTCGTACGGCAGAGAGCCGAGGTAAGGGGAGTAGTACTCCTCTCGGCCCTTGAACTCATGCCCATGCAGAGCGTAGTAAGCGTAGAGAGCTGCGCCACCGGAGAGCCCGCAGTCAGAAGGGTTCGGTATGAAATGAGCTCGCTCAAAGAGGCGACTCTTCTCTATCACATAGTTTGTTGTGCCATTTAGCGCGCAGCCGCCGACGACGCAGAGGTTCTTGAAGTTGCTCTTGTGTCCTCGTATAAGGTTCATCACTTCCTCGGTCCAGACCTGCTGGAGAGTAGCGGCTAAATCCTGGGAGTCCTTGTCCTTGGGACCAGGGAGAAGCAAGTCATAGCGTGGCAAGAGGCCTAAGAAGAGCTTCAGCTTGTCTTTGAAGTTCTTGGGCGTAGCTCGCAGGGTGCGGTATTTGGCGAGCTCGGGGATGTCTTCAAGATATAGAGCATTGAACTGAGCTCCTTTGCCGGCTTGCTGGAGCTCCTCAAGGTCGAGTGATGATAGCTTCCTGTAATTTAAAACATATTTACGTATTTGCGATACCCAAGACTCGCGCACTGCGCCATATGAGGTGAGGCCCATGAGCTTACCTGCCGTACTGCCATCAATCTCTGGTTTGATACCAAGGATATATCCCAAGTTGTTGTAACTCTGGCCAAAGGCGATAGGGATATTCGATAAATAATCGAGTTTATTGCCATGTCCATGGAAGAAGACTGTCCTGCCGTCGTTCCCTATGCCATCGTATGAGAGCACTAAGGATTCGCTGAAGGGGGAGGTGAAGTAAGAGAGAGCGGCGTGCGAGAGGTGATGGTTTATATGGTGAGCATACTTCCAGACAAAACCTTTATCCTTCAAGACGGTGAGGAGATTGTCGAATTCCTGCTTGCGTCCTTGGTTCTGCACGGCCACCGCGTCAAAATCCTTACCCCACTCGCCCTTCACCATATCAAGGAAGCGCTTGAGGTCTTCTATGTCGACATACTGGTAAGTGCTTATGAATTTGCCTGCTTCGAGCCTCTCTGCCGAGAGCTTGTAGCGCTTCTGCCGGAAGAAGCGTTCGGCCTCCATCATGGCTACAATCTTACCGTCTTCGACCAAGGCAAAGTTCGAGTCGTGTCCAAGTGATATCCCTAATATCTTCATTTGGTCAGTATTATACCGTAGCCGGTTGTCCAGGCCTTAAGGAGAGGGGATGCAGTCTTGCTGTCGAGCCACATGAAGAACTTCACAAGAGTGTTCTGTATAGGACTCCAAGACTTTTGCTTGGCTCTGAAGATGTGCTGGACCATAAGGGCCGCTACAGCGAATACGGCTCCTTGGCGCTCTATATGTATGCTCTTGAAGCCTGTGGAATCGGATGCTCTCTGCCAGTAGTAGTCCGTATATCGTCCGTAGTCGAAAGGGTCTGCGTGCACAGGGTAGAGGAAAGGCACCGTGATAAGGAGTTTGCCTCCGGGCTTTAGCAAACGATAGGCTTCTTTAAGGACAAGGCTTGGATTTGGCACATGTTCCATGAGTTCGCCAGCTAGAGCGATGTCATACGAGCTGTCAGCCACAGGGATGCTTGAGGCATCAGCAATGATGTCTGGCGCATCCTTCTCTTCGATATTTACATAAGTCACGTGCGCACTGAGTTTGCCGATATCGAAGAGTCCGCGTTTGCCCACCTTTTTGCCCCCGATGTCTATCACCTCTACTCCGCTCTTGAAAAGGCTCGAGTGGGAGAAAAAGAATTGGTCTACGAAATGTCTTCTCACCGAGATGGAGAGCGACGTGCGCTGTTTAGGCATTCTTCTTGATTAGGCGGCGGGATTCTATTTCCCATACGATGATGCTGTACACGGCATTCATTGTCGTCGACAGGAGCGACGCGGCGATAAGACCCCATATGTGCCATTTAGCTCCGAAGAGGAGTACTAGCAGTATGTAGATAACCTGGCTTCCCGTGCTTTGGGCGTAAGTGGCTCGAAGCATATTCTGCTGAGAGAAGACGCTTCCCATGTATATAGAAGCGGGGATGATGATAAGGCTGAGCGCCTGCACTCTAGAGTACAAGATCGCATCCAAGTAGCGCGGCAAGAGGAGCTTGAAGAGGAACGGAGCCGCAATGAAGTAAGCCAAGAACAGGGCTGCGCCTATGAGCATGGAGTAGCCTATGCGCTTATATACGACCTGGCGTATCTCAGGCAGCGTCCTCTGAGCCAAGTTTGGCAGAGCGATGCTGAGCCAGTTCTTCACGAGGCTTTGCAGCCTGTCCGGTCCGGCCAAGGCGAAGGCGTATATAGCGAGCGGCGCAGCGCCGGAGACATGGAAGAGCACTATCTTGTCTATATATTGCGCGGCAGTGCCTATGAGTCCGGCTCCTGTAAGATGGAAGGAGGTGCGGCGCATCTCCTTAATCTGTTCTGGGTCCGGAGTGGACTTGTCGATATCCCTAGTGACGAATTTGTATACAGCGATGTTCGACACTATAGAGACAAAGGCGAAGGTCGCTATAAGGATAAGCACATTATGCGTAAGAAGTAAGGCTGCCAAAGTCGAGAACATGGAGATTGGCGTAACGATGCAGCTAATCTTCGTTAAGAGATCGAAGCGCTTTCTACCTGTGAGGACTTGATAGTGTATATGGAAGGCTTGAGAGATGGGATAAGCGAACGCAAGCATCGCGAGCGCCGCGGCAAACAGCATATTGGCCTTATAAGCATAGTAAGCTGCGCCGCAGAGCACCATACTCATGGCTATGAGGTTGTACTTGAGCTGTAGGCGGAGCGCTGCCGGGACGACATTCTCATACCCGCGGGCTACAGCGCGTATCACTGCGGTACTTGTGCCGGAGAGAGTGAGGAAGGAGAGGGTAGCTCCGAGAGACAGCAGATAGTTGTATATACCATAGCTCTCCTTCGGCAGTAAGTTGCCGAAGGCTATGCCAGTAGCAATAGAGGCTACGGTGCCTATGGTGAAAGCCAAAGTCGTCCAGAAGCTGCCTTTGACTATATAAGTCATATCCAGCTTGAAAATGCGCTCCCCTCTGCGCAAGAGTGATATGAACTTACTCCTTAGGCTTTGCATATGCCAGTATTATGGTATGGTAGCACAAATGGACAAGCCAAAACGAGACGTGAAGAATCTTATTTTAGACGTTGATGGAGTCCTGACTACAGGACAATTTTTGTATACGAAGGATGGGAAGTTCGCCAAGGTCTTTGGACCTCATGACAACGACGGCATTAAGATGCTGAGCGGACTCATGAACATCCAAGCCATCTCTGCTGACAGAAGAGGCTTCGATATAACACAGAAGCGTGTGTCGGAAGACATGAAGCTCAAGCTTGACCTTGTGAGCGAGGATGAGAGGCTTGAGTGGTTCAAGAAGAATTTCGATCTCACTGAGACTATATATATGGGAGACGGCATGCACGATGTCGACATCTTTGCTCACGTGGCCTACAGCATCGCGCCGGCAAGCGCCTTCTACCTAGCTCGTGAAAAGGCGAGCTTCGTGACTACTCACAGGGCCGGAGAGGGAGCGGTGGCCGAGGCTTGTCTGCATATTAAGGATAAATTCTTCAAATAAATGGCCAAAAAACAAGTAGAAGCTATCCTCGAAGAGATACGAACAGTCTTATCGAAGGTCGATGATAGCGAAATCGATAAGTTATTGAGCGCTATCACTGAGGCAAAGAAGGTCGTTTCAGTCGGAGCTGGCAGAGTTGGCATGGCTGTGAGGGGTTTTGCGATGCGCTTAGGGCATTTGGGTCTTGCCTCTCATATGGTAGGCGATGCTACGGTGCCTTCTGTCGCTCACGGAGACCTCTTGTTTGTCGCGTCTGGCTCGGGCGAAACCGAGACTATCTACCAGATAGTGAACATTGCCAAGAAGAACGGTGCTGGTGTAGCTCTCATCACTGGCAATCCTCAGTCGCGCATGGGCGAGCTCGCTGACATCATCGTCAAAGTCTCTGCGCCCTCCAAGGTCAAAGCAGTAGAAGGCCTCAAATCGGTCCAGCCGATGACGACCCTTAATGAACAAAGCCTCGGCATACTCTTCGACGCCATAGTCTTGAGGCTTATGGAAGAGATGGGGGAGACTCACGAGACTATGTGGGCACGGCACTCCAACTTGGAGTAAACTCTATTTATGAAATGGTTTTCCAAAGACAGGCCTTATCTTATTAGCGCGTCGCTCATATGCGGCAATCCGCTTGAGCTCAAAACCGAGCTGCAAGCACTTGAGAGAGCGGATGCGGACTCGCTCCATTTCGATGTCATGGATGGGAGCTTCGTACCGCGCCTCGGCCTCTATCCGGAGATGCTTAAGGCCATAACCTCTGTCACGGATATCCCAATCGATGTACATCTCATGATAGATAATCCCGAGAAGTATGTGCCGCTTTTTGTTAAAGCAGGTGCAGACCTCATAGCCATACATGCGGAAGCTGTCCCAGATATTGCCGCTGCCGTTAGAGGTATCAAAGGGCAGGGCGTGTTAGTAGGAGTTGCTTTGAAGCCAGAGACACCGCTCAGCGTCTTGGACTCGGTGCTGGGTGAAGTTGATCTCGTCATGCTCATGGCTATACAGCCGGGCATCTTGGGACAGAAGCTAATACCTGAGACGATGCAGAAGATTTCTGACACTCGGGAGAAGTTCAAGCATAGGACTGAGGTTATAATAGAGATTGATGGCGGTGTCACTCCTGAGTCCGCTCCTGAGATGGTCAGGCGTGGAGCTAGCATGCTAGTCTGTGGTACCGGAACTATATATCGTCCGCATGAAGATACGCTTGAGAATAAGCTAAGAGACTTGCGCAAGACCATAGACGGAACTCTTCAATGAATCATAAAGTCCTCATAACGACCTCGGGCATTGGCTCGCGGCTGGGTCCTCTTACTGCCTACACCAATAAGTCTTTGGTAAGGATAGGCACGAAGCCGGCCATCTCGCACATAATCGAGGAGTATCCCAAGGATACTCGCTTCGTGGTGACGATAGGGCACTTCGGCAAACAGGTGAGAGACTTCCTCTCGCTTACTTATCCGCAAGGACATTTCGAATATGTTGAAGTGAAGAATTATGATGGTCCAGGCTCGAGCCTCGGCCTCTCTATGCTTGATGCCAAGAGTGCTCTGCAGTGTCCCTTCATTTTCCATGCGTGTGACACGCTTATCGATGGACCGGTGCCCATGCCGGACAAGAATTGGATTGGCGTATACAAAGGAAGCGACACTACACAGTATGCCTCATGGGTCTTGCGTGACGGCAAATTGCAGTTCAATGAAAAAGGGGCTATTAATGCCGATTTCCTCCACATCGGTTTAGTCGGGATTCATGACTTCGCATCCTTCTGGGACGAACTAGGGAAGTTGTATGCCTCTAATCCAGACAACAAGACGCTAAACGACTGTCAGACCCTCTCCAAGATGATAGAGAAGGGTGTGCCCATGGAGCTCACCGAGTTCCCTGTGTGGCATGATATCGGCAATCCTACTGCTCTGCAGGCTGCACGTCGTGATGCAGGGAGCTCGCTTGATGACCTCGACAAGGCAGGCGAAGCGGTTTTCATGTTCGATACGTTCGTCATTAAGTTTTTCTCTGATGAGAAGATAGTGAGAGACCGTGCCGAGCGCGGCAAGATGCTTAAAGGGTTCGTCCCAGACATGGAGGGAGTAGTAGGGAACTTCTACAGGTATAAGTTAGTGCCGGGGGAGCTCTACTCACATATAGTGCAGCCGACGGACTTCAAGAAGTTCCTCGAGTGGGCGCAGAATAGCTTCTGGAGAGAGGAGAACGAGGCCAAGGAAGATGTGTTCAGGGAGGCTTGTAGGTCGTTTTATGTAGATAAGACCAATAGGAGGATAGACCAGTTCTTGAAAGCCAATGACTTGAAGGACACGGACCATGTTATAAACGGAGAGCAGATACCGGCGCTCAGAGAAGTGCTCAAGCTCGTGGATTTTGCCAGGCTATTCGAGGGCTTGCAGTCGAGGTTCCATGGAGACTTTATACTCGACAATATCTTGAAGACAGACTACGGCTACTGCCTCCTCGACTGGCGGCAGGACTTCGGCGGGCTTCTGCGTGGGGGAGATCGCTACTATGACTTGGCAAAATTGAACCACAACCTGACAGTGAACCACGGCGTCATCAACAACAACCTGTTTACCGTGGAGTCTGATGGGAGGAATGTTCGCGTGGAGATTATGCGCTCAAGCTCCTTGGTGGACTGCCAAGTGACCTTCTTCGACTTCATCCGCAAATATAAATACGACACTAGGAAGATTCGCCAGCTCACGGCCCTCATCTGGCTCAACATGGCTCCTCTGCATCATTATCCGTTTAACCACTTCCTCTACTACTATGGAAAGTTGAATCTCTGGAGATCTCTCAAGGAGAACGATGTGCTCCGCAAGCTATAAAACAGCAGTTTTCACCACAAGAGCTTGGCTCGTGCCAGAGGGCTCGATGATTATCTCGGGCTTATCTTTGAAGAATTCATCAAAAGCCTTCCTCACTCCCACTAGGTCGCGGTAGTTGTGGCTCATGATGACTCCTCCGGTCGTCATGCGAGGATAAAAGAAGTCCAAGCAGTCCAGGGTCGATTTGTATAAGTCGACGTCAAGGTGTACGAAAGAGAATTTCTTATTCTCTACGGGGCCGCTCGTCTCCGGGAACAGTCCTTTGTAGAAATATACATCCGAGTAGCCCTTCAGATAGTCCTGCACGCCTTCTAGAGACGCAGCCAACTCGCCTTGCTTGAACTTCTGCTGGTTATCCTTGGAGGTCGTCTCGGGCAGGCCTTCGAAGGTGTCGAACAAGTGCAGGGTCTTGCTCGTAGCCTCGCGTATGAGCTTTGCCGAGCCACCTTTGTAGACGCCGACCTCGGCTATGTCACCAGCAATCTTCTCGGTCTTCTTCACAGTCTTATATATAAGGAAGGCTTCTTGATGCTTCAAGAGCATGTCTGTCTCTCCCTTAATCTCTTGTACTAGCCTGAGCCCCTTGGCATCCTCGCTATCTTTGAGGTCGGCAAATATAGCGACCATGCGGCCCTTCTTGGTGTAGTGCTGATTCAGGCGCCTACCGATGAGGTTTTTAAGCTTTGACAGCTTCATAAGTCCAAAATTGTAGCATGATTTTCTAAATAAGAACGCCCCCGTACGCGTGTAGTGTACGGGGGCATCTGTCTAGAAAATGCACTGGATCAGCTCATTCACGAGAGTTTTCACGGTCTGCGTTGAATTACCGCAGATGAGGATGTCGTAGCCCATGACATCAAGCGGGTCTTGCTCTGTTAGAGCGCACCCGCTATTCCTCCACTGGGTCGAAAAGGCTCTGGCTGACCCTCCAGCATTCAGTACGAGCTTCACGCCGCAGACGTCCCATGGACCGCCGATAGCGGTGGTGATGGAGCCTGCTGCCCGCTGTCCGCCGTTCGCCACCAGAGACTGGATGAGACCATTCGAGCCGGGGATGGCGAGCTTCATCTTGCCGTTCAGCCTGCCGAAGAGTCTGGCCACATGCTCGTCGGTGAGGATTTGGCGGCCCTTCCGGCTGAAGCCGTGTGAGACATCGAGGAAGACTGTCGACTGCTCGTCGAGAGGTCCGTCCCAGACGTGGCTCGAATCCATGGGTGACATGAAGAAAGTCCTGTCACCCTCGAAAGCTGACCGCACTCTACCTGTGGCAGCCTCACCAATCACGCAGCCGACGACTTGCTTCTTCACGAAGTCGTAGACTCCGATGATAACGGTCGACGTCGCCAGTCCGCTAGCAAAGGCGCGCGTCCCGTCGAGAGGGTCAATCAGCAACCCAATCTCGCTGTCTCCGCTCTCGGCCCCTTCTTCCCTCACGATGCGGATGTTAGGGAACTCCTGACGGATGATGCTGACGATCTTCTCTTCCGAGAGTCGATCGGTCGTGGTGACGAGGGTCTTGTCGTCTTTGATTTCAGGGTTATCGATTAGACCACCCTGAGAATTTCGAACGACAGACATGCCTGCTCTCACCGCGTCATTTAACAGACGCTGGGTTTTCAAATCCTTGAGGTCCATCTCTCCTCCATGGGGTTGTAAGCAATAGTTTGATACTGAGCTTCTGGAGTGACAATACCTATTATAAATCTAATTGTCAAGAGGTAAGAACCAGTGCTATGATTTGGCTCTAAATGAACAAGAAGATCGGTTTGGTCATACAGGGGCCCCTCATGTCTATAGGCAGGGCGGGGAATAGGCTACACGATACACCGGAGCAGCTGGCTAAAGACGGAGGCATAGTGCACTTCGACTGCAGGGAGAATATCCAGAGGATAGTCGATGACTTCGGGCACCTCTTCGATGAGATAGTAGTCTCAACTTGGGATAATGAGGTCAAGGAGGGCGATGGCTGGAAGGGAGTGAAGCTCGTGTCGGCTCCGGACCCCGGAGGCTTGAAGCAGGTTGGACACTACAAGGACAACAACAAGTTCAGACAGTTTCTTAGCACGCTTAACGGCCTCAAGGAGCTCGAGAAGAGCGGCATAGATTATGCAATCAAAACCAGGACTGATACGTATTTAGATATAAAGAAGCTGGTTGACTCCTTCCTTGCCGATGTTGAGTCGAACACAAACTCACGAGCGATATACGCCACAGCCATACAGCCCTCGACCTTCCTCTTGCATGACCTGTACTTCGCCTCTACTACGAAGGCGATGATAGAGTTCTGCGAAGCGATACTCGCCTACGACAGATTTGAATTCATTTCCTCGGTGCACAGAGAGATGGTCTTGAAGCATGCTTACTCGGAGTACAGAGAGGTTATTGGCGTGCCGGACTATGCTTACTTTCCATTCTACCCGCCCGTTGGAGTAAGCGCGGATACGAGGAAGATATTCGATTATATGTTCACGCATGTCTTCTTCTCTATAGATCCGGATGTGTTCTGGTCTACTCTGTGGAGAGGAGCTCATTATGAGAAGGACCATGTTTCCTCGCTACTTGAGCACAAGCAAGGCGGCAGGAAGTACAACATTCCCGCACTCATAAGCACTGACTGGGAGAGATACTTCCACTTCAGGCAGGAGACTAAGGGGGAGGTGGTGACTCTTTTAGATAAAATCGTTATTAAGACAGGGAAGTGGGGCTGGGAGGCTTGGAATTTGTTCCGAGCGGCGGTCAATAAGCTGAGGAAGGGTTTGTGATATAGTTTTTCCTATGCAAAAACACCTTAAGACCATCATATATATAGGGCTCTTCGCTATTCCGTTTGTGCCCTTCCTTGTCTCTAGCTCGCTCTTCTTTCCGTTTATCACCACTAAGGCCTTCGCTTGGAGGATTATAGTCGAGGTAATCTTCGCTGCTTGGGCCCTGCTCGCCCTCGCTAACGCCGAGTATAGGCCCAAGCGCTCTTTCATACTCTATGCTTTGCTAGCCTTTGTCGCGGTTATCGGAGTTGCGGACATCTTTGGCGCCGCACCAATGAAGAGCTTCTGGTCCAATGCCGAGAGAATGGAGGGTTACGTCACGCTCCTCCACCTCACCATGCTCTACCTTGTAGGTTCGTCCTTCTTCCGCGAGCTCGACTGGAGGCGCTGGTGGCAAGTCTCCTTGGGTGCGTCAGCTCTCATGTCTATATATTGTATCTTCCAGCTCTTGGGAGTGCTTGAGATACATCAAGGCGGTGCGCGCGTAGATGGCACTCTCGGCAATGCTGCATACCTAGCGGTTTACCTCCTGTTCCACATCTTCATAGCTATCTACTTCTGGCTAAGAGAGAGCGGGAGAGGGCTCAAGTGGCTTTATGGCTCGCTCATCTTGCTCGAGTCTCTCATGCTTTACTTCACCGCTACTCGCGGAGCAATACTCGGCCTCTTGGGAGGGCTTCTTGTCGCAAGCGTGCTTTCGCTTAGGAATAGGGAGGACAACAGGCTCCGCCGTCTCGGCATCTCGTACTTAGTAGGGTTCGTGGTTGTCATAGGGCTCTTCTTCTCTCTAAGGCATACGAGCTTGGTGCAGGGGAGCCCGGTGCTCTCTCGTTTCGCCAACCTGAGTGCTTCGGAGTGGAAGAGCGAGGGCCGCGCCTTCGTTTGGCCTATGGCCTTGAAGGGAGTGATGGAGCATCCTGTCCTAGGCTGGGGCCAAGACAACTTCAACTACGTTTTCAACGAGCATTACTCACCGGAGATGTATAACCTCGAACCATGGTTTGACCGAGCTCATAACATCTTCCTCGACTGGGCTATCGCTGGAGGCCTCTTGGGCCTCATAGCATACCTGTCTCTCTACGCTAGCCTGCTCTACTATCTGTGGAGGCCTGCGTCGACCTTCACTAAGACCGAGAGAGCTGTCTTCACCGGACTTCTTGCAGCTTACTTCTTCCACAACCTCTTCGTCTTCGACCATCTCATAAGCTATATTCTCTTCATCTTCTTCCTGGCTTTCGTCGAATCTGCATCAGTTACGGAGAGATTCGCAGGCAAGATGGTGAGCGAAGACAGCACGAAGAGCATGGCAGCGCCGCTTGCGGGTATTTTGCTCCTCGCTCTGCTCTACTTCGTCAACATCCGGCCTATTATTACGAACACCACCATCATCTCCGCCTTGCGAGATATGCAGTCAGGCAACCCGACTGCTTCGATGAACGAATTCCGCAAGGCTTACGGCGAGTCGAGGCTTGGCCGCCCTGAAGTGGTGGAGCAAATGGCTGCTAACTCACCGGCACTTCTTGCTAGCAACGCAACTCTCGAGGAGAAGAATAGCTTCTACAACTTCGCACGCACTGCTGTTGAAGGACAAGCTGCCGAGGTGCCAGATGATGCTCGCTATCAGATGCTTGCAGGGGACTTCCTGACTCGTACTGGTCAGTATGCAGCCGGAGAGGCGTATCTCAAGAGGGCTATAGAGGAGATGCCAGACAAGCAGGTTATATACTTCGAGCTAGCTTCAAGCCAAATCAACAGAGGCGACTATCAAGGAGCCCTCGCTACTCTAAAGCACGCCTATGACTTAGCGCCGGGGTACTACCAAGCCAAGTCAGCATACCTTGTAGGCGCTATCTACGCAGGCGATATGGCTCTTGAACAGAAGCTCCTTGCCGAAATGCCAGCACAAGAATTCATAAACGACGCCCAAGTCCTCTCGGCCATGTATCAGCACAAGCAATACTCTCTCCTCATCTCAACTTTCCGAAATATCGAAAACAAATTCCCTAATCTCGCTCCGCAAGCCGAAACTTACATACAGCAGATACAAAACGCGACGAAATAATTTTGAAAGTTATCCACATATTGCACGTTTAGACTATTGTATGTGCATCTTGCGCGTACGATAATTAACTCAGTCGCACGTAGAAAATATTTTCAAGAATATTCTCTGCGACCTTAACAGAAAATATTCCGCCTTGTCTCACTTCGGTGGGGCGCACGGAAAAAAATACAATGGCAGCAAAAAAAAGAAAGGCAGCGAAGAAGACAACCAAGAAGAAGTCTTCCCGCAAGAAGAAGCGAGCATAGTCTCGGTTCTCTGAAAAACGCTCCGGCCGCAACCGGAGCGTTTTTCTTTACCCTTGAAAAATGCTAAAATAGACCCAATATGGCCTTCCTTAGCTCCATTTTCGGCAGTTCAGAGTCTAAAGCCCTCAAGTCTTGGGGGCCTCTTGTGGTGTCGATAAACGCTCTTGAGAGTGAGTTCGAGAAGTTCTCTCTAGATGAGCTTAAGTCTAAGACTGAGGAATTCAGGAAGCGCCTAAGCGAGGGCGAGACTCTCGACGAGCTCCTGCCAGAGGCCTACGCTGCGGTGAGAGAGGCCAGCAAGCGCACTTTAGGCCAGCGCCACTTCGATGTGCAGATATTGGGCGGCATCGCGCTCCACAAGGGCGGTATCTCCGAGATGCGCACTGGAGAAGGCAAAACTCTTGTCGCCACACTCCCAGCATATCTCAATGCGCTAGAGGGTAAGGGCGTGCACGTGGTCACGGTGAACGATTACCTCTCTCGACGTGATGCCGCTTGGATGGGACAGATTTACAATGCGCTGGGACTGTCAGTTGGAGTGCTTAACCATGCTGAGTCTTATATATACGATGCAACTCATACAGACTTATATCAAAAGCAGGACAAAGAGAGAGACGAGACAGGCTCCTTCCATGTAGTGCACGAGTTCCTAAGGCCAGTATCGAAGGCAGAGGCTTACCGCGCGGATATAACTTATGGTACGAACAATGAATTCGGCTTCGACTACCTCCGCGACAACTTGGTCTATGACGCTTCGCAACTCTCGCAGAGAGGCTTCCACTACGCTTTGGTCGACGAGATAGACTCTATCCTTATCGACGAGGCTCGTACGCCGCTTATCATCTCGGCTCCGACGACAGAGGCGAGCGACTTGTATGTGCAGTTCGCGAAGATTGCGAGCGGCATGGAGCGCGACACCGACTTTGAAGTCGACGAGAAGCGCCGTGCCATCTCTATGACGGATGCGGGCATCAACAAGGCCGAGAGGCTCCTCGGCATGAGCAATATCTATAGCGAGGGAGGAGTTAGATTCGTGCACCACCTTGAGACAGCAGTCCGGGCCAAGGCTCTCTATCTGCAAAACGTCGACTATGTGGTCAAAGATGGTGAGGTTGTCATCGTGGACACCTTCACAGGTCGTCTCCAGCCCGGACGGCGCTGGTCTGAGGGTTTGCACCAGGCTATAGAGGCCAAGGAAGGAGTGAAGATAAAGCAGGAGTCGCGCACTTTCGCGTCGATAACCTTCCAGAACTTCTTCAGGATGTACGGCAAGCTCTCGGGCATGACGGGTACGGCCCTAACTTCGAAGGAGGAGTTCTACAAAGTTTACGGACTTGAGGTTTATCCTATCCCTACCAACAAAGACGTAGCCCGCCTCGACCACAACGACCTCATCTTTCAGAGCGATAAGGGCAAGTACAAAGCAGTGGTGAAGAAGGTTGGCGAACTCCACAAGAAGGGCCAGCCAGTGCTCATCGGCACGGTGTCTATCGAGGATAACGAAGTGCTCTCAGAGTACTTGAAGTCCGCCGACATACCGTTTGAGGTCTTGAATGCCAAGAACCACGAGCGCGAGGGCGAGATTATCGCTCAAGCTGGCAAGCTCTCCGCTGTGACTATCGCCACCAACATGGCAGGACGCGGAGTCGACATCAAGCTCGGAGGCAATCCAGGAACACTTGAGGCTTATGAGGATATCAAAGGCAGGGGAGGACTCTTCGTCCTTGGTACGGAGCGCCACGACGCTAGGCGCATAGACAACCAGCTCCGCGGACGCTCTGGCCGCCAGGGAGACCCGGGCGAGACGCAGTTCTATGTCTCCTTGGAGGACAACCTTATGCGCATCTTTGCCACGGACACTATCAAGAAGATGATGGGCCGCTTCAACATCCCTGAGGATGAGCCTATAGAGAACAAGCTCATCACTAACGCGCTCGAGAAAGCTCAAGAGAAGATAGAGGGCTTCAACTTCGACGCGAGGAAGCACGTCCTTGAGTACGACGATGTGCTTAACTATCAGCGCACTATTATATATAAGCGCCGCAGAGAGGTGCTCTCTGGCGAGAAGTCAGACCTCGCCGCATACATAGACGAGGCCTCTATGCTCCTAAGCGAGGAGATGCGGGAGAAGTTCGTGAAGAAGACTGCCGAGCTCATGGAGAAGCCTGAGGCTCTACCCACTCTCCGCCGTGTCATCCTCCAGACTCATGACGAGCTCTGGGTAGACCATCTTGAGACCATGGAGTACCTGCGAGGAAGCGTCACCTTGCGCGCCTATGGCCAGAGAGATCCGCTTGTCGAGTATAAGAGAGAGGGGCTGCGCTACTTTAAGGATATGCAGGCGAACATTGCCGTTAAGGTCGCCGAGTTCATAGTAAATATCGATGCAGGTGTCAGCTTCGTGGCTCCTCAAACGTCAGTAGAGAAGGAAGCCTTGTCTATAACCGAGGTGACTGCTGTGCCGGTTGACGACAAAGGCAAAGAGCTAGGCCGCAACGACCCCTGCTGGTGCGGTTCAGGCAAAAAGTATAAAAAATGCCACGGGGCCCAGAATTAAAATAGAGTAATGTTCGCATTCGTCCAAAATTGGATTTTGCAGGCAGGAGCGTGGAGTACTCTCGGCTTCTTCGTCGGGGCATTCCTAGAGGAAGTAGCCTTCCCCCTGCCGTCTCCCTTGCTCCTTGTCGGGGTGGCTTTTTTCTTCGGCAAACCTATTACGATAGCTGCCATAGGAAAAATGCTCGGGACTGTCATATTGCCCATCACTTTTGGCGCTACTTTGGGTTCGCTTGTTGTCTTCGGCATCGCTTACAGCGGCGGGCGCGTAGCTATCACCAAGTTCTCGAAGTATCTCGGCTTCTCTTGGGATGAAGTGGAGAAGGTGAGGGTGAAGCTCGCTTCCAAGCACTCCGACGAGTGGACGGTCTTCGTCTCGCGCTGCATACCATACACTCCGACGACTATAGTAACTGTCCTCGCCGGTATCGTGCGCATGAATGTCTGGAAGTTTATCCTGCTCACCTTTGGAGGCATCTTCGTGCGTGTGGCGGGGCTCTTCGTTGGAGCGTTTATATTCGGTCAGAGCATATTCAAATAATTCTGTATAATAAGATTATGAAAAAGAACACCCTTATATGGAGCGTTGTAGCAGTAGTTTTCGTAGCTTTGGTAGTGTGGCTTATAGTCACTCCAGGCAAGACTGGCAAGCTCGATAGCTTGGCAACTTGTATCAAGGACTCCGGAGCCACATTCTACGGAGCCTTCTGGTGTCCGCACTGCCAGGCCACCAAGGCCCTCTTCGGCTCTTCGCAGAAGCTCCTGCCCTATATAGAGTGCTCAAACCCAGATGGCCAATCGCAGAATGCAGTCTGCAATGCCGCGAAGATAGAGAGCTATCCAACATGGCAGTTCAGAGATGGCTCTAGGATTACTGGCGAACAGACCCTGAAGACTCTGGCAGAGAAAACTAACTGTCCATTGCCACAGTGATTACACAGATAATCCCTCCGCTTGTCCTCATATCCAATATTGTTTTTGTGCTTGTCGTGTTGGCTTTAGTATTTAAGGTTCCGAGCATCACGTCGTGGATAGGCAAGCACTCAGTGGTCCTTGGCCTACTCGTTGTTTTGGCGTCTATTATCGGAAGCCTTTACTACTCGCTTGGCCTTGGATATGAGCCTTGTGAGCTATGTTGGTGGCAAAGAATCCTTTTGTATCCTCAGCTCATCCTCTTCTTGACCGCTTTAAAGCATAAGGATGGGGGAGTCTTCAGGTATTCATGGCGGCTTACGGCTCTGGCGGCTGCGGTGTCTCTCTATCAGATATATGCCCAGTCTGGCGGCAAGTCTCTCCTCGCCTGCACCTCGGCAGGCGGAGCCTGCCTCAAGGTCTATGTACACGCCTTCGGCTACATCACTATCCCTGTTATGAGCCTTACTGTTTGCGCCTACCTTTTGCTGCTGGCTTATATAAGCAAGAAGCATGATTAAGATAGTCACCCATGATGCTAAGTTCCACGCTGATGATGTTTTTGGTGTCGCCGCTCTGTATCTCCTGCTAGGTGAGGAAAATGTCGAAGTCACACGTACTCGAGATGCGGGCTTGGTTAATGCAGCAGACTACGCATTGGATCTTGGAGGAGTCTTTGATCCGGCAAAGAATAGGTTTGACCATCATCAGATGGGCGGGGCGGGGAAGAGGGATAATGGCATCCAATACGCCTCTTTCGGCCTTATATGGAAGACTTATGGAGATAAGATTGCTGGATTGCCAGAGGTAGCGGCAAAGATAGACCAAACACTTACTCAGCTTATTGATGCCGGAGACAATGGGCAGGACATAATTACTCCGAATTTTCCCAATGTGTTTCCTTTTACTGTGAACGGAATCGTAGATTTGTATCGTCCTACATGGAAGGAAGAGGAAAACTGGGATAAGAGCTTTTTCGAAGCTGTGCGCTTGGCCAAATGGATAATCACTAGGGAAATCAAGATAACCTCCGATGCTTTTGAGGCGCAAAAATTTGTTAAAGATGCATACGAAAAATCTACTGATAGGCGGCTCATTATCATGGATGAGTCGCACGACTTCGGACGAGAAATAGTTATGAACACTTTAGTGAATTTCCCTGAGCCTATATATGCAGTGCTCTACCGTGCTGAGAGAGCTGGAACCTCGTGGCAAGTCCTAGCTATCAAGAAGGACCCTGCGACATTCGCATCTCGTAAGCCTTTGCCAGAGTCTTGGCGAGCCAAAGACGGCCAAGAGCTTGAACAGGCTACAGGAGTTAAGGATGCTAAGTTCTGCCATAGGAGCGGTTTTATGTGTCTTGCTGCTAGCAAGGAAGGCGCGCTAGCCCTTGCGAAGAAGGCTCTCGAACAGTAAGGTTAGGATATGTTCATAGACGAAATCACTCTGCATCTCAAGGCAGGCAAGGGCGGCGACGGAGTAGTGCGCTGGAGGCATGAGAAGGGCAAGGACTCAGGCGGTCCCTCAGGCGGCAACGGCGGCTCTGGCGGCGACGTGTATGCCGAGGCCGTGCGCGATATAGGCATCCTAGCTTCGTACAGGGATGTGAAGGTCTTTGCCGCGGGCGATGGCGAGGACGGCATGAAGGACAGGAAGCATGGAGCAGACGGCAAGGACATTACCATGAAGTTCCCGATAGGCTCGGTGCTTAAGAACATGACTACAGGCCATACCTTCGACCTTTCGGAGGAGGGCCAGAGGCTGAAGCTTCTCTCAGGCGGCAATGGAGGCCGGGGCAATGAATCCTTCAAGTCTTCTGTGAACGTGAGTCCCAAGGAGTCGACTCCCGGTAAGGAGGGGGAGGAAGCAGATATACATATAGAGGTGATGCTCGTGGCCGACTTCGGCCTTATAGGGTTGCCAAATGCTGGCAAGTCGAGCCTCTTAAATGCTCTCACGCGAGCCGAGGCCAAGGTAGGGGCTTTCGCCTTCACAACGCTCGAGCCTAACTTGGGCGAGCTCTTTGGCTTCATTTTGGCCGACATACCGGGCCTCATTGAGGGTGCTGCGGAGGGCAAGGGCTTGGGGCACAAGTTCCTCCGCCATGTAAGGAGGACCAAGGCTCTGCTCCATTGTATTTCAGCTGATGAGCCAGACCCTCTGAAGGCCTATGATGTGGTGCGCAAGGAGCTCCTCTTATATAACAAGGATATCGCTGACAAGCAGGAGATAATACTTCTCACAAAAATCGACACCGTATCAGAGGAGGAGAGGGAGGAGAGGATGAAGCTCCTCAAGGGTCTCAAGAGGACAGTACTACCAGTATCCATAATAGATGATATTCTTATAAAGAACTTGAAGGATTACTTGACGAGCTTCTCATGAGCGACTACAAGCCCACTATAGGCCTCGAGATACACGCAGAGCTCCGGACTAGGACGAAGATGTTCTGTGACTCGGCTAATAGCCCTTTTGACTCTGAGCCCAA
Organism: Candidatus Parcubacteria bacterium; assembly: GCA_019661785.1. Classification (GTDB taxonomy): domain Bacteria; phylum Patescibacteriota; class Minisyncoccia; order Phycocordibacterales; family Zambryskibacteraceae; genus JAIFWN01. The sequence continues at coordinate 5,166 of JAIFWP010000004.1, read as the reverse complement.
TACCCATATATGCCCGGTTTGCCTAGGATATCCTGGGACTTTGCCCGTTATAAATAAGGAGGCTGTGCGCCAAGTGCTCCGTGTAGGGGCTGCAGCCAAGGGCAAGCTCGCCGATTACACTGAGTTCGACCGCAAGAACTACTTCTACCCAGATATACCTAAGGGCTACCAGATAAGCCAGTACAAGCACCCCCTAGTCGAAGGCGGAGAGATAGCTGGGGTTAAGCTCACCCGCATCCATCTTGAGGAGGATACTGCCAACTCTAAACACTCCGAAGACTCTTCGCTGGTTGATTTCAACAGAGCTGGAGTGCCGCTCATGGAGCTAGTCACGGAGCCGGTTATACATGATGCTGTTAAAGCTTCTGACTTCGCCAAGGAGCTCCAGCTCCTGCTCCGCTATCTAGGCGCCTCTGAAGCCAATATGGAGAAGGGTGAGATGAGAGTCGAGGCCAACATTTCAATAAGTAAGGATGATGAACTTGGTACCAAGGTTGAGGTGAAGAATCTCAACTCTTTCCGCGCAGTGGAGAAGGCTATCAAATACGAAGTGGACAGACAGACAGAGATTCTTGAGAGGGGAGAGCGTGTTGCTCAGGAGACGAGAGGTTGGGATGAGAACAAGGAAGCGACGTTCTCTCAGAGAGCTAAGGAGGAGTCGCATGACTACCGCTATTTCCCCGACCCAGACCTACCCAAGCTATTTATAGGTGAGATACCGGAGTTCGCATTAGGTGAGTTGGCTAAGTCCTTGCCCGAGCTGCCTTGGGAGAGGCGAGAAAGGTACATGAAGGGTATCGAACTTACTCTGGAGTCCGCCGAGTCTTACACGAGAGATATTGAGAGAGGTCAATACCTCGACAAGCTGATTGATTTAACGTCGAATAAAACACTGCTAAAACTGGCTTCAAACTACATTGCCACGAACCCGAGTGTCCTCAAGGCGACTCCAGAGAGCGTTATCGCCACAATGCAGCTCATCTCAGATGGCGAAGTGTCATCAACTAGCGCAAAGATAATACTGAAGGAATTGGAAGGGAATAACGACACTCTCCCTCGACAGATTGCCGAGAAAAATAATTTAATACAAATGAGTAATGAGAGCGAGCTGCGCCTTATAGCGGAGAAAGTCATCGCGGAGAATCCAAATGTTAAGATAGTAGACTTTTTGGTTGGTCAGGGTATCAAAGCTACAAAGGGCAGAGCGAATCCTCAAGTGCTGAAGAAAATCTTCTCCGAGTTAGTCTAGATGCTTTATCATGAGGCGCTTGATGCGCTTCTCGGCGTTCGACTTGCTAGTGCCGTTCTCTATATCATCAATGACCTTAAGGAGTGAGGAGTGCTTATACACACGGTAGTTATTCATAGGATGCCTCTGGGCGGGGAACTTGCCGGACTTATCCCAATTGCGAAGAGTAAGCGGAGTGACTCCAAGTATCTCGGCGGCTTCTTTAACTGAGAAGTAGATTTCTGACATAGTCTTATCTAAACATTACTAAAGCTATATAGATAATCTTATATCTTTTCATATAGGTTATCAAGGTTAAGCTATCCTGTCTGTGGAGAAGAAAGGCCCTTAGCTCTTGGATCCCAGAATACGGCTTAACTACGTAATTCAGCCCTGGTCGAATAATTGATACTCAGTGAGCCAATTTATCTAAGACTTGTCCCCATATCTCTTATTTAATTTCGTATGCAACTGCCGAGATTGGAACTATAATTTACGTTGATGAATAAGGACCTTTTAATTGATGGCGAGAAATTTATCTCGGCTAAACGAGCAGGACTAGATCTCGGGTACTCTGCGGATTATATCGGCCAGTTAGCAAGGTCTGGTGCGGTGTCAGGAAAGATGGTCGGCAGGACCTGGTTTGTCTCTAGGAGATCACTCTTGCGATACAGGAAGGACAATGGCTCAGAGAAGAGCATTAAGCTCGGTAGACCAGCCTTAGGAAAAAAGGAGATTTACATAAACGGAGAGAAGTTCATATCAAGTATCGTAGCCGCAAGGGAGTCGGGGTATACGACGGATTATGTTGGACAGCTCATAAGAGGTGGAGTTGTAGAAGGCAAGATGATGGGCCGGGCTTGGTATGTATCTCGCAAGTCATTGCTCGCCTATAAGAAGCAAAATTCTTTCTCTGCAAAACTTCCGCAGGAACTGGTGATAACAGCACCCAGTCTTCCTGTCATACGATCAGTAAACAAATATCCAACTGCTCGTGTACTCCCAAAACTTTTGCCCAAAGCTCAAGTTAAATCAGAAGTTAAATCGAAGAGCATATCGTACTTGCCTGAGAAACTCTCTCCATTGCCAAACCTCTCTAAGGAAAAGCCTCAGACAAACTACTCGCGCATGATGCGCCACACTGTCACAGTCTCGCTCTCGCTCATGATTATCTCCGCTGTGTCTTACTCTTGGATTGGTTTCCTCTCGCCTAGTTCCGCTGACAGCATAGACATGAAGATAGCTCTAGCTATGAACACCGCGGACGTGGTGATGGCCCCAGTACGAACAGGCTCCTCGCACTTAGCCTCGGCTTTGGGCAGCGGGGTGAAGGACTTCTTCTCTGGCATATTATCTGGAGTAACTCCTGTCGCAGCGCCTCAGGTCGCAGAGGTCAAGACGAAGCCTCTCGCCGAGGGCGTAGTCGTGACAGAAGATGGTGGCGACCACTTAGGTACAGTGCAGAAGATCAAAAACATCTTCTCAGATGAAGTGTCCATATACGGCGATGCGGACGGCGCGTCTGGCATAATCACTCCGGTTTTCAAAGAGAGCTCTTCCACCGGCTCATACACATATGTTCTCGTGCCTATCAAAGACAAAAATAAAGAGAACAACTAGAAAGCAATGAAAAGGACTCTATTAACTATCTGCATACTCTCGCTCTCTACAACGCAGATTGCTTATGCGCAGCAGGCTATGTCCTCAAGCGTTTACAAGATCCAATCTGACAGCGTGAACATCGCAGGCGCTCGCTCGGAGTCGGGGAGCTATGCCCTTCAAGATACAGCCGGAGAACTAGTCTCTGGAGTCTCTAGCTCGACGAACTACACAGGCCTACAGGGATACGAGTTCATGCAGCTCGACATAGTACCGCCAGGCATTACGCCATCCTTGAGCGCGACACCTCTTAGTACAGATGAGATAGAGCTTGCTTGGGGAGAGGCTTTCGACGACTATGGCATAGATCGCTACTACATATACCGCGACGGAGTGAAGGTGAATGATGTAGCAAGCTTCCCACGGGATTATGTCGACTCAGGGTTGAGCGCCAATACTCAATATGTCTACAGAGTCTCGGCCGTAGATGCTGCGGGGAACGAAGGTCCTCTGTCTGACCCAGTCACTGCGAGGACATTCTCAGGCTCGATACCTGGGGGCGCGCCCACTCCTGGGATATTGGGCTCTTCGGTAATACATTGGAGCGTCTCAGCCAGCGACGAGAGTGCTGTCATCTCCTTTGTCACCACAACCACGCTCAAGGCAGAGCTCTTGTGGGGGAAAGATGCATCCTATGCTGATGGGCATCTCTCGCAGGGATTCGCTGATCTACACACCTTCCTCCTAGAGCATCTCTCGCCGGGGACTCTCTATATGGTCAAGGTGCTTCTCCGCGATGGCTATGACCATGTGACCACTTACTATATGACTTTCCGTACGGCGAATATCGCTCTCTCTGCGCGTCCAGCCAATGTTACAAATTTTACCGCGACCATGAGTCCTTCCACGAGCGGAAGACAGGCCAGTGTTGACCTAGCTTGGAAGCTGCCAATCGACAAGCGAGTAGTAGGGGTGCGTATAGTCAGGCGAGAAGACTTCTACCCAACCTCTCCCGAGGATGGAGAAAAGATATTCGAGAATAAGGACGCTTCAGGGGTTGAGAGCTTCGCTGATGCAAATGTGAGGCAGGATGGCACATACTTCTACGCCATCTTCACTGTCGACTTGGCGGGGAACTATTCCTCAGGCGTGCTCGCGCAAGTCGGTACATCTCCGCTTGAGAACTTGGCTGCCGCAGGCGTAGTCGATCCCAAGATTGGCAAGCTCTCCTTAAATGATTTCCTCTTCATACAAAACGGCGACAGCTTGCCTGTAAAAGACGGTCTCGTGAGCGTAGTGGGGAATGAGAACCTGACCGTGGCTCTTAGGGCCTACCACCTGCCGCCAGTGCTAAAGACGATAGCAGTATCCATGGTCACTGCAGACTATAAGCGATTCACCTTTATCCTGCGTCCGAACACCGACCACACTAGGTACGAGGCCACAGTGGCGAGCTTGGGCGACCCGACTGTCTACAAGCTCAAGCTCGACATCCTCGACTATGCAAACCATGGGTTGAAGAGCCTCAAGGGTACTATCGCCGTGAAGCTCGGTGAGATAAAGCTCTTCCTTCTCGACGAGAAGAGCAAGAAATTCTTTGGCTACGGGATAGCCGTAGTGCTTGTGGCTGGCCTATATGTATGGTTCACCCGCCGCAAGTATAAGGAGCTCACTATTATAGAGGAGGAGCCATGGACAGCGCTTGTGGGAAAAATGTCTAAAGCCCAAATGTCCAATGACTAATAAATTCAACATTCGCCATTTGGCATTCGCAGCTCTCTTGGTTATTTGCCATTTGGCATTCGCCGCTCCGGTTCATGCCGCCTTCAATGCGCAGGTGAATTACCAAGGACGCCTCATCACTCCGCAGAACGTGGCCGTGACCGACGGCTCTTATAATATGCGCTTCAATTTATATACTGCAGCCTCGGGCACAGCAGCTATATGGACTGAGACTCTTACAGGGACCAACAGGGTAGAGGTTACGAAGGGCCTCTTCTCTATAATGCTTGGCTCGACGACACCTTTTACCGGTGTGGATTTCAACCAAACTCTCTACCTTGGAGTGGAGATAGGCGGCAGCGACAGTATCACCCCTGTGTGGGATGGGGAGATGTCTCCGAGGAAGGTGATAGGCGCCGTGCCAGCCGCCTTCGTAGCGCAAAATGTCGTCGGCAATATTGCCTCGACCACATATGCCACCTCCACCCACGCCACCTCAACATCTCTCTTCTCATCTATCGGCACCTTCACCGATCTCTTCGTCAATAACTATGAGCAGAACAACGGCACCTTCAGTATCATCTCAACCATTCCAACTGGAGACATCTTCTCTGTCC
>JAIFWP010000003.1 GCA_019661785.1 Candidatus Parcubacteria bacterium | reverse complement strand
TCCAGATCACAGGAGGACTCACCTTCACTTCCGGCACCACGACGAACTTTTATCCGACGAACCTGCTAGCGAGTGGGTCAACCACCTTGCAGTCCTTTACCGCTATGCAGGGTACGACGACGAGTGCGACGAGCACGAATTTGTATACCACTGGGCAAACCATACTTGCTGGGACGAGCGGGAATGTGGGGATAGGGACAACGACGCCGGGCCAGAAGCTCGAGGTTAATGGTCTTGTCATGTCGCTTAATGCTTCTGGTGGAGCTACGTCACAATCAAGTTTCGTGTCAGCCAATCCAACCGACTTCTCAAGCAGCTTGTCGGTATCTAGATTCGGCAGTACGGCCGCAGGCACTCGCTTCGGTGTTAACCAGGCAAATGCGGCCATGGTCTTTACTAATTTGGCCACAGCAGACGCAAGTCTTCTTGCTGTGGGTACTTCAGGTGCTATCCCACTCATCTTTGGTACCAACAACGCCGAGCGTGTTCGCATAGACTCCTCTGGCAATGTTGGCATTGGCACCACAACTCCTATAGCCAAGCTCGATATATTCAACATCGTATCAAGTGCTAATGCCCCGCTTTTCTCCGTGGCCTCGTCGACTAATGGGACGGGGACAAGTACAGCTCTATACATAACAAATATTGGGAATATTGGCATAGGAACGACGACTCCCTCATCTAAGTTTGTTATTGCGGGAGGGTCAGATAATCGTCTTGATATAGATGGTTCCTCTCGCGTCGCAGTGGAGCTTCGTCAGAATTTTAATGTCTTTGGTAGCTTTGCCTTGGCGGGTGGAACCAACGAATTTGCCACTGGAGCAGTCAATAAAGACATTGTCATTAGAGCTATAGGCACAAACAAGTTACACCTTGCGACAGGGGCGTCACCATCCACAGCTAGACTAACTATTGATAGTAACGGCAATGTCGGCATCGGTGTGACTTCACCAGGAGCTAGGTTCCAAGTTTCTGGCGGTTCTCTTGACGGGAGCACATTAACAGATTTGGGTATTTCCACCGCTCTTACTACCGGTAGGACTGGGGCTTACGAATCTGGATCTCTGGCATCCCTCAGTGCCAGGGGTGACGCGAGTTCGGTTGAACTTATTGCTGGATCCTCAGCAACCTTCTATAGCGGATTCACTGCTACGGCTAACAATGCCTCCACCCTTACTGGTACGGCGAGAATATTTACGGCAGGACTTGAACGATTACGCATTACCAATTCCGGCAATGTCGGCATCGGCACCACAACCCCCATAGCCAAGCTCGATATATTCAATACCACATCTAGCTCCATAGCCCCGCTCTTCTCCGTAGCCTCGTCGACTTCAGGGACAGGCACAAGTACAGCTTTCTATATAGCAGCTAACGGGAATATAGGTATCGGCACGACGACTCCTCAGTACGTTCTTACCGCCTTCTCCTCCACCGCACCCCAATTGGCACTCTCAGCCGGAGCTGGTGTGGCTCAGTGGGCTTTCAGGAACGCTGGTGGCAACTTCTACCTAGCTACCACTACCACAGCTGGAGATGCCACTAGCTCCCCCTCGGTCCTTACTATAATGGGCAGCTCCGGCTTTGTAGGTATCGGTACGACTACGCCTGCATATAAATTTGTCGTTATGGCGGGAGACACAACAAATACGAGCAATGGATTTGCCTTAGCCCCTAGCGGGTCAGGGGGTAATAGAATGCTTGTTATAGATGGTGGCAAGATTGATGTCAAGCTTACTAATTCAAATACAGTAAGCACTGCTGCGCACCTCGTCCTCCAGTCGGCTTCTGGAGCCGGAAATGTCGGCATCGTTACGACAAACCCGGGAAAAATTCTTGATATAGGGCCTGTTGTAAATACAGATGGCGTAAGAATTAGTGGTCATGAGGCTAATGTTTCCTTACTCCTTAATAACACAGGAACAGGTGGAGTGGACTGGGATATATCTTCTACTGGCGCTGGACATAGTTCAGGCAATGGCAATCTAATATTTTCTGTAGGATTTGGGACTCCAACAGTTGTTTTTCAGAGTAATGGCAATGTTACCTTCGCCAACTACGGTGCCGGTAACTGCTGCTCCGACGTGGCCGAGTTCTATCATTCATCCGAGCCGGTACAAGCTGCGGACCTCATGTCCGTTGATCCCAATGCACCCGTAGCTACATTAAGAAAAGCTCGCGGCTCGTCCGACAAGCTTATCGGTATCGTATCTACAAACCCAGCACTCGTTATCGAGGAACAGCACCTCAGGGTGGCTGGCGGTATCGAAAATTATGTTATCGATCCGATGAAGCCAGTCATAGCCCTGGCTGGTCGTGTACCTGTCAAGTTCTCGAGTGAGAATGGGGAAGTGCAAACTGGAGATAATCTAACTGTCTCTGAAACTATCCCAGGCTATGCTGCCAAACTTGTGAAGTCTGGACAGTCAGTGGGAGTGGCTCTTGAAGGCTCTGAGGGCAAGGATAGAGTTATGACCTATGTGAGCCTTGCTTATCAGGGAGTAGCGGGGGAGTTTGCTCTGGCCTCGTCCACATCAATCGCACTGGCTGATCTTGGCTCAAGGATGACATCTCTTGAGTCGAGAGTCGCTTTCCTTGAGAGTGCTTCGTCGACAGGTTCGACAAGCTCAATCTATGCAAGTTCAGGATTGACTCTTGATGCTACTACTACGCAGTCTCTAATCGCGATCGTACTTGAGAGTATCAAGGCTGACATTGTCGGTGGCGTGACTCACTTCATACAATTGGCGGTCGACTCGCTCTCGACTTATGCGCTTACGGTGGGTAAGACTGACAAACCTGCAGGTATTACCGTCTATGACGAGGATACTGGTGCGCCATTTTGCCTCAAGGTGAAGAGTGGTGTCCAGGTCTCAAGCTCTGGCGCATGCGGTGCAGGTCAGACCTCAGAGCCTCCAGTCATGGGCAGCCAAAACCCTCCGACAGATACACCAGCTCCGCCTGTGCCAGACGACACTGCAAGTTCGACCCCGAACCAATCCGACTCATCGTCGGATGGTCCGGGGCAGGCCCCTGCAAGTGATCCCGCAATTCCGGATACGACGCAACCAGCACCTTCTGATACAATACCTCCGACTGACACATCTACTACGCCAACAACATGAGTAAATTCGAAGACATCAAGTGGAGTAGCAATCCTCTCAAGAGGCGCAACAGGATAGAGGAGGCACTTATGCCTATACTTGAGAAGAGTAGTCAACCAGAGACTCCTCCAGTTCCTAGTAAGCCGAAGCCGAGACTCTTTAAGACCTTTCTTCTCGGGCTTCTCGCTCTACTCATACTCAGCTTGAGTGGATACCTTATATATAGAGAGTTCATCTCTGCCAAGGTTATGACCCCGGACAAAGTCATTGTAGAGGTAAGCAAGCTTGCTAGCCTGCCAACCGACGAGACGCCTGTCGTGTCTACTGTGACGGATCTCCTTCCCTTGAAGGGGCAAGCCTTCTTTGTCGATGCTGCGCTAGGGGACAAAGTACTCATCTTTGAGAAGGCCAAGAAGGCCATTCTGTATCGACCCTCTGCCGACAAGATCATCATTATTGCACCTATCAAATAATGTGGTATAATGTATGTGATGCCGGACAGTCGCGTCCGCCCCGGGAACGGAGCGAGATGAGGAAAGTCCGAACATTCGTTCTCTCGAGTCGCACATGTGCTTCGAGAGAAAAGCGTAGCAGGTAATGCCTGTCGGGGGAGACCCTAGAGTTGAGAACAGAGACGAGCTCCGACCTTGCGTCGGAGGTGAAACGGCAAAATACTTACGTGAATGCAAGGCCGTGCTCTGAGCAATCAGGGAGTGCCGCTAGAAGCTCGATCGCGAGATCGGCTCCAGATAAATGATTGTCGTTCCGCGAAGCCTTGTGCGGAGTGGAATACAAAATTCGGCTTATAGGCATCCAAAATCCCGCTTCGGCGGGATTTTGTTATATGCTAAAATAGCTTCATTAGCCCTAACGACTCAACGATGAAAGAAAGCTTAAAGGTCAGCTTCTACGGTATTTTACTGCTCATATTCCTATTGCCGCTCTTCTTCATCCCTACGGCTCTGGTGCCGCTAAATTTGGCCAAGGTCGCTCTCATAGCAGTAGTGGTTCTCGTGTCGCTCGGCGCTCTCATTGTGGTCATATTCAAGGAGGAGAGATTCTCTATCCCTAAGTCGAGGCTCTTATGGGGCGCATTGGCTATACCTCTCATATATATAGTATCGTCGGTTGCTAGCCCCACTCCGGGCTTATCGCTCTTCGGCTACGGCCTTGAGCTTGGTACAGCTGGTTCAATGACGCTTCTTGCCTTGCTATTCATCATAACGGCAGTCTCTTTCCGAGACAGGGCGAGACTCGTGCGCGGATACACAGCGCTCTTCCTCTCCTTTGCTTTGCTGGCTTTGTTCGGAGCGGTGAAGATTTTCTCCGGCGGACACTGGCTCACCTTTGGCATCTTCCAGGGCCGGCTTGATAATCCTATTGGTGTCTGGACAGACTTGGCAGCGGCTCTAGGGGTCCTAGTGACGCTCTCGGTCCTCGCTTTAGAGATGCTCCCTATGACTGCTCTCTTGAGGCTTGTCACTTGGATGGCCTATGCTCTCTCGCTCTTCCTCCTCGCAATACTCGGCTTCTCGACTATGTGGGCCATGCTCCTTGGCGCAGGACTTGTTCTCCTTGTTTATTTCCTCACTGTGGAGAAGGGGATTGAGGCCGGGAAGTCCAGGAGCAGGCAGGGCGTATGGGCTGCGGCGATATTGGCTTTCGTCGCGCTTATCTTCGTATGGAATCCAACTTTCAGCACTAAGAGCATCACTGCCATGGTCTCAGAGGCCACAAGCGTGTCGAATGTTGATGTGCGTCCCAGCCTCTCCACAACTTTGGGCGTAGCGCGCTCCGTCTTCTCGAAGCATCCTATACTTGGCTCGGGGCCGCAGACCTTCGACCGTGACTGGTCTCTCTACAGACCATCTTCCGTGAATAGTTCTCCGTTCTGGAATACGAACTTCTTCTTCGGCTTCGGCTTCTTGCCGACAGCAGTATCGACGACAGGTCTGCTTGGCACCCTGGTCTGGGTACTCTTTCTTACCCTCTTCGTGTCGCTTGGATTAAAAATATTGTCGAAGAATGTAGATAGCCGGGCTGATCGCTTTATCCTCATGGCGGCTTTCTTCGTCTCTCTCTTCCTCTGGGTCTGCGTCTTCCTCTTTGTCCCGTCCATAGTCTTGCTTGCTCTTACCTTTATTTTCACAGGCCTTACTATCTCTGCCGCGGAGACTATAGGAGTCATCGGTATAAAGGAGTTTGACCTGAATGCCACTAGGCTCTCGCGCTTCGCCTCGACTATCGGGGCTATAGCGCTTGTCGTGCTAGCTCTGGGTCTTGGGTTCATCTTCGCCAAGAGAGTACTGGCCATAGCCCACTTCGAGAGAGCTGTGACTTATGCGGCTAATGGGAGCGCTTCCGTGGACATGGTCGAGAACGAGCTCGTCAAAGCAATGACTCTTGCTCCGTCCGACCAGTACTGGTCGGCCTTGTCGCAAGTCGAGCTCTCACGAGCAAACGGCGCTTTGCAGAACACAGCCTCGACTACTGAGGAGAGACAAGCTGTCTTCCAAGATTCCTTAAGCAAGGCCATCACTGCTCTGCAGAATGCCATAAGTCTGAACCCTGTATATGTGAACTGGATTGCTGTCGGCAACTTGTATGAGTCCTTGGTCCCGGCGCCGCTTGCTATAAATGGCGCTTATGAGAACGCGCTTGCGGCGTATGCTAACGCCAAGGCGGTGAATCCTTCGAGCCCTGAGGTGCCGCTCCTCTTGGCTCGTCTTGAGTTCGACCATAAGGATGTCGATGCTGCTCGAGTGCACATCGATGAGGCCTTGAGCTTGAAGCAAGACTATGCTGATGCTTACTTCCTCCTCTCACAAATCGAGGGAAGCCAGAACAATCTGGAGCAAGCAGTGAGGTCGGCAGAGACAGGGGTGCTCCTTACTCCGGGCAATGCTGGCGTGCTCTTCGAGCTCGGCCTCTTGAAGTACTCTACTAAGGACTATGCTGGTGCGGCAGACGCAATGACTAGAGCTCTGAGCATCTCGCCTGATTATGCCAATGCCAAATACTACTTAGGCCTCGCGCTCGACAAGCTGGGCAAGCATGCCGAGGCTATAGCACAGTTCGAGGACTTAGCTAAGACAAACCCGGGCAATGAGCTAGTCTTACAAGCCCTAGCCAACTTGAGGGCTGGCAAGGATGCGCTCTTCCAAGCTCCGAGCACTGGTAAGACGAAGACCGCTCCCATAAGCGGTCAATGATGGTCCCGTTAGAAGCTCGCACTGAATACACCTCATGATATATATTCACAATGAAAGTTATAAGTAGTAGCTTCTAACGGGATGGTTAGGAAGATACTAAACTTCTTCTATAAGGAGACAGACAGGCTCCATCAGGCAGCTCTGCTGCTGGCCTTCTTCTCTGTATTGTCGCAGATACTGGCATTCCTGCGTGACAGAGCCTTGGCGCATGCCTTTGGCGCTGGCACGGCTCTCGACACTTACTACGCGGCCTTTCGCATACCGGATTTCCTTTTCGTGACGGTGGCTTCAGTGGTCTCGCTCTCTATCATCGTGCCCTTCATAGTCGAGAGGGAGGCTAGGGGCAGGGAAGCAGTCAGGGAGTTCGTCGATGATATATTCTCCTTCTTCTCCTACCTTATCGTTGGGATATCTATACTGGCCTTCTTCCTCATACCTCCGCTCTCGCACATGCTCTTCAAGGGTTTGTCGGGGCAGGCTCTCCATGACGTAGTGCTCTTGTCGAGGATATTCCTCCTCTCGCCCATCTTCCTCGGTATGTCGAACCTCTTCGGCTCTCTCACCCAGGCTTATAACCGCTTCCTCATATACGCCTTTGCGCCAGTCATATACAATGCGGCTATCATCTTCGGCATCCTCTTCATTGCGCCGAGGCTTGGGGTCGTAGGAGTAGCGTGGGGAGTGGCGCTCGGGTCACTCTTCCATATGGCCATACAGATGCCCTTCGTTGTGAGGATAGGACTCATGCCTCGCTTTAAGTTCCGTTTTAACTTCCTCTCTATCAGGCGAGTGGTGGCATTGTCCTTCCCTCGGACGATGAGCTTGTCGCTAAACCACATCGCCACAATCTTTCTCGTCTCGCTCGCCTCGCTTATGGCCGCGGGCTCTATATCCATATACACCTTCTCGCTCAACATCTCTTCGGTGCCGCTCTCTATCATAGGCGTCTCATACTCTCTGGCGGCTTTCCCGACGCTATCGCGCCACTTTTCGGCCAATAACATGGCTGCCTTCGTAGAGCAGATGTCAGCCACGATAAGGCATATCATCTTCTGGTCCATGCCCGTGACAGCGCTCTTCGTCGTGCTGCGGGCCCAGATAGTGCGAGTGCTCTTGGGTACGGGCCGATTCGACTGGAGTGCTACCAGGCTCACAGCGGCCGCGCTAGCCATCTTCGCTCTGTCTGTCTTGGCTCAGAGCCTTTTGCTACTCTTTGTGCGCGCCTTCTACTCCGCAGGGCATACTAGGAAGCCTCTTATCATAAATCTCATCTTCACCCTCGTACTCATTGCTCTCTCCTATATCTTTGTTAAGACCTACTATGCATGGCCTGGCTTTGGCCACCTGGTAAGCACAATACTCAGGGTTGATGACCTTGGAAGCGCTCCTATCCTCATGCTACCGCTTGGATACGCCATTGGCACCATGCTCAATGTTGTAGCGCACTGGATAGGATTCGAGAGAGACTTTGGCAAATTCGAGCCGGAGGTCTATCGCACCCTATGGGTTTCGCTAGTAGCGGCAATATTTGTCGGAGTTGGAGCATATGTGGGCCTGCATCTCTTTGGTCCGCTCCTTGACCTGGCGCACCTGTGGGGCATCTTCCTGCAGGGGCTCTTATCCGGATTGCTGGGAGTCTTGGTCGGCATAGCCGTACTCTGGCTCTGCAATTCGAGAGAGCTCGCCGAGTTCTGGCGCACTCTGCATCAGAAGTTCTGGCAGGCCGACGCCGTTGCCGAGAACTCAGAAATAGTCTAAGGTTTAGCTTCTTATGGATAAAATTCGTAACTTCTCTATCATCGCGCACATTGACCATGGCAAGTCCACCCTCGCGGACCGCATGCTTGAGCTCACTGGCACTATCGAGAAGCGCAAGATGAAGGACCAGGTCCTCGACTCTATGGAGCTCGAGCGCGAGCGCGGCATCACCATCAAGATGCAGCCCGTCAGGATGAAGTATGGCGAGTATACGCTTAACCTCATCGATACTCCAGGGCACATAGACTTTTCGTATGAGGTGTCGCGAGCGCTCAAGGCTGTAGAGGGCTCAATCCTTCTTGTCGATGCTACACAGGGCGTGCAGGCTCAAACCCTCACAACTCTCGGCATGGCCCGCGAGCAGGGGCTTGTCATCTTGCCAGTCGTCTCGAAGATAGACTCTCCTCTTGCGCGAGTTGAAGAGGTGAAGGAAGAAATAATGAAGCTCCTCGATGTCAGCGAAGAAGAGATTTTCCTCGTCTCCGGAAGAACCGGAGAGGGGGTCAAGGATCTCCTACAGGAAATCATCAAGAAAATCCCCGCGCCAAAGAAGCTAGAAGGCAGCACCTTCCGATCTCTCGTCTTTGATTTTAAATATTCGAACCATATGGGTGTCATCGTCTTCATCCGCACGATGAGCGGCAGTGTCAAAAAGGGCGACAAACTCCTTTTCAAAGCATCTGGTAAAACCTTCCAGGCGCTTGAGGTGGGCTTCTTCACCCCAGAGGAAACTCCGGCCGAAGCTATTAATGCCGGCGAGACGGGCTACATTGTCACTGGCATCAAGGAGCCTGGCGTCGCCTCTGTTGGTGATACCGTCGCCTCAGCAAATGATACAGAGCCGCCGCTTGCAGGATACCAGAAGGCGCGTCCCGTGGTCTGGGCCTCCATCTACCCTGAGTCACAAGACGACTTTGTGGCACTGCGCCAGGCTCTTGAGAAGCTCCAGCTCTCGGACTCAGCCTTTTCCTTCGAAGAGGAGTCGTCGGGAGTCCTCGGACGCGGCTTCCGCTCTGGGTTCCTTGGAATGCTCCATCTCGAAATCATTACCGAGCGCTTGAGGCGCGAGTTTAATTTGAACCTCATCATCACGCTGCCATCTATCATGTACACGGTTACCTATAAAAATGGCAAAACCGAGGTAGTCTACACGCCGTCCTTGTTCCCCGATGAGCATCTTGTCGAGAGCGTGCGAGAGCCGTGGGTCAGTGCCAAGATTATTACGCCTCCGCAGTATCTCGGCGATATCTTGAAGCTCTTGTATGAGCACGAGGCCGAGACCGGTATTACAGAGAACTTCGGCGACAATCGCGCCTCGATATCCTTCGAGATGCCGCTTAGAGAGCTTATGCGAGGCCTGTTCGATAAGTTGAAGAGTGCGACATCAGGCTTCGCTTCCATCTCGTACGACCTTGCAGGAGATAGGGGAGCTGACGTGACGAGGCTCGATATATTGGTAGCCGACGAGCCTGTAGCAGCCTTCTCGAAGGTGGTGTCGAAGCGCCAGGTTGAGACCGAGGCTGAGAGCGCGGTAGAGAAGCTCCATAGGATACTGCCTCGCCAGATGTTTAATATGAAAATCCAGGGCAAGGCTCTTGGGCGGATTATCTCGTCGAGGAGCCTCTCAGGTATGAAAAAAGATGTGACTCAGCACATGTATGGCGGCGACATCACTCGTAAGATGAAGCTAAGAGAGAAGCAGAAGAAAGGTAAGAAGAAGATGGCCGAAAGAGGCAAGGGGAATGTGAATATCCCTCAGGATGTCTTCCTCAAAATGATGCGTTCAGAGTAGGACTTGACAAATCTCTTATTCTGTGTATATAATATAGGAAGAAGAGAAGTATTGATTTCCACGTTCCGCATAGCGGACAAACAGGGAGAAGTTCATGCCGCCCATCAAGGCAAATAGAACATGGTCGCAGAAAGCTGTGGGGGTTGTTGTTGTGCTAGCCGTGATCCTGACTGGCATGATAGGTGCCTTCTGGCCAAATTTTCCCGCCCATGCAGAAAAGCCTGTGGCGATGTCGACGGTCTGCGACACCGTCATCTGGCAACAGTACCTCAACAGCTATGTCGATGAAAAGAACCATGGTGATATGGTGGTCGTACAGACGTCGAATGGCCGCTACGTACACCTTCTGGTTCCTCGCGACAGCGCTGGTCCGATCATCGGAAAGATCTACCTGTTTGTATTCGAGAACGGTATCTCAACAGGCAGGTTCTCCCCGTGGAAGGACTGCAAGGAGCTGCCGTCTTGGGAATCCAAACATCCCGAGCGACGTTAATCAGCTCAAACTGAGGACCCCACCTAAGACGTGGGGTTTCGTTTTACCTAAATGCGGGGAAGTAGAGGAGTATCATGCCCAAAATCATGATGATGCCGAGGAAGGTCATGACTCCTTGGAGCTTCTTCTTGTGTTGTTTGTCGAATAGCATGAGCGTTATGTTAGCATAGACAAGAACATGAGGGAACTTCAAAAACGACAACAGCTGAAGCGCAGGCTATACTCGCTGCCAGCCCTAGGAGCGCTCTTTATCCTGACGCTTGCCTTGGGCAAGGGAGCCTATGACCTAGTGGTCAAAGAGCGCCAGAGCGCCCGAGACTCTAAGCTCCTTGCGGAAAAGGTAGCTACTCTCACCGAGCGCGAGGCTACGCTCAAGGCTGAGATAGATAGGCTCAGGACAGATGCTGGTATAGAAGAAGAGATTAAGGGTAAGTTTAATGTGGCTGGAGCTGGCGAGCACGTGGCCATCATCGTAGATAGGCCTGACACCTCTACTACTACGCTAGAGGTTCTGCCTTGGTACAAGAGAGCCTGGGATGCTATAATCGGTCGATAATATAGATATGAATATGAAAAAAGTAGAAATCTATTCCACGCCGACCTGCCATTTCTGCCATATGGCCAAGGAGTTTTTTGCTGCCAATAACGTGCCTTTCACTGACTACAATGTGGCCTCGGACAAGACGAGGCAGAGCGAGATGATAGAAAAGTCCGGTCAGATGGGTGTGCCAGTCATCATCATCAACGACCAGGATCTTATAGTCGGGTTCGACCAGCGCAAGGTCTCCGAACTTCTAGGTATCGCCGCTTAAGTTTATTCGGCCCTCATAGCTCAATGGATAGAGCAAATCCGTCCTAAGGATGAGATGTCAGTTCGATTCTGGCTGAGGGCACAAATCTAGGTCTATTGAAGAGTGTAAGTATTGACAGTAGAGCCACGCAGTCGTATCTACAGAGTGTCTACAGCCTATCAACATGTTTTCCCCATATTTGGCCATGCTTTCGTCATAAAGAGGATTGTTAATATTTGCATATATGTTTCTATGTACTCAGGCCGTATGCAAAGTTGCACCTTAGAAGGAGGAGTCAGATGTTGGAGCTGCAGTCTGGAATCGCGTGGTCGATAGATGACCACGAGGAATTGATTGCCGTGACACAGCGTGGAGAAGTTGTCCATCGCCTTGAACCCGGCACTCATCCGAAAGTTGCGAAGAGCCAATACTATGTTGCGCTCAAACGCTACGATCGTCGCCAGGGTGTTATCGATCGGCGAATGATGGCCCGTGAGGTCAACACTGATCGTCGTAACACGTAAGACCCCTCCCACCCCGTATCGAATCGAGGCGCCCACCCCACCTGGCGCCTTTTTCGTACCTTGAAAAATCGCTATTTTTTGATACAATCCCTTCATGAATCCCGAGGACAGAGAGCTCTTAAAGCGCACCTTACAGCTTTCTGAGGAGAACAACAAAATGCTTCGCAAGATCCGCAGGAACTCGCGATGGATTGTCGTATGGGGAGTCATAAAATTCGCTGTTATCATAGGGTCGCTCGTGATAGGGTATCTATCGCTTGAGCCATACCTAGGCTCGGTGGGCGAATCGTTCAAGCAAGCACAGGGTCTTCTCAATACATTTCAATAAGCCAAGATAGCTCAGTTGGTAGAGCATTCCCCTGAAGAGGGAAGGGTCCCCAGTTCGAACCTGGGTCTTGGCACCAATTCTTCTATTGCCCCTTTACTTTGAGTTTCGTGGACTTGTTTTTGTCGAGTTTGGGCAGGCGGAGGATGAGGAGACCATACTTCTCTATGGCTTCGGCCTCGTCGACGTCTATTTCCTCAGGTAGGACTACGGTGCGGGAGAAGGAGCCCCAGTATAGCTCGCGGTGGTAGTAGTCTTCCTTAGATACTGTGCGGTCTTCCTCGCGCTTGCCGTGGATGGTTACGGAGTCTCGGCTGATAGAAACGTCGAGGTCCTCGGGCTTCACACCTGCAACCATGGTTTTAAGCACTATCTCGTCGCTTGCATTGTATAGGTCTACTGTGAGTTGGGCCTCTTCCTCTTCCTCATATAAAGCTGACTTGCCGCGCACAGCTTCCTCGGCAGAGAGATTTTCCTCATCGAGTTTAACTGCTCCAGTGAGACGTTCGAAAAAAGATCTTTTATCCATGACTATATTATATCCGGTCTTCTCGGCCGTGCAATCGCTTTAACCTTCTCAAATAGGAACAACAAGAGGGCGGCGGCTATCCATACCGTAGCAAAGACGCCTAGAGACTCCGAGCCTCTTGTGTGGAGGATGAAGAGGTTGAAGGTTGTGTGTATAGCTATGGCCAAGGTGATGCCCACGAGCCCGTAGAGCATTTTCTTAGGACGCGATTTATAGAATGAGGCTGCGAGAGAGAGACCCATCACTCCGGAGGCTACAACGTGGAGGAGGCTCGCCCCGATGAAGCGCATACTGCCAGTAGAGACAGCTCCGATGATGTCCTGGCTCAAGAGCGGATTCCAGATGAAGAGGGTGTTTTCCAAAGCGACGAAGCCGAGCGCCGCTGTGATCATATATATAAGAGTGTCGACCGGCTCATCATCGTCAATGCTTGTGAGAGCGGTGAAGTGAGCCGCCAGGTACTTGAACCCTTCCTCAAGCAGAGCCCACAGGCCGAAGGTCACTATGCCAAAGCCGGGGAATTTGCCCGCCACAAACTTCTGGAAGGGTAGTACCAGGATTACGGCAAGCATGCCCGCGAGGAAGGTCTCTATGAGCCGGCCTTTAGGTTCGGGACGCTTAGAGTCCTCACGGAGCCAAAAGGCGAGCCAGACAAGAGCCGGTATGATGCCGCCAAGGAGGGAATATACTACTGTGCTAGTGCTGCTCATCTTTTGTTTTTCTTTTGTTTATTTGTCAGATTCCACTGGCCAAGGCTCTACCATAAGCAGGTCTTTAGGTGAGAGACAGGACCATATCTCCTCGGTGATGAAAGGCATGAAGGGGTGCAGGAGTTTGAGCGAGTTCTCTAATATGTAATACAGAGTGGCAGAGTATTCTGGTTTGATTTGACCTTTTTCCTCACCCTTGCTCTCCTCAAGTATCTCATCAGCGAAGCGGTGCCATACGTAGTGGTATATCTTCTCCGCCGCTATGTAGAAGCGATAATCTTCCATGTCCGCTGTAGCATCTTTGGCCATGGCATCGAACTCATCTACCAAGTCTGCTTTGAGTTCGCCCCCGCGCTCCTTGTCGAGCACGAAGCGGGCAATGTTCCAGACCTTGTTGGCGAAGTTCTTGTAGCCCTTTATCTTGTCCTCTGATATGCGCGAGTCGGTGCCAGCAGCCTGTCCTATGATAAGCGCCATCCTTACTGCGTCGGTACCATACCTAGCGCTCATCTCGCGCGGATCGATGTTGTTGCCTAGGGACTTTGATATCTTCTGTCCGTCCTTGTCTCGCACGAGGCCATGCAGGTAAACAGTTTTAAATGGTATCTGGTCCAAGTGGAAGGCTGACATCATTATCATCCTAGCCACCCAGAAGAAGAGTATGTCGTAGCCAGTCTCAAGGAGGGCTGTCGGGTGGTAGAGCTTTAAGTCCTGAGACTCTTCCGGCCAGCCAAGAGTGGAGAAAGTCCAAAGAGCAGAGGAGAACCAGGTATCAAGCACATCAGGGTCTTGCTCCCAGCCGTCTCCCTGCGGAGCGCTCGTCCCTACATATATCTCATCACCTTTATACCAGACAGGTATGCGATGACCGAACCATATTTGTCTGGAGATGCACCAGTCTCGCAAGTTATCTATCCAATGATAATAAGTCTTGTCGAAGTGCTCAGGGATGATGCTTATCTCACCCTTCTCGAGTGGCGCACGCATGAGCTCCTTCAATGACTTGCCGCCGCGCTTCTCTATAGGCTTGTTCACGTCTATGAACCATTGCTGCATTATCTGAGGCTCGATGCGTCCGCCAGTGCGCTCGGCCGTGGCTACGTTGTGAGTGTATGACTCCTCTCTGACTAGCAAGCCTTTGGAGCGTAGCTTCTCTACAATCTTCTCTCTAGCTTCGGCAATCTTCATCCCAGCGAAGTCCTGAGCTACGGGAAGGAGTTTGCCGTACTTATCGATAATCTGCTCCTTGTCGAGCTTGTGGCGTTCTGCGATGTCGAAGTCCGTTAGGTCGTGCCAAGGAGTAATGGTCATGACTCCTGTGCCGAACTCCATATCTATGGCCTCGTCCTTTATAACAGTTGCGGTTATAGGACCGTTTATCCACTCGAGCTTGAGCTGCTGTCCGTGCTTGTACTCGGCGTAGCGCGCATCGCTTGGGTGCATGACCACATACTTGTCGCCAAATTTAGTCTCTGGTCTGGCTGTCGCGATGGTGAAGGGTCCGTACTTAAGGTAGTAGAGAGCAGTCTTCTCCTCCGTGTAGACTATCTCATCATCTGAGATGGTGGTCTGGCCCTTGGGGTCCCAGTTCACAATCCTGTGGCCTCTATATATAAGTCCGGCTTCGTACATGCGCACGAAGGCCTCCATCACAGCGCTATAGCGCTTATCATCCATAGTGTAAGCGTAGCGGCTCCAGTCTACAGATGCCCCAAAGCCGCGTATTTGCGCAAGTATGGCCGACTTGTTCTCCTCTACGAAGGTGTTCACACGGTTGAGGAGCTCTTCGCGCCCGAGGTCGTGGCGGTTCTTGCCCTCGGCTTTCTGTATCTCTTTCTCCACCTTGGACTGGGTGGCTATAGCGGCCGAGTCAGTGCCAGGTATCCACAGAGCACGCTTGCCGCGCATCCTCTTGTACCTTATGACAGTATCTTGTATGGCCAGCATGAGTGCTGAACCCATGTGGAGGGTCCCGGTTACATTTGGAGGAGGGAGGACTATGCTGAACGACTCCTGTCTATCGTGAGGCAAGTTATCTGGGTTGAAGTAGCCGCTCTCTTCCCAAATAGCATATATCTTTGACTCGGTGTCAATCGGGCTATAAGGTTTAAGAAATTTGCTATCCATGCGTCTTATATACTAGCACGACAGTGCGAAGTTTCTTTCTAAAGGACAGTCATAATCTAACGGACAGTAAAGGACAAAAGAGTTTAGAAAATGTCCTTTACTAAAACTTGACTCAGCCGGGTCAAGCACGTAGGGTGTCTGTACTTCCGGATAACTTAGATGCAAAAGCTAAATACAAATATAGCAAAGCGCGCAGTAGCCCTCTATGTGATGGCTGTTGTTGTATTGGGGAATGTTCCTCTTACTGCCTTTGCAGCTGGAGTAGATTTGAAGGCGAACGGCCAAGACACGCTGACGCTCTCTAGCCCTACAACACCTTTCGATATCACACTTGTGCAAACAGATGCGGCCAGCTGCTCTATTAGCGCAACCGGGCTTTCCTCCGGATTTACTATAGGGTCCACCATGACCATCGCGCCGGGCAATGCTGCTTATCCTGCAGCAGGAGGCTCGAACACCTTTACCATAAACTGTCTTGACTCTGGCGGAGCTACCCAGACGGACAGCGTTACTGTGTCTCTAGCGGGAGCGCCTGCAGCCGCTCCGACTGTGGATGTGAAGGCTAACGGCTCTGACGGCCCGGTAACGCTTAACGCCGGTGACACCTACATCCTCACTTGGTCAACGGCTAATGCCACGGCTTGTCAGATGAATCCTCCCGTCATGTCGGGCGTAGCTCTTAGTGGCACAAGCGTTCCTATAGGCGCAGGGAGCCCCTTCTATCCAGCAGCAGGCTCGACTGTGACTATCACAGTAACCTGTACCGATGGCACCACTAACGCCTCTGACTCGGTTGTTATAGGTCTTGGTGCTGCCCCAACAACATCCGCTCCGACCGTGGATGTGAAGGCCAATGGTTCTGACGGCCCGGTAACTCTCTCTGCTGGTGATACCTATGTGCTCACATGGAACTCTGCGAATGCAACTGCTTGCCAGATGAACCCTCCCGTCATGTCTGGAGTCAGCCTCTCTGGCACAAGCACTCCTATAGCCTCAGGAAGCCCTTTTTATCCTGCTGCTAGCTCGACAGTGACGATAACCGTGACCTGTACGAATGGCACCTCGAATGCCACTGACTCGGTGGTCATAGGACTCGGCGCCTCTCCGCTAACCGTGGCTCCTACCATCGATGTGAAGGCTAACGGCTCTGACGGTCCGGTGACTCTAAGCAGCGGCGCTACCTATACCTATACCTGGGCCTCGACCAACGCCACAGCCTGCCAGATGACTTCACCCGTAGCCTCTGGAACCTCTCTCTCTGGTACGAGCGTTGTCATAGGGCCTGGAAACACTTTCTATCCTACGGCAGCCTCTTCGACGACTATCACCATCACCTGTACCAATGGTACGCAGAACGCCACTGACTCGGTGGTCATAAGCTTGGCCGGCACAGTCGGAGGCAGCTCGCCAACTGTAGATGTGAAGGCCAACGGCTCCGATGGTCCTATAACCATAAATCAGGGTGATCAGTACACATACACATGGGTCTCAGCTAATGCCACCGCCTGTCAGATGACCTCGCCTGTGAATAGCGGTGTCGCTCTCTCTGGCACGAGCATCCCTATAGCTCCGGGCAGCCCATTCTACCCAGCCCTAAATGCGCCTATCACCATAACTATCACTTGTACGAATGGCACCTCGAATGCCTCTGACTCAGTTGTTATTAACCTTGCTGGTCCAAACACTCCTCCAAGCAACACTGGCGGCGGCAGCAGCAATACCGGAGGAGGTCACAGCACAGTCTTGCCTGGCAATGTGGCATGTCCGCTTATACATGACTACATGAGGATAGACTTTAACAACAATCCTCTTGAGGTTATGAAGCTCCAAGCTTTCCTCAAGTTCTTCATGGGCTATGACTACGTGTCCATTACAGGTGTCTTTGATACAGCCACCTTCACCGCAGTTGGTGCTTTCCAGATGCAGTACAAGGACGAGATACTCACGCCTTGGGGCCACACCGGACCGACTCACTACGTATATATCCTAACTTTGAAGAAGATAAATGAGTTGTACTGTGGCAATGGGCTACCCCTAACGGCTGATGAACAGCATGAGATAGTGGCCTTTAGGAACCTCATACAGCACGCGCAGGCAAGCGGCGCCACCATCAGGTATGTCGGCAGCACTGGCACTAACACCAACACGGGTGGAAGCGGTTCTGTCCTTGAGACTTCGTCCGGAGGCAACACCTCAGGAACGATAATCCCAAGTACTGGGGCCACCACAACGGCCACAACTACGGTGGAACTGCCGGTAGTCGGACAAATCGATAAAGGACAAAATGATAACAACCTAGCGGCTGCCCTCTTCACCTTCCCAAACACTGTCAAAGGGACAGTACAGTTCCTCTACGAACTGATATTGATACTAGTTGTCCTTTATCTAATAGGAGTTGTCCTTAAGGATGTCCTTTACAGCGACCTCCCTGAGAATGCCATGAAGCGCTTCGTCGCCAAGTGGACCACCATTGTTATCGGCCTCGTAGTGGCACTCGTCGTAAGCTACCTCCTAGGCGAGTACTTCCTCCTTCTGCCTCTCCTTGTGGCTCTCGTAGGCTCCCTAATCTGGCTCGCCACCTACAGCAAGCACAGCAAACTCCGCATCTATACATCAAAGAAGACTGAGTCTATAAAGACCACCAATACTGTTCCACAAAGTAAGCCGGTCTAATAGAGCTAAGATAGCGGCAGATTGCCGCGAGCTCGGATATCCTCACTCGGTGTAAGTCCGTGAGTCAGATGTCTCACATAAGCCGCTATTGCTATCATTACGGCGTTGTCCGTTGTGAGCTCGGGCGAGGGGAGTCTTAGGTCCACGCCGCGTTCTAAGGACAAGGTAGAGAGCTTCTCTCTCAGATATGCATTGGCTGATACTCCTCCTCCAACGATGAGGGTCCTCGCCCCGAACTCGTCTATGGCTCGCGTGGTTTTCTCTATCAAGGGTTCAATGGCCGCTTCCTCGAACTCTCTAGCTATCTCAGCCTTTGTATCCTCGTCGAGCTTGTCTAGTTTTCTTGTGGTATAGAGGACAGATGTCTTGAGGCCTGAATATGAAAAGTCGTAGTTGTCGGTGTTAAGCATCGGGCGAGGGAAACGGAAGTCCATTATGGACTCACGCTTCCTTGCTATCTCAGCCATGGCCGAGATTTTCGGTCCGCCGGGGTAGGGGAGGTCGAGGAGGCGGGCTACCTTGTCGAAGGCCTCTCCGACAGCGTCATCCCTAGTCCGACCGATGATATTAAATTTGTCGAAGCCTTCTACATGCACGAGCTCAGTGTGTCCGCCGGAGACAAGGAGGGCTATAGCAGGGAACTCAATTGGTTTGTCGTTATTAAATAGCACTGACCACAAGTGGCCCTCCATGTGGTTTATAGGCACTACTGGCTTGCCCCACTTCTCTCCAAGCCCTTTGGCAAACTCGATGCCGGTCCAGAGAGCTGGCTCGAGGCCGGGTCCGGCCGTGACCGCTATCATGTCTATATTTGGATTCTCCGCGCTTTCGCCGGCTTCCTTAAGGGCTGCCTTGAGGACTATGGGCAGGTTCTTAATATGTTCGCGCTTGGCGAGCATAGGGTACACCCCTCCGTACTCCTTATGTATATGAATCTGTGATACTAGAGCATTGCCCAAGACCTTGAACTGAGGCTGTGGCATCTTCCCAGCACACTCCAAAATGCATATAGCGGTCTCATCGCACGAGGTCTCAATAGCAAGGATTTTCATTGCCTATGTTTCAGTAAATTTGTTATCCAGCTCATCACCTCACCGAATGTGTAGAAGATTACTATAAATAATAAAGCTAGATAAGAACTTTTTGGTGTTGTGCAGAATGAAATGTATGACCATTCCTTGTTAATTTCCAGATCATCGGAATTGGTTTCAGAATATCTTACTTGAGCTTTCTTAAAAAGCAGTTCCTCTTCGTTAGGAGTTGCGTTAGCGGGAACAAAAAAAGTAAGGGCAACTGGATCATTAAACTCAAAAGTTACTGAATATTGCTTGCTCGTGTCTGTATGAACACAGTCATGATTGTTTTTCTGCACGTAAAGGTTCCCAGCAATATCATCATCGGCTGTCCTCTTTATAATTGCACCTATAGCTCCAAATTCTTCTGAGTGAAGTGAGCCGAGGTCTTTCATCATGTTCGGACTAATGGCACCTCCATATAAGGAAAGTTGGTTATTGTTAACGATACATATTTCGAATTCTAATACCCTATCTAAATTTAACTTATCATTAAGTAGGTGCGATAACTGTTCTCTGGACAGTTCAACTACAGTTCTAAGTCGATCATTGTCAGACGAGGTAATTTTGTTAGTGTCGATCTCTTTCAACGACAAAAAATTGCATTGTAAAAGATGGACAACAAACCAAGTAGAAAGTATTAATACTAGAAACCATTCCCATCTTGCTAGAACATGTCTCATCTGTGCGCGATAGAGGATTCGAACCTCTGACCCTCCCCACGTCAAGGGGATGCTCTACCAACTGAGCTAACCGCGCGTTTGACTACTTTACAACAAAATTGACCGAGATTAAAGTGGGTTAATTTCTCTTCCAAAATACTCAAGAACCTCGGTCCAATTTCTCACTCTTTCCACATTAGTCGGAAGATGGTCAGCTTTATTCCAAAAATAATCTCCAAACAGCAACCCTTTTATGCCAATCTCAGCAGAAGCTAAAATGTGCTTGAGCTGGTCATCAATTAAGTACTGTGCGCCTACTCCTCGGGCCAATTCGGCCTTAGTCATGTGCGCGCCGCCAACGGTTGGGTCATCATAAAATCCAGTAAAGACAAAGTCGTCAAAAATATCTGGATAAAATTTATTTATCCAATCCCTTGTCAATTGATTGATAGAATTGCGCCTAGTAGTCAATACTATTAGTCTAAAATTCCTCCTGAGTTCTTTAAGAGAATCTTTGGCTCCATCTATGACTCCGTATTTCGCATGGTCTCCAGATTCATGATATTCGTGTGCCCGCTTAATGAGTTCTTCCTGTTCAACTTTCCAAACATCACCCCATCGTTCGTGATAATCATCAACCGTTAAATGCGTACCAAATTTCTCATTACTATATGCAATAAAGGCCGGCGCACTTGCCGCAATGACATCATCAATATCAACTGCAATCGTAAGCTTCTTCATATGTTGCGATGACCCTACCGGGAGTCGAACCCGGCTTCCAAGCTTGAAAAGCTCGTGTCCTAACCGATAGACGATAGGGCCTTAAGCAGGGCAAATATTAACATTTTTCGCCGAAAATGCTAGAGTTATGGCCTTGGAAGAGTGGCTGAGTGGTTTAAGGCACTGGTTTCGAAAACCAGCGTAGGGGCAACCTTACCGTGAGTTCAAATCTCACCTCTTCCGCAGCAAAACCCGTTTGCGAGGACGATTTGAAAGCCGGAGCGCGGCGGCGCGAGGCGGGGTCGCAGGCTTGGCTAGCAAGCCGAGACCTGTGACCAAATCTCACCTCTTCCGCCAATTTGTAGGTAAGTCGCACCTCATCGATACGTTTATATACAAGGAATCTAGGGCTATTTACACATGCCATTTGGCGTGATAAGGTGAGCCCCGGAAAGGTCTTCTCACTAGTATAGGAACTCAACCAGAGGTATCGAAATGCGACTCCGAACTCACGTTTGGGCGGCCGTCATGTGCCTCGCTTCGGTGATCGGAGCGAGCAACACCTGGGCTCAGGACACAAGCAAGAAGGCACAGCAGGCCGAAGAGGAGAAACATACTTCTGCTTACTGCGCCGTCTTCGGGGCTCAGTGCAAGCAGGAGCGAGCACTCCAGAGGGTTGCAGACTCGCTTCGACAGAAGGTCACGGCATATGAGAATGGCTCGGCCTGCGCGGTGGCCTGCAAGACCATGGCTGACTCGCTCAAAAAGAAGATCGTTGCGCTCCAGCTTGCTCAGCAGAATCTCACGCAAGGGCCGGCAAAGTTGCCTGTAGTCTCGACGCCAAGGCCAACACCTCGACCGGTGGGCACCAAGTCGGCCGTTACTCGAGTTGCTCAGCCGTCACAGAACGTGCCTGTCGTGAAAACGGAGAGACAGATAGCGCGCATCGACAGCGTGCCGTTCCCGGTTTTCGTCCACGATACCACTATCGTATGGCAGACCCACTACGACACGGTGTACGTGACGAAGACTCTCACGGACCGCGGCGGTATTCACTGGAAGGGCTTGGCCAAGTGGGGAGCCCTGGCTGGAGCAGCCTGCATGGCTGAAGGCATGTTCGTCAACAGGGACTGGCGGCAGCCGTATTGCATCAACATCAGGGTAAAGAGCAGCAGCAGCAGCGGCACTGGCAAGTAGGGCCGCTAACGCGGCAACGGGCGGGCATCGTGAGATGCCCGCCCTTTCTTTTTTTATTGCATTTTCTATAAGCTACCTAGCTCGCAAGTGCAGATATATATCTTCGAGAGCACGCACGGCGTCTCCGGCGGCGATGTTGTTCTGATGATACAGAGTGTCAGTGACATCCCCGGCGGCCCATATGCCATTTGTGCGAGTGCTCTGAGTGCGCGGGTCTATCACAATTTGGTTGCGCTCATTCAACTCAACGATACCCTTCACCACCTCAGTAGCTGGCATGAGTCCAATCTCCACGAAGATGCCTGTCACAGGGAGTGAGTGCTTTTCATTAGTTACGGCATCAGTATATATAAGAGAGTTCACGAACTTATCCCCGCGGACTTCTTTAGGAATGGCGTTTGGTATCGCGCGCATGTTGGGGTGGGCGAGGACCTTCTCCACGGTCATCTCGTCGGCTTTGTATTTGTCCGAGCGGTTCAATAGAGTGACTGACTTGGCATAGGCCAAGAGCTGCGCCGCCGTCTCGAAGCCAGCATTGCCCCCGCCGACCACAGCCACATCAGCCCCGGAGAAGAGCGGTCCATCGCATGAAGCACAGTAGGTTATACCCTTGTTCTCATACTCCTTGCCGCCAGGCACCTCGAGCTTCCTCCTTGAGGAGCCTGTGGCTATGAGGATGGTCTTAGTCTCAAGGGTCTCGCCGCCGACCTCTACCTTGAAGCCTCCTTCAGTCTTCTCTATCTTTGATGCCCTTATGCCGGTCTTGATATCCACTGTGCTCTCGGCATAAGTCCTTATATGAGTCTCTAGCGACTTGGCTAAGTCTGGGCCGGAGATGTTCACTGTGCCTATCCAGTTCTCTATACCCATAGAGTCTATGGACTGTCCGCCGAAGCTCTCTGTGATGAGCAGGGTGCGAAGGCGCTTCCTAGCGGCGTAAACTCCGGCAGCTACTCCGGCTGGGCCTCCTCCAACGATAATGAGTTCATACATAGGACATAAGGATACCACAGGCTATTTGGAAAACGAAAAGCGCTCCGACACTATGTAATGTGTCGGAGCGCCGTCTTAGCGGTGCTCAATCGTCAGCCGCGGGGGCTTGTCCAGGTACAGCTTGAACAGGGTTATGCCGTAGAGCAGCGTGCCTGCCCAGAGCATGGGCCAGGAGACGAACGGAGAGATGTAGAACGTCTGCTCCATCCTTGAGTCCAGCACGCGAGCCGCTCCCGCCCAGGCAGTGCCGAGCCCAATCATGAGCATGATGCCCATGGACAAGGTCGTGCCAAGGATGCTTGCCGTCGCGCGCAGGCTCAGGAGTTTCTTCTTCTCCGAGCCCAGGCTCACGAGTCCGAAGCCGCAGACGACAAACATGGAGCACGAGAGGATGATAGCCGCGTAGATCACGGTGCCCATAGCCTCTCTCGGCAAGAGTATGCCGAGTGCGCAGATGAGGAACGGTCCAGCGAGGAAGTACCGTATCGCACGGTCGATTATCATGCTTTGCTCCTGTGGGGTCTGACTCAACCCTACTCCTCTGTGAGCATTTGTCAAAGCACAAAAAAGCTCCAAAGAATGGAGCTTTTTTGTGCCGTAGTAGAAAGAAGCTGGCAGCTTACTTCAACTTTGAACGGCGTAGGAAAGAGGGAACTGCGCCCCAGTCGTCTTCTTCATTATCTATCTTAGCTACCACAACTTCCTTCTTTGGTGGTAGGGGGAGTTCTTCTGACTTCTCGCCTTTCTCGTTTTTAGAGGTGCTGAAGGAGCTGAACATCTTCGACTTCTCAGCTTCATTCGCTGCATCCTTGCCGAAGAGGGTTGTGACCTTGCGCTGAGCGTTCTCAGGGAAGGAGGCTGCTATGACCGTGACCTTGACCTCGCCCTTTTTGAGCTTCTCGTCGTGGACTGTGCCGAAGATAATCTTGGCATTAGGATCCACCGACTCAGTGATGACCTTGGCAGCATCCTGTATCTCGAACATGGTGAGGTCGTCTCCGCCGGCGATGGAGAAGAGTACACCCTTAGCGCCGTTAATTGATATCTCAAGGAGAGGGGAGGAGATGGCAGCGCGGGCGGCTTCCTCGGCACGCTTGTCGCCTTGGCCGGTACCGATGCCCATGAGTGCGGCACCCGCATTCTCCATGACGGCTCTGATGTCAGCGAAGTCGATGTTGATGATGCCCGGCATAGTGATGAGGTCCGAGATGCCCTCGACAGCCTCCTTCAAGATGTTGTCGCAGATGGCAAAGGCGTTCTTGGCGCTCGTATCCTTATTGATAGTCGCCATCAGGCGGTCGTTAGGGATGATGATGATGGCATCGACGGCGCCCTTCAATTCCTCGATGGCCTGCTCGGCGATTTTCATGCGCTGGACACCCTCGAAGAAGAATGGTTTTGTCACAACAGCCACTGTGAGAATGCCATTTTCTTTCGCGGTGCGGGCGATGACGGGAGCAGCTCCGGAGCCGGTGCCTCCACCCATGCCGCAAGCGACGAAGACCATGTCCGCACCCTTGATAGCTTCCTGTATTTCTTCCTTGGTCTCTTCAACAGCGCGCTTGCCGAGCTCTGGATTCATGCCAGCACCGAGGCCTCGTGTGAGGTTCTTGCCT
The DNA here is from genome assembly GCA_019661785.1 of Candidatus Parcubacteria bacterium. Lineage (GTDB taxonomy): Bacteria > Patescibacteriota > Minisyncoccia > Phycocordibacterales > Zambryskibacteraceae > JAIFWN01. The sequence goes on along the minus strand of JAIFWP010000003.1, from coordinate 90,459 downwards.
ACATGAACCTTTCTTTTAGCTAGGGATTTATGGAGATCCTGAGCATCCGTGTTCACAGCAATGAAGTCGACTCCGCGGACCTTGGAGTTGATCATGTGGTTTACCGTATTGCCGCCGGAGCCTCCGACACCGATGACCTTGATGCGGGCGAAGGATTCTATATCAGGTTTGACTTGTGGCATAAGTATGATTTAGTGAGAATGTCGCCTCTAAATTTGAGGTGCAAACATAGTACACAAACGCAAATAAAAAAGAAACCGTTGACAACAGAGTCAAATCGGTTTTTGGAAAGCGGGGTCTCGTAAGACGGCCTAGGGTATGAACTTGTTGAACCAGTGGGTGAGGGTGCGGAGACCCTTCTTGCCGCCTTCGGCGAGCTTGTCCATACCTCTCTGGCCCACGAGACCCTGCTCATTGTCGGAGTTGAAGCCCACTATAGCTAGCCCGTAGGCGACCGACCAAGGGAGGTCTTTGGTAGCATACTTCTCCTCCTCGCCGAAGTGGATCTCGCCCACTTTAGCAGGGAGCTTCAGCACCTCAACGGCGAAGTCGCGCAGTCCGGCAAGTCCGGCGCTGCCGCCAGTGATGACGATACCGGCGGGGAGGAGAGAGTGTCGGCCTATCCTCTTCAAGTGTGCGGCCACGAGGTCGAACATGTCAGACAATCTGCGTCCGATAAGGTCCTCAATCTTCTTCTTCGGATAGTCGCTCCGAGTCCAGGAGCCGAGTTTAACGGACTCAGCTTCCTCAAGGGATATCTTCAAGCCGAGAGCCATGTCGTTCGTCACGTCGGCTCCGCCCATCTCGAAGACCTCGAGCGAGATGGGGTTCGAGTTCTCGAAGACAACGAGTGAGAGTGTCTCGGCTCCAATATTTATGAGTGCGCAGCCGGCGCGCTTCTGCTTCTTAGACAGAGTCACGAAGGAGGCAGCTATGGGTGCGGCTACAACGTCGACCACCTCGACTCCGGCTCCCTCTACTACGCGTATAAGGTCCTCCAAGTGATGCTCGAGGCATGTTATGAAAAGCACTTTAACCTCTAGCTTGCCAGCCTTCATGCCCTCAATGCGCCCAAGAGCAGGCTTGCCGTCTAGGAGCGTGAGGAGGGGGATAGTGTTGATGACCTTCCTGTTTAAAATGAGCGCCTCGGGGATGGCGGCCTCGGCAGCCTCCTGGGCGCTCTCCAGGTCGAGGTTGGTGACCTCGAGGTCAGCCCTTGCTATAGCTACCGAGCCAGAGGCTACGGCGCTCCCTAGGCCTACTCCGCCTACTGAGACGAAGGCGCGCTTCACAGTGACCCCTGCGGCCTTCTCCGCCTTGTCTATGGCTAAGCGGACGCTCCTAGAGGCCTCAGAGGGATTCAATATATAGCCCCTGTGGAGGCCCTTGGTCTCAGCAGTGGCCTGACCGATGACCTTTGGCACTATGCGCCCGTTCTCCTCTATCTCATGGGCGATGACGACCTTAACGTTTTGGCTGCCTATGTCTATCCCGACTGAGAGTGGTCGTGCCATTAAAGAGTAATTTTAAAAATCGTTTTTCCTCGCTCTCCATTTTAGCGCCGTGGAGCATTCCTTTCAAATGGAGGAGTGCGTGGACAAGCAGTTCCTCGACTCTGAATCCGTCCAAATGCTCGGTGTTTATGAATATCTCGCCTGAGGTCTTCGATAGCGGGAAGGCGAGTACGTTAGTCGGCTTGTCCTTGCCTCTGTAGGTACGATTCAGTTCTTGAGAGAGGTTGTTGCCGCAGAAGACGAGAGAGAGCTCGTACGCGTTGCCGAGGACAGCATCTTTGGCTAGCCCGACTAACTCGTCGCTTATCTTGGCGCCCTTGTTATCGTCTCTGTTATCTCCTTTTGCGGCCAAACTTTTGGAGTTCATTGACCTTGCCGAGCTTCACGAGCTCGTTCATCTCGTCCTTCTTTTTCAGGTAGGCGAGGGTCTTGGCTCGCTTCACATTCTCGCTCTTGACGCGCTCGCTGTAGCGCTTGGAGCGGACCTTCATAAGGACTCCGGAACCCTGGACGCGCTTTTGAAAGCGTCTAAGGACGCTTAAGTTGTTCTCGTTGGGTCCTTTGACCACTTCGACGTTTGTCATTCCTAACATGAGTGGATAATCTAGCACATCATTGTCGCTGTGGCAAGGGCCAGTAAATCAAAAAGCCCCGTTCCGACTTAGGTCGGAACGGGGCTCTGGGGGAGGCGAGGAGCGCTAGTTTGGCAACAGGCGAGGGCTGTCCATCGTGTTGAGGCTCATGAGTCCGGACACGACTTCGGCACGGCCCATGGGACCTTTCACCCCGATGAGACTCTTGCCCAGTGCGATTCTCTCGTCGAGATTCGTCGCGGCGTCGATTTTGTCGAGCGTGCTACGAGCTTCTGCATCGCCCGCTTCCTTCCTCTCGAGCAAGTATCTCACCATCTCCCTGCCCATGCATTTTGAAAGCACGATGCGAGACTTGCCGTCCGGCGTCAGGAGACGGCCATAGCCGAGCCTGTCGTTCATCACGAAGTCGAGCCTATCTGCCATCTGGGATTTCTCCGCTGGGGTTCTAGCTCAACATTAACACAAGTTGGCTAAAAAGGCAAGTGCTTCAAGTATTGAGGCAGGGTGGCGAAGGGGACTGTCTCCTGGGCACGGCTGGCAACATTCCTGATAGTGACAGTGTGGTCGAGAGCCTCCTTCTGTCCGACAATCATAAGGTATGGGGTGCGGAGCTTGTCGGCGAGCTCCATCTGGGCACCGAGCTTCTCTCGTCCGAGGAAGTGGTATATGGGGACCTTGTTCTCGCGCAGGAGTTCGATGAGAGAGAGGGCCTTCATGCGGGCCTCGCGGCCAAGATGGAGGAGATAGAACTTAGGCTTCGGCGCCTCTTTGTAAATCTTCGCAGTAGGGTCTTTGGGCTTCTTCTCGCCATATATAGTTGCGCCAATGAGCGAGACCTCCTTCTTGATGCCAAATCTTTTGCCGAGCCTCGAGTAGTGGTATCCGGCGGCGAGGAGCCTGCCTTCGCTGTCTCGGATGGCAAAGAGAGTCTCTGAGCAGAGGTTCTTGACTCCCACGAGGTCTGGAGCGAAGCGGTACTCTACCCCAAGCGCCTCAAGGTACTCGAGCACGTCCTTGAAACGCTCTCGGCTCCCTCCCGAGAGGAAGGATATGGACTGCGGAGCGCCTTTCACTACCTCGTCCTTCACTTTGGCCACGGCGAAGATGTCTTCTTTAAATAATTTCTTCATCTCGGCGGAGAGGTTGCCGGCAATTTTCCTGACGAAGTTGTGGAGCTCGCGTTCGTAGGATGCCACAGAGTCCTTGTCTCCTATAGAGTTTATCTCGACGGTCATGCCTTCTTTGTGATCTTCGGAGAGGATCGAGAGAGAGGTGCGTATGAGCTTGGCCTCGGCTACTCCCGTCGGATAACCTATGAGCTCAAGAGAGTAGTCACGAGCCTTGCGCCAAGAGAGGGCCAAGGGATGGGGGAGGTCTGAATATTTCTTCTCTAGATATGTGCGGAGGAAGGCGGCTTTCTCAGGCGCATTGCAGAAGCTCTTTGTATTTTCCTCGCAGTCGGCAGTCATGCGCAGGTCAAGATCTCCGACTATAGGAGCCTCTATCGGCGTGAAGCCGAAGTGCGCCGCAATCCATAGAGGCTTGTCGAACTCAGTTTTGCGCATTTGTTGGTTCGGTAAATTTGCCCGGCCAGAGACTTGGCGGCCAGAGGCGTAGTATTGGCCGGCCGATGATATCCCTCGTTGGCACCGGTCCCCAGTAGCGCGAGTCGGCGCTGCCTGCGCGGTTGTCGCCCATGACGAAGTACTCGCCATCAGAGAGGTTGTAGCTTGATGTATCGTCCTTAGTGAGCTCTACATAAGGCTCGTCGAGAGCGAAACCTTCGGGATGCTCTTTGTTCACTATAGTCACTTTGCCGTGCTCGAGCTTCACCGTTTCGTTCGGCAAGCCGATGATGCGCTTTATGAAGTACTTGGACTCGTCCTTAGGGTAGCGGAAGATGATGACCGAGCCTCTGGGAGGGGTCTCAAAGTGGTACGAGAGCTCGTCAACGATGAGATATTGGCCCGAGGCGAAGGTCGGATCCATGGATGCTCCATCTACGACGAAGGGCTGAGCCACGAAGAGCCTGAAGGGGATGACAACTACCGCCGTTATGACGGCGAGCTTGACTAATTCCCTCCAGAAGCTCGTTTCTTGCTGCATAATTTTCGGACATTGTATTATACTTCCCACATGTACACAATTGTCGGACTCGGAAATCCGGGTGCTGAGTATGCCGAGACCCGCCACAACACGGGCCGGCTGGCTCTAGAGGTGGTGGAAAAGCGCGAAATACCAAAGTTGAAGGTAGTTCATCTGGATACTTTCATGAACAAGTCAGGCTCTGGCGTAGCCAAGGCGATAAAGAGCAAGAAGGCAGCAGAAAAGCTCATAGTCATCTACGACGACCTCGACTTGCCGCTAGGCACCATGAAGATTTCATACGACAGAGGCTCAGGCGGGCACAAGGGCGTCGAGTCTATAATAAATGCGGTGAAGACCAAGGCCTTCATCCGCATCCGCATAGGCATAGGGAAGAAAACAGATGTAGATAAGCACATCCTCGGCAAGTTCACCCCGAAGGAAATGCTCGAACTGAAGAAAATATTCAAAAAAGTAGCCGATGCCGTCGAGGTCATAGTGGCCCAAGGCTATGAAAAGGGGATGACAGAGTTCAATAATTAAAAAGGAAACGCCCCGAGGATTAGTCGAGGCGTTAGCCGTCTTCCGGAAGAGTGCTCTACCCAGTGTCTGGCGGATTCACGAGACCGCGATAGATGCGCAGGCCTCCTTCGCAAGCGTGCTCTATCTCGATCTTCCAAGCTTGGTCCAGTTGGATATATCCCAGTATCTTGCGGATGTTCTGTCCGGACTGAGCCTTGAAGCGGATGAGGAGCTGTCCTCGCCACTTGCCGATGCTCACCACATTGCTGTAGTGCTCGAGGATGCCTTGGATGAAGGTCTCCCGATCGGGCTTGTCGAGCTTGATGCGTGAAGCGGTGCCTGGGTTGCTGCGCTCAAGGATGACGAGCGCCTGGTCCAAAGCCTCGAGGAACCCTTCGAGGTCGAGTTCTGGGTAGCAACCCGGTTTCTCTCGGTTGAACGTGAGTAGTAAGAGGAGCGCCAGGGTCACGCGCTCCATATCCGCATGTCGGATATTGGTGGCTGACGGCATGGCCTCTCCTAGCAAGGGTGGTGTATGTGAGCTTGTTCTGTCTATATATAGACATAAAACGAAAAGCCCCGCAACTACTTAGTTGCGGGGCTTTTCAAAGATCGATTTACTTTTTATCTACGAACGAGAGTGCCATCTTCTGCTCCTTAGGGTCGAAGAGGGTTATCTTGAAGCTGTAGGTCTTGCCCATCTCTAGCTTCTCCCTTAGTTTATCCTCAGAGCCGAACTCAGAGACGTGCACGAGACCCGCGACGCCCTCCTCGAGTGAGGCGAGAGCTCCATGCTTGTTGTACTTGATGATGACGCCGTCCACTACCTCGTCCTTGTGATACTTCTCCGAAGCCTCCTTCCATGGGTTCTCCTTCAAGGCCTTGATGGAGAGAGATATCTTGTCGTCCTTAATCTCGATAATCTTGACCTTCACCTTCTCGCCGATTTTGAACATGGCCTTAGGGTTCTCTACAAGGCCCCAGTCAATTTCCGAGATGTGCACGAGGCCTTCGAGTCCCTCTTCGAGTTTAACGAAGACTCCGAAGTCTACGAGTCCAGTGACCTCGCCAGTGAGCTCGTCGCCGAGAGAGTACTTGGCGATGATGTTCTCCTTATTCTTCGACTCTGGGCTCTTCTCGCTGAAGATGAGCTTGCCCTCCTTAGGAGTAGCACCGATGATAGTGACGGACAGCTTCTCTCCTACGAGCTTGCGCAACTCGTCGAGTATCTTGTCCTTGTCGCCGTCAGAAACGCGAGGATAGTGCTCTGGCTTGAGTTGAGAAGCGGGGAGGAAGCCAGGTATGCCTTGCCAGTTAAGTATGAGTCCGCCCTTGTTGGCGTCGGTGATAGCAAGCTCGTATATGCGCTTGTCGCGGATAGCCTCTTCAGCCTCGCTCCAGATGAGAGCCTGGCGAGCTTCCTTGAGAGATATCTCTATGTATCCATCCTTGCCGCCCATGCCGACCACCTTGCCCGCGACGGTGTCGCCCACATTGACGCGCTTCACAATGTCGCGCGCGTTCATGAACTCGCGTCCGTAGATGATACCTGTGCCGAAGGGAGGAAGGTCAATGTATAGAGCACCCTTGTCTATAGAGAGCACTGGACCCTCGACCACATCGTCCACCTTGGGAGGATTAGGAGACTTGGCCACAAGCGAGCCCATGAGGGAGTTGTCTGCCTCAGGCGCCGCGATCTCTTTCTTTACCTTCTCTTTGACTGCTTGCTTAACCTCTACCTGCTCGTCCGACGCCTCTGCGACGGGAGCCTTTTTCCTGCCGAATAATGCCATTTTGAGTTTAAAGCCGCTTCCGGTCCTCGAGCCTCAGAGTGTTTGCCTAGGCGAGAGGGGATATCGGAGAGCGGGTTCTAGTAAGGAACCTGCGTAAATTAACATAAAAAAAACAGCTACGCAACATGCGTAACTGCTGGGGTTCTGTCCCGCGGCCGTCCACCATGAGGATGGCGGCCGCGGGACAGACCCGTGCTACTGACTATTCGTCTTCTCAATCGGTGGCCGGCGTTTTTAGCGATCCGACGGCCTTCAGCTCAGGGTGTGGTTACGCGGCAGGGGTTTTAATCCCTCTGTCTCACCACTCATGCGCTGGGGCTTAAGGTATTGCCCTTAACCTATCGATGCTTCACCATCGTCTTGTCTGCATGTTGCCGTGAGGCCTCGCAGTGGGGGTGAACGAAGGCGCTGCCTTGCACATCGAGCAAAGCAGGGACGAACGGTCCGCTCTGTATCGAACTTGAGCTATAAGTAAGCCATTAGCGCCTTGCTTGGTTCCTCGTGCGAGGACCCTTACGTCGGCACAATCACGGCCCCTAGAGCTCCTCCGATCGTACGAGAGGGGACAAATTCAGGGTACATCTTGCCTATGACTACACTAGCTCAGCCGCAAGGCTTTGCCAAGTGATTTATCAACCTTCTTATATACTATCATACTATATATTTTTTGTCAAGGATTTTAAAGATGAAAAAAACCACAGGAGTTTCCTGGGTTTATGCCCCGTCCCGACGACGATTCATGTCGGGATCAGGGGTTCACGCGGTGGGGGAACCGCAAGCTACTTCTTCACGCTGCCAGACTTCGTCGCCGGACAGCCCTTGCCCTGGTAGATATCCTGGATACGGTCGCCGTCGTAGGTCAGCCAGTAGAACTTGCCGACGACGATGGTCGGGCGGCGATTCTTGCGCTCGATTGTTCTGGTCTTCGTCGTATCGGATGGCCAAGCCATGGTGATCGTGCGCTTGCCATTCTTCTGGAGTTCTGAGACCTTGATGGCCTTCAGGCAGGGTTCCGGCTCGACGCCCTGCGCCTTCAAATAAGACAGGCCGGCGACGAGAAAGAGAACTGCGAGTGCGATCGATGTGGCGAACTTGCGAATCATTGAATCCTCCGTGCGGATGGGGGACTGCGTGAGACTAGGACTACATTGGTTCTGGGACCAGATTATCATAGTATCTATCTATTGTCAATAGAGATAAAAGTTATAAAAAAGCAGCCCCACCGGTGAGAGTGGGGCGTAAAGCTGCGTGTCTACTTCTTTTTGTGCTGGTCGCAGTTCCGAACTGGCATCATGGTGAGGATTACCCCGCCGGTGCCTGCGTGCAGTAAGGAATGCTCCTCCACCCACTCAGGCACCATGTACCTGATGACGCTCGGGCTGAGCACGGGAGGCATGTTCGTCCCGACATCGCCGAGGAGGCGGTACGTATCGCCGTTCTCCATCATAATGTGCACGACAGGGAACTCGTGGGAGGTGATGCGCTCGAAGCTCTTCACTTTCCCGCAGATGACGCGGATACCGACGACTGAGTCGGTGGCAGCGGACTTTCGCGCGCTGTCCCGCTCTGCCTGGTCGCGTTCGCGGCCATGCATGTATCTGCCTAGGGCTCCAGCTCCGATCATCATCATCACAAAGGCGATGAGGTAGCCAATCGCCTGGGCCCAACCTTTGTTGTTTGCGGGCATCCCGTCCTCCTTGTAGCTTGGTTGTGGGGAACTGCGCACATCTCCGATTCTCCTTCTATACTATCATAATTAAGCCTATTTGTCAAGGATTAAATCAAGCCTAAGAATAAGGTTATTTGTGGTGGCGGAAACTCGGGAAATATGCTAAAATAGGGCCATGATAATCAGCTATCAGGGCGGGGAATCTGTGAAGATTTCCCAAGGAGACCTGTCTCTTGCGGTGAACCCTACCTCGAACCGAGGCAACGCCGACCTCACTCTCATGAGCACTGGGGGTTCTGCAGTCGAGGGCAAGGGCTTCGTCATTTCGGGTCCTGGCGAGTACGAGGTTAAGGACATCTCGGTTAAAGGTTTTCTCTCTGAGGGCAAGGATGGGAAGATAAATACTGTCTATCTTATAAATTTTGAAGGATTGAATTTGTGTTTTCTTGGTTCGCTCTCAAATCCTGCTTTAAATGCAGAGACAATAGAAAATTTAGAGGACATCGATATCCTCTTCGTGCCAGTCGATACGCTAGAGGCGGCTCCTGCATACAAGCTCGCTGTCTCTCTTGAGCCGTCGCTCATCATACCTATAAGCTACTCGCCCGAGAGCCTAAAGAAGTTCTTGAAGGAAGCTGGCGAGGACGGCGAGCATCTCGACAAACTCGTAGTGAAGAAGAAGGATCTTGAGGGCAAGGAGGGTGATATAGTAGTGCTAAAAGAGGAATGAAGAAATATATAATGGAGTTGCACAAGAAGCCCCTTCACCACAAGAAGCGCTTTGCTCTGCTCACAGCAGGTAGCACGACCTTGGTTATCTTCGCTTTCTGGTCGGCTATCATGTTTGCTGCTCCTTCGAAGGTTGTAGAGAGCGCCGACACTGCAGTGAATCTCGCCGCAGTGCCAACTTCAGGCGTCACTCCTTTCCAGAACATCTTCCACGGCATTGAGTCTAGCTGGCTCTCCTTAACCAAGATACTCACCAATGGCGGAAACTAAAGATACAAACATCCCTGCCGGCAGGCAGGACAAGGTCGTCTCGAGGTCCATCGTGACAGAGATGAAGGAGTCCTTCATCGACTATGCTATGTCGGTCATCACCGACCGCGCCTTGCCTGACGTGCGAGATGGGTTGAAGCCGGTGCATCGCCGCATCCTCTTTGCCATGAACCAGATAGGCCTCTCGGCCTCGGCTAAGACTCGTAAGAGCGCTACGGTAGTCGGAGAGGTGCTCGGCTCGTACCACCCGCACGGCGACGCGTCTGTATATGACGCCATGGTCAAGCTCGCGCAGGACTTTGCTACGCGCTATCCGCTTGTCATCGGCCAGGGTAACTTTGGCTCCATAGACGGCGACGGCGCAGCCGCATATCGTTACACCGAGGCCAAGATGTCTCGCGTTGCGGGCGAGCTCCTTGCGGATATAGAGAAGGATACGGTGAACTTCCGACCCAACTACGACGGGACGAAGAAGGAGCCCGTCGTCTTGCCTTCAGCAGCGCCGAACCTGCTCCTAAACGGCACTCTTGGTATTGCCGTTGGTATGGCTACGAACATCCCTCCGCACAACATGAACGAGGTCATAGACGCGACCATCATGCTTATTAATGATCCTGAGGCTACTACTGAGGACCTCTTGGAGTTTGTGAAGGGTCCTGACTTCCCAACAGGCGGAATCATTTTCAATCAGAAGGACATTGCTCACGCGTATGCTACTGGCCGCGGAGGCATCCTCATGCGTGGAGTGGCGGAGATTGTGGAGGAGACTAAGGGCGGCAATCAGATTATCATCACCGAGATTCCTTATAGGGTGAACAAAGCCGACCTCATAGGCAAGATTGCCGACCTCGTGAGAGAGAAGAAGATCGAAGGCGTGAAGGGTCTCCGGGACGAGTCGACCAAGGATATCCGCATCGCCATAGACTTAAAGCAGGGCAGCCAGCCGCAGAAGGTCTTGAACGCTCTATATAAACATACTCAGCTTGAAGAGACCTTCCATGTGAACTTGGTTGCCCTCGTCGACGGCGTGCCGCAGACCATGAGCTTGAAGTCGATGCTTGTCGAATTCATAAAGCACCGAGAGGAGGTGGTGCGACGCCGCTCGGCCTTCGACCTTGCGCAAGCCGAGGCTCGCGAACATATACTCCTTGGACTCAAGAAGGCCCTCGACCATATCGATGCCATTGTTAAGCTCATACGCGCCTCGAAGACCGTTGACGATGCGAGAGCTGCGCTCATGAAGGAGTTTAAGTTTAGCGAGCTACAGGCCAACGCCATTCTTGAGATGCGCTTGCAGAAGCTTGCCGGCCTTGAGAGGAAGAAGATAGAAGACGAGTTAAAGGAGGTCCAAGCTCTCATTGCAGAACTCAAGGACTTGCTCGGCTCGCAAAAAAAGATTCGCAGCGTGGTGAAAGACGAACTAGTAAACATCCAGACTAAGTATGGTGACGAGCGCAGGACCAAGGTGGTGAAGGGCGGAGCCAAGGTTATATCAGTCGAGGACCTAATACCTGACGAGGAGCAAGCACTCGTCCTCACGAGCGGTGGATATGTGAAGCGCACAGACCCTCATGAGTACAAGAGACAGAAGCGCGGAGGCGTGGGCGTCATCGACCTCGATACTAAGGAAGAGGACTTCGTCACCATATTCCTCACGGCTTCGACGCACTCGGACCTTCTCTTCTTCACCGACAAGGGCAAGGCCTATCAGATAAAGATGTATGACATACCGGAGGGTAAGCGCGCTACGAGGGGTAAGTCCATTATGAACTTCATCTCGCTCTCAGATGACGAGAAGGTGACGTCTATCCTCGCCATGCCGAAGGAGCTTAAGAACATTGAGGGCTCGCTAGTGCTTGTGACTAAGAACGGCACAGGCAAGCGCGTCTCGGCCAAGAGCTTCCACGATGTAAGGGCTAGCGGCATCATCGCTATCCGCCTAGATGCCGGAGATAAGCTCATGGCTGTCGGACATGCGGAGAAGGGGGACGACATATCTATAGTAACCAAGGAGGGCATGTCTATACGCTTCAAGGATTCGGACATCCGCGAGATGGGTCGTGCTGCTGGCGGTGTTAGAGCTATTAAGCTCGATAAGAAGGATGAGGTAGTTGGAGCGCATATCATAAAGCCTAAGTGGAAGGGTGCTTGCCTCCTCGTCATCTCTGGCAACGGCTACGGCAAGCGCACTGATCTTGGCGAATATAAGACACAGGGCAGGGGAGGCTCAGGGATACTGACCTCGAAGGTTACAGCCAAGACCGGTCCGGTGATGGCCTCGCAGCTAGTGACTGAGGAAGAGTCTGAGGTCATAGCTATATCGAAGAAGTCTCAAGTGGTCCGAGTGGATTTGAATGAAGTGCCAGTGCTCGGCCGCTCGACTCAGGGAGTCAGGATTATGAAATTGAGAGAAGGGGATAGTTTGGCTTCGCTTATCTGCTTGTAGTTCAGAGCCGAAAAGATTTTCTTAGCCTCGCGATAATTTTCTGGTGAAAATTTCGCTCTCTCGCGCCAGTCGCGCTGCGAGAGGCTCGAAAATCCTTTCGGCTCTTTCCGTGACGCAAGATAATTCTTCAGTTTCTTTTAGTAATATAGAAAATCCCCGGCACACACAAGTGTGTGCCGGGGACAGCTCCGCTCTCCGCCTTCTTCGCTCCGCTACTTGGCTACGAAGGTGAGCTTCGCGACGGCGACTTGAGAGAACTCGATTGCGTGAGTGAGCTCGTTCTCATGGGCGACGCCGCACCGCATGTTGATGTCCTTCCCATACCATGAATGCGTCTTATCGATCTGCCTCGAGTGGTAGGCGCCGTTCTCGAGCGCGATGTTGCTCCAGTTCTGAACCCTGGGGTCAGGATTCCAGACCTGGCACAGGTTCGCGCCGGTCGGCCGCATGTCGAGGGTGTAGGGTTTGCCCTTCGCGACGCTCACCACGCGGGTGACGCCGCTTGCGCTATCCGGCGTCGCGTAGAGCGACATGAGGGCCGAGGGGCCTCCGAGGCCCTGACTGCTGGCTTCGCGCGCCTGGAGCGTCATGGAGACCTTCTGCTGCGCCACGGCGGGTGCCGCGAGCGAGAGAGCTGCCAAGCAGCCGAGCACTGCGCTAATGCGTATCATTCTCATCTGCAAATCTCCTAAAGGTTCGGGTGACTCCAAGTGAAGACGTGTGTCCACGCTTGTGCTTACTCAGCTCACTGTATCCTTATTATCTATGCTTGTCAAATATCTGACTTGTTCTGCGTAGCGAGAGCGAAGTAGGATACAATTAATATATGTTCACTGATCCGGAGAGAAATGTTTTGGAATTCGGCTTTACGCCGGGGCAGAAGGTGGCCGACTTCGGCAGCGGGGCGGGGCACTATGCTGTCGCTCTCTCGAAGTCTCTTGGCGAGAGCGGCGCCGTATATGCCATAGACCTAAGCGAGGATATGCTCGTTAAGCTCAAAAGTGAGGCTCTTAAGAGCGGTCGCGGCAACATAGAGGTCGTCCATGGCGACATAGAGAAGCCGCATGGCACTAAGCTCCGAGATGGAGCCGTCGATGGAGTGATATTCTCCAATATCCTCTTCCAGCTAGGCGACAAGCTGGGCGCGGTAAGAGAGGCTGTGCGCATTTTGCGCCCTGGAGGCAAGGTCTGCGTGGTTGAGTGGGCTGACTTGTCGTTCCTCGCGGACACCTTAAAGGCAAGTGACAGGAAGCCTACAAGCGAGACAGAGGCCAAAGAGCTCTTTATCACTCTCGGGCTCAACTTCGAGAGGAAGTTCGAGGCTGGGGAACACCACTATGGCCTCATTTTCAAAAAGCCTCTACAATAGAGTTAATGAGTAAGTTCCAAGTAGGGCTCCTTATCGTCTTCGGCGCCTTCATCATATTGGCTGTTATCCTCTTCTCGCGTTCGAAGGGGAGCAGTACCGCACAGATCAACCTTTCGGTCTGGGGTTCGCTCTCTAGTTATGACTTCGACAATCTCCTTGCCGGCACTGGGCTCGACAAGAGCGAGACAGTTACCTTCAACTATACAGAGAAGTCCGCCGACTCTCTCGACACTGACTTCGTTGAGGCCTTGGCTGAAGGCAGAGGTCCAGACCTCGTCATCATCCCTGTCGAGAGCCTGCTTACAGAGAAGAGCAGGATTCTACTTATACCGAGCTCGAGCGTGACGCCTTCTGACTTTGTCTCGACCTTCATAGAGGAGGGAGAGCTCTTCCAAGCAGGGAGCGGCACTTACGCTCTCCCTTTATATGTGGACCCTATGGTCTTGTATTGGAACAGAGACCTCTTCTCCAAGGCTTCTCTCGCCAAGCCTCTCGTGTATTGGGACGAGATATATGAATATATAAATAAGCTTACCGCTAAGGATGGAGCGGGCAACATTACTTCTTCAGCCATAGCGCTCGGTGAGGTCAAGAACATCCCCCATGAGAAGGAGATACTCTCTCTCCTTATGCTCCAGGCGGGTACGCCTATAACTGCGTACTCGGGACAGTCTCTAGTCGCTGTCATGAACCAAGGCGCCAACACCGTAGAGAGCCCGGCTCAGTCGGCACTTAGTTTCTATACCCAATTCTCTGACCCGACCAAATCCTTCAATACTTGGAACCGCTCTCTCCTCGCAGCTGATACTAGCTTCGCCTCTGGCAAGTCCGCCATGTATCTCGGCTTCGCAAGCGAGCTGCCTGTGCTCAAGGCCAAGAACCCGACCTTGAATCTCTCTATCGCTCCAGTGCCGCAGTCGAGAGTCTCTGGCAAGGCCATCACATTCGGCAGGCTCTACGGAGTAGCTATCTCTCGTGGCAGCAAGGATCCTGCTACAGCACTGCAAGGCGCATTGTCTCTCGTAAGCAAGTCGGGTGTAGCGGGCCTCACTACCGGGTCCTCATATGTACCTGCTCGACGAGACCTTCTCTCTGCTAAACCTGTTGACCAGGCTGGGTTCGTCTTCTACGGCGCTGGTCTCCAAGCGAGAGGTTGGCTCGACCCAAACCCGGCCAAGTCTAAGGCCATATTCGGTACCATGGCTGAGTCTGTGACCTCGGGTCGCGCGAGAGTCGAGGAGGCAGTGAATGTAGCGAACAGTGCTCTTAGCGCTCTTATAAAATGATTAACAATCTTGCTGCAGGCTGGGCTAACCTCATAGTGTGCAATGGGACGAAAGCAGATCCGTGTACATACGCGAAGCTCATTCTCCTGTCGCAGAATCTGATACAAGACCTAGTCATTATCTCTACTCTCCTTGCGACAGCAGTTTTCGCCTATGCGGGTTTCAAGCTCCTTACTTCGGGCGGGGACCCGGGAGCTCTAAAGGAGGCCAAGAGCATATTCATGAAGGTGGTTATCGGCTATGTGTGGATACTGGCGGCCTGGCTCATCGTATATACTATTACCAACGCGCTTTTGAATAAGGGATACTCTATCCTTGGCGCTCCATGATGCAAAAACAGATGAAAAAATATCTCTTCGGCATCCTCATCTGCTTCTCGCTCTTGTCCTTCGTATCCGTGCATGCTGACTCAGGCTCTGACTCAAACGTGGGAGCTAAGCTAGAGAATCCATTCAAGGGAGCAGGCAACACTCTGACAGACCTCTTCACTGCTATCATAAACAAAATCATCATTCCTATCGGCTCGGTCCTCGCCGTGGTCGCCTTTATCTGGGCCGGCTTCCTCTTCGTTACGGCTGGCGGCGATGAGGGCCAGATAAAGACTGCCAAGGCCGCTCTCCTATACGCGGCCATAGGCACGGCGGTGCTCTTGGGTGCGGCCGCTATCACGACTGTACTGCAGAACACCATTAACTCTCTAAAATAAGATGACACCCACGAACGTGAAGGAGCTTGTGAACCTGTTCATAGGTATCATTAACCCCTTGCTTCTGCTCATCGCCGGAGCGTCGCTCCTCATCTTTTTCAAGGGCTTGGCGGCATTTATATTCAAAAGTGGGGATGAGAAGGCCCTTGAGGAAGGTAAGGGTCTCATGACTTGGGGCCTTGTAGGACTCTTCGTCATGGTCTCACTGTGGGGGATATTGAGCTTTGCTTACACGAGCCTTGCTTTGCCTAAGTCACTAGGGATACCTTTATTACCTCATTCAAAATAATGTTCAACCAACTAGCAGCAACCGGCATACTCCAAGCCATACAGGCAACCAATACCATAATCAGCCGAGCTATACCGCTTACAGTAGCTTTGGCGCTTCTAGCCTTCCTCTTTGGACTCATGAAGTTTGTCTTCAAGGCGGGCGATGAGTCGGCGCAGGAGGAGGGCAAGCGTGTCATGCTCTGGGGTATCATCGCTCTCTTCGTGATGGTCGCAGTCTGGGGCCTCGTCAAGTTCGTAGCCGAGTCGCTTGGCATCGGCACTGGCGGCACTGTGTCGGGTATTATCCAGGTGCCTATTTCGAAGTAGGTGGTCTAAAGCCAAGCTTAATAGTCCACAGGTCAGCCAGCTCAGGCGTAGCATTTGGCCCAAAAGGGCGTATCATTGAGGGATACCACAGGGTATATTACAAATAACAAGTACAGAGTTAATGAAAAAGATTATTATCGCTCTTGCCGCTCTCGCTCCGGGTTTGGCCATGGCACAGATAACCACTACCAACACTACGACCGGCCTTAGCGCATTCATGACCACGGTCGCTGGATGGGTAGGTACAGCACTTCCTATAGTAGTAGGTCTTGCGCTCCTCGGATTCTTCTGGGGTCTCATGAAGTTCATCTTCAATGCAGGCAACGAAGAGGCTAAGGAAGAGGGCAAGAAGATTATGATTTACGGCATCGTCACCCTCTTCGTGATGGTCGCAGTCTGGGGCCTCGTCAAGTTCGTAGCTAGCTCGCTTGGTATCGGCACTGGCGGTTCATCCGGCTCGCTTCCTACTGTTCCTGGCATCAACCCTACAGTTAACTAGTCTACTGGGAGATGGATATAACTCCATTCCTGAACAAGTTCAACGACGCTATCCTTAACCCGATAATCCTTCTCCTGTTTGGCATAGCCTTCGTCGTCTTCTTCATTGGGCTCTTCCAGTTCATCCGCTCTGCCGGAGATGGTGCAGAGAGAGACACGGGCAAAAAGAAAATAGTCTACGGCCTCATCGGCATGCTCATCATGTTTAGCGCCTACGGTCTCATCCACGTTGTCCTTGGCACCTTCGGCCTCAAAGATCCTGCATACCTAAGCCAGTAAGCTGACAAGGAGATAAATGGAAAGAAAAACACCTACGACATGTCTGTCGTAGGTGTTTTGCCGCATTTGCGGTTCTCAGGTTCATCGGTCTTCTGCAGGAGGAAGGTCACCTGCAGCGAGTCGACACCCGGTCTGGTACGGAAAGATCTGATCTTGTACTCGCCCTCCATGCGCGCCGAGGTCAGCAAGTCATTGCAGCGGCCGATGTCGACCACCCACACGAGCTTGTCACCCGGATTCATGATGACCTCGGTCGGTTCGCTCGCATAAATCATGCGGGTGAACTTCCTCGGACGGGTAGAGCAGCCGTCTACCCAGGCGTTCGTCTTGCAGCCGACCACTCGGTCTCTCTCTGCAATGGCGATTCGCTCCTTCGACTCCCTGTCCTTCTGCTTCTCTTCTGGATAAATCTGCCAGAAGCGGACACCGAAGAAGACGAGCGCCGCCACGATTGCGAGGCTGAACGCCAAGTTAATGAGTGCGTTGCCCGCGTTCTTCTTTTTCGGCGGGGGAGTTCCTGACGTAGATGCAGACGGACGTCCTTCCGGCGCTGGGGCTGTCTTAGCCTCTCGGCGTCTCATGACGACAAGAGTGATAAGTAGCAAGGCCATGAGTACGACGGCGACTCCGCTAATCCAAGCCAGGGACAGAACGGGCCAGCGAATTGCCTTGAGGCTATCCCACGTGTGCGTGGTTGCCGCGCTCGCCTTCCAGCACAGGATAGCGACGACTACAATGGCTACTACGCCTTGCACGATAATCCCGACAGGCAGGCCTGTGTCTGGCACGCGAGCCTTGCTCTTGAGCCAAGGCACGAGCTTTGCCCACCGAGCGGCGAAGAAGATCTTCGCCGATGCAGCGCTCTTCCCGAGCCTCGTGCTTGCACGCGAGGGAAGGTCGGACATCCAGAGCCTAAAGCGGCTTTTCGGCTTTTTGGCTTTGGGCCCCCTCGGCATGAGCCTTTTGGGCCCCGCATCCTTTTTTCTGAACCACATAGGAACCTCCACAGATGAGATGAACGGTTGGTTGAAAGTCTTTTGGGATTATATCATTATAAAATGTATTGTCAAGCAAAAGGGCCGGGAGACGAGGTCTCCCGGCCCTAGTAATGCAAACTGCTACTTGCTCACTGGAACGATAATGTTGTCAGGCATCATCTTGGACAAGTCCCCACCCATGGCGAATGAGGTTACTGTCTTGTTGTTCTCGTAAGCCTCGAAGAATCGTACAGCGGCTGCCCGGGGTTCACGCGCGATAGGCAGGATGACTCTCGCCACACGGTCAGCTTCGGCCGTGTTCAACTCGATTTCCGCTCGCCGCTCGCCTGCAGCCTCAACGGCTCTTTTGCGAGCTGTTTGGATTGCGACCGTGACCTCGCGTCTGGCGGTGAGTATCCGTGCCTGCTCCTCTCGCTCCGTCGTCTGCTGAAGCTCGAGGAGCCTCCGCATCTCCTCGTCCATGTCGATGGAGTAGAGGATGAACTTCTTCACCTTGAGTCCGATGCCTTCGAGAGCCTGTTTGGCGACTTCTGCCGTAACAGTATCGATGAACGCCGCCTTCCGCTCCCTCAAAGTGAGAGTGGTAGTCTCGTTCACGAGCTTCTCGGAGACGAAGTACTCTGGTACGTGACCACCCGTCTCAGTGTTGACGCTTTGCTCGACGAACTCGGCGAGCGTAGCGTTGGGGTCGGCCACTTCGAGCCGGGCCTTGACTGGGTGGGTCTCCTCGTAGATGACATTGTTGTAGACATCGAGCGGGTAAGCGCCCGTCGTCTCGGACTTCCGAACCGCAACCCCATGCTCGCGTGAGTAGTAGGGGAAGAGGGTTTCGTAGTCCTTGACATGCTCCTGGTAGGTCGGCTCTTTGGGCTTTGGGCCTTCTTTGCCGCCTTCTTCCCACTTCGCCATGTCTTTGCGATAGGCCTTGAGCTCGTCCTCGTCGATAGTGAGGCGGACTTCGCGCACCTTCACGGTGCGGAGCTCGTTCCACGGACCCAGGCTGTGCACGCCGTAGAGGTAGTAGAAGAGCCCTCTGCGACTCCTGTGGCCTGTCTCAAACTGGCCTGCCGCGCGGTCAACGAATGTCCACTTGGTGTTGTCGGGGTCGCTCCTGTCGAGGATTTTGCCCGGCACTTCGTGGGTGACATGCAGGATGCCGCTCCCTTTTCCTGGTGTGGCCTTCGAGCCTTTGCCGATTGAGTCGGCATCGTTGCCTGCCTTCTGCTGGTAAGCAGTGGTGTTGGCCGGCTGGAAGTACCAGAAGAGAGGCTTCGGCACCATAATTTCGTTGCCTTCCGCATCCTTCTTGCCCGATGGCAGCATCCTTCTTGCGCATCTCCGCACGAACCATCCTACGGCAAAGTAGGAGATACCGAGCAGAATCAGAAACAATACGATGGTTCCCATCCCTCCCTCCGCGGACGAGCCGCATATAAGTGTGTAGCAGTGTTAAAGACCGGTACTAGCTCGACTGTATCACGAAATATAAAAAAGTCAAATACAAACTATGTGGTGGGCGGGAGAGGACTTGAACCTCCACTCCTTGCGGAACCAGTTCCTAAAACTGGCGTGTCTACCATTTCACCACCCGCCCATGTGGTCACACATAATCCCGTGCTCGGGATTTGTGCGACCCCGCCTCGGCCCGTCGGCCTCCGGCTTGCACAAGTGCCCCGCACTTGTGCACCCTGTTGGGATCGAACCAACGACCTTATCCTTAAGAGGGATCTGCTCTACCAGCTGAGCTAAGGGTGCGTGCAGTTGAGTATCTCAAGAAACTGGCTTTTTTTCAATACAAATTATGAAAAGTGAATGATGAAGCCGCGATTGCTCGCGGCTACGATTCACCAAGCTCTATGAGCTTTTGCAGGAACTGTCTCAACCTCCGGCGCTCGGCGTCAGACCCCGTGATGAGGTAGTTCTGCTGTATCCGCCGGATAAGGTCATGATGGCCGAGGGCTAGCTTGCCGATATTCCTCGAAGTGGCCTTGCGTCCCATCCCTTCCATCACTGCTGTCACAGTTCTGACGCACGCTGTGCCAGCCATGCTTGGCATCTTGGAGTGAGTCTCCTCGCCGGCAGCCTGCTTCAGACCTTCGAGCGCCCAGTAGAAGAGGCGTCCTATGGAGGCCAGAGCGCCGATGGGATACTTGGTAGCTTCCCATGTCTTGCCATAGCGAGCATGGAGCCCCGCTTCTACAGCCACAGCAGCAGCGTGCCAATGCTTGGGGCGGTAGATGCCCCTCGATTGAGTATGCGACACAAATGTCTCCTGAAAGAAGTCTCTGTTGAGGGTAACAGATTAAGCTCAGGTAATCAAAAGAAATTGTGATAATGTAGAGCGGACGGCCTAGTCGCCAAGTAGTAAGGCAACTCTCTGCAAAAGAGTTATACGGCGGTGCGATTCCGCCCTAGGCCTCTGCCCGGGTGGTGGAATGGTATACACGAAGGACTTAAAATCCTTTGGCCGCAAGGCCTTGTGAGTTCGAGTCTCACCCCGGGCACTGCGAGATTAGTTTAGTGGTAGAACTGGTGCTTCCCAAGCATCGGGCGCGAGTTCGATTCTCGCATCTCGCACATCCGTGCGTGCGTGCGTTTCGATCAAGCTCCAGTATGAACCATCATATATAGCTAACAAGTCTACGGGTTGGTCCCATGCTTGTCTTAGGAGTTTCTGGTCTGAGAGCTGACGCTTATGAGCGATGCCTATGCGAGTCCAATGAGAAGGTATTTTAGATAGGAAGCGGTCATACCAGCCACCGCCTTTGCCGTGTCGAGTGCCACTCATGTCGAAGCGGGTACCAGGCACAAGCACGCAAGGCACGTCTTTGCTAAAAGTGGATACGCACTTTTCCGCCCATGCATAAGGGTCGCTCCCTTTGTCGCTAGAGAGTTCCAAGTAGTTTGGACCAATGGATAGCGGGAAAGCCGTGTGCGTATAGTCGGGCTCGTTCTCTAGCGGCAGATATGAGATAACGCATGAGTATTGTTTCTCTACCATGCGACCAGTATATAGAAAATGCCGGAGTGTTGGAACACTCCGGCATCGAGGCTGGCCTTGCCAAAGGCTAGCGCTCCATGTGCTTCAGGACCTCGAGGTAGAGGCCTTCGACAATCTTCTCCTGGGCCTTGCCCATCCTTGAGTAGTGGTCGAGACCAGGGGCAGAGTTAATCTCAAGCACCCAGTACGCGCCCGGCTTCTCACTGATGTCTCCATCAACCATGAAGTCCACTCCGCAAAGCCGCAGACCCATGTTGCGAGTAATCTCGACTGCGAGCTTCTTGAACCCAGGATGCACCTTGTCGGTAACATCCACGGAGTCTCCTCCAGTAGACAGGTTGGCATTGTCGAGGAGGAAAATCTTCTGGCCCTTCCGCAATACGGAACGTAGTCCCAGACCTTGGTGCTTCAACTTCGCGGCTATGCGCGGATCTTTAGCCTTGATCTTCGTATCGCGGCCGAGCTCAATGAAAAGCGCCTGTTTCTTCTTCAAGAGCTGTCCGATTGTAGACTTGCCGTTGCCTTCGACCGAGAGCGGGATGCGCTCGTAGACCGAGATGACCTTCTTGTCGAGTACGACCAGTCGATAATCTTTGCCATGGAGTTGTTCCTGCACCAGCATGACTCTGTCGCGCTTGAAGACGGCTCGCGCGGCTTTGTAGAACTCATGCTTGTTGTGGACGAGCATGACTCCAGCACCTTGGCTACCACTGTTCGGCTTCACGATGACAGGGAAGCCGAGCTTCTGTGCATGATGATATGCTGCGTCGATGCTGCGGCTAGGAGAGCCGATGGCCTTGGCCCACTCCTCGGAGTAGAAGGCCTTGCTCCCTGGCACTGTAGGGTAGCCCATGCCGTTCATGAAGAAGTTGGCATAGTCCTTGTCCTTGGCTATCTCCGAGCTGCCCATCGGGTTTAAGTCGAGCGTGTTGTAGCGGAAGTACGAACGCCGACCGTTCTTGAAGGCAATCTGGCCTACGACCTCCCACTCAGGTTCGAGGACAACCGTCGCGCCAATCTTCGGGGCGATCTTCCTGAGTAGCCGTCCGAGCCCCCAGGACTCCTTTGATGCATGTTTCTTTTTCATGAGTTTGCCCTAGGGCTTATGGTGGATGTCTCTGGCTGAAGGTTCAGCTCCGTCTGATCCAAAAGTAGAACTTTTATAGCATTTTGTCAAAAGATATGCTACATTCTTGTCCAATCTAAAACCCCTATGTCAGTAACGTTAGATGGCAAGAAACTCCGAGACAAGCTCTCCCTTGATCTCATAAAGCAGATACGCAAGTCACGACTCATGCCGAAGATTGTTATCGTGCAAGTGGGGGACTTGAAGGAGTCGAACTCATATATAAAGAAGAAGATGTTATTTGCCAAAAAAGTTGGTGCGGTAGCACTGCACAAAAAGTATCCAGAAAACATTTCGCAGAAGGAGATTGTGGCCGATATCCGCAGATATAATTCAGACAAAAGTATAAATGGCATCATGGTCCAGCTGCCTATACCGGCCAGGCTTGATTCCTTCAAGATCGTCCGCGCCATAGACCCAAGCAAAGATGTGGACGGCCTGACTGGGAAGAGCTTTACCCCGGCTACCACTCAGGGCATCCTTACTTTGCTCAAGTATTATAAAATCGCTGTTACTGGAAAGAAGGTTGTCATAGTGGGAGACTCAGAGCTCGTGGGCAGACCAACGCACAAGGCTCTTAAGGACCTTGGAGCTCATGCCACCCTACTTAGCGATAAAACCAAGGATTTGGCTAAGAAGACGAAGACTGCCGACATCTTGATAGTCGCGGTGGGGAAGCCTGGTCTCATAGGTCCGGCACATGTTAATAAAAACCAGGTAGTCATCGATGTCGGCATCACCGTCCTTGGCAAGAAGGTTGTCGGCGACGTGGATTATAAAAAGGTCAAAGGCCTTGTAAGGGCTATCACCCCTGTACCCGGTGGAGTCGGGCCGATGACGGTTTACTCTCTGTTTGAGAATCTACTCAAGGCCTCGGCTAAGGTCGTCTAGCTTTTGCCTGTTCCTCTCGCCGTAGTCTATCTGGAAGCGGAGCTCTGGGAGCATGCCTACGCGTGAGTTGTCACGAGCGTAGTCCTTAAACTCAGGGGCTTTCCTTTGTAAAAATTTGAGCGCTGTATCCTCCTCGGAGTCGGGGAGAGTGGTGAAGTATATATTGGCGACTTTGGCTGTGTCAGAGAGTGCAACTCTTGTAACGGTTATGAGCGAGGCGGAGGTGGCCTCGCGCAATATGAACTCCGCCGCCAAGTGGCGCAGTATCTCCTCTATCTTCTCTCGTTTTACTCCGTTCATAATTTATTTAGTGACAGTGACGATGCGCTCAAGGTAGTCTCCCGGTGCTATGTCGACCTTCGACTCTACAAGGGCGCCGAACTCGTTGCCCTCAGAGACGGTCTCGACATCCACCTTAGACTGCTGGAGCTCCTTCACTTTGCCGCGGCCGACTTCCTCATCGCGGCGCATAATCTTAAGTGTTGAGCCCTTCTCAAGCATGCCGCTCTCGGCTCGTGCGCCGAGGACTTGCTTGTCCTTCGTCTTAGAGAAGACCTTCAGCACCTTGGCTCGGCCCATCACCTCTTCGGTTTCTACCTTAGGTTCCTGTTCCTTAAGCAGCTCCTCCACTCTCTCGGTGAGCTTGTAGATAATCTCGTAGAGTTCTATCGTCACTCCGAGAGTGCGCTCAGCCAAGGCTCCGGCCTGCGGGTCTATCTTAGTATTGAAGCCGAAGATGATAGTGCCAGGAGTCGTCATAGAGGTCTTCACATCTCCCTCAGATATGGTGCCGACAGCGGAGTTCACTATCTTAATAGCAATGCGCTCGTGGCTAAGCTTCTTTAGCTCGTGCTCAATTGCCTCAAGGCTGCCTGCTGCATCGGCCTTGATGATGATAGGGAGCGTTGCCATGTTCTCGTCTATAGGCGTCTCACGAGTCTGTCTCGGGGCCACAGCGTACTTGGCAGCTTCAGAGTCGGCATAGAACTGAGCTGCTTTCTTGTCGTCGAATATCTCAAAGGTTGCTCCGGAGAGTGGTGGATTGTCCCAGCCGATGATCTGTATTGGGGAGGAGAAGGTGAGCTCGTCCACTTGCTTGTCCTCAGCATCGAGTATGAAGCGCAGTGGCGCTACGGCACCTATAGAGGCAGCTACTTGGCCCACCTTCACGGTGCCATCTTTTACCACAGCCACTGCGGTAATGCCTTTCTTCGCATCAAGTCTGCTCTCAATAATGACTCCTGAGCCCCATCTGTCTGTCTCGCCGGTACAATGTTCGAGCTCTGAGAGGAGGAGGATCATGTCGAGGAGATCCTTCACGCCTGCGCCGGTCTTGGCTGACACTGGCACGAAGGGCACATCACCGCCGTATCCCTCGACGTAGACATCGTTCTCCGCGAGAGACTGCTTCACGCGCTCTATGTCGGCACTCGGCTTGTCGACCTTGGTCATGGCAACGAGCATGGGTATCTTCTCCGCGCGTATCCACTTAACCGCCTCTATGGTTTGCGGCTTCACTCCGTCCTCGGCAGATACGACAAGGATAGCAATATCAGCCGCGCGAGCTCCGCGAGCGCGGATAGCGTGGAAGGCTTCGTGGCCCGGAGTGTCGAGGAAAGTGATTTTCGCCTCGGTGCCATCGTCGCGCTTGTGCCTGACTTCGTATGCAGCAACGTGTTGGGTGATGCCCCCAGCTTCATTGTCGACAGTGTTGACCTGGCGGAGATAGTCAAGAAGCGTCGACTTGCCGTGGTCGACGTGGCCCAAAAGACTTACTACCGGAGGACGAGCTACCTTCATAGTGTGGGTACTTTATCACAAATATGGCTCTATATCTAATCAGCTCAACATGATAGATTGTCTTCATGAATCTCTTCAAGAAGAAACGGATTTTCCTCGACTATGCTGGTGGGGTAGGGAATCCGTCTGGCATACACAAGGAGGGTGTCGAGGCGCGTAAGTCGCTCGAGGATGCGAGGCAGAAAGTCGCTCGCATTTTAGAGTGCCAGACTAGAGATATCATATTTACATCAGGCGGCACAGAGTCCGACAACTTAGCAATCCTTGGAGTAAAGCAGGGCCATATCATCATCTCTGACGAGGAGCACCCAGCAGTGTACGAAGCTGCTAGGGAGGCCGAGCGCAGGGGCTCTACATTGAGCATTGTCCCTGTCGACAAAATTATTGAGACGATAAAAGACGATACGGTGCTTGTCTCTCTTATATATGCTAACAACGAGACAGGGAGAGTTAACCCTGTACCAAAGATCGCTAGACAGATAGCCGCTTTACGCAACAAGCGCGGAAGTCAGTATCCTTATATACACACCGATGCGACTGCGGGCTTCGGGCTCCTTGAGATAAACATAAACAAGCTCCCAGTCGACCTCCTAACTCTCGACAAGGTACTAGTAGTAAGGCCGAGAGTAGAGATACGTCCTCTGATTTTCGGCGGCGGACAGGAGAGAGGACTGCGCGCTGGGACAGAAAATGTTTCGGCAATTCTCGAATTTGTTAATGACCTTGAGGCCTCAGTGAGAGTGCGTGAGGCTGAGTATGAGCGGCTCGCAGATCTTAAAAGAGTCTTCATCGAGGAGGTTGAGAAGTTACCAAGCGCAGTGGTGAACTCTACAGCCGAGAGCCTGCCCTCGATAGTGAGTGTTAGTTTCCCCGGCGAGCTTCACGAGTTCCTAGCCGTTAAGCTTGATGAGAAGGGTGTCGCTGTCTCAACAGGGAGCTCATGCGCGAGCTCTAAGGATGAGCCTGACAAGGAGGCTTTACGGTTCTCCTTTGGCCCAAAGACGAGCGAAATTGAGGTGAGGGAGGTGATTAGTATTTTGCAAAAAATCGTGATAAAATAGATTTTATGACGACGATGGAAGATCTCACAAAGACCCAAATCGTTCTCCTGACGCTCTTAGTGAGCTTCATCACGTCTATAGCGACTGGTATCATCACGACTTCTCTCCTGGCTCAGGCGCCGCAGAACATCACCCAGACTATCGACAGGGTTGTCGAGCGTACGGTAGAGAGAGTGGCCCCAAGCACGGGCACTAACGCTCCTGCTACTGTGCGCGAGGTGACCATAGTCAAGGAAGGCGATGCCATCGTCGGAGCCGTGGACTCAAGCACTAAGTCCGTAGTCCGCATCAAGTCTCCGGCAGGTTCCTTCTACGCTCTCGGTGTAGTGGTCAGCAAGCTAGGCCTCATACTCTCCGACAAGCGCGACTTGAGCAATGCCGGCACATATACAGTAGTCTTCTCAGACGGCACGACAGCGGGAGCTAATCTCTCAGCCGTAAGCGATACAGGGAGCCTAGTACTCTTCAAGATTACCGATGATGCCAAACTAAAAGACCTCGTCCCAGCCGTCTTCTCTAAGGCAGATCCTAAACTTGGCCAGACAGTCATAGCGGTAGAAGGCCAAGACAGGACTGCGGTGGCTGTAGGTAGGACTCTCTCACTCGACGCCTCGACTGGACTTGCCTCGACAGACATCTCTGCTGGCAGTGAGCTCCAGGGCGGCGCGCTCTTGAACCTCTCAGGCGAGCTCGTCGGGTTGAAGACTTCAAACACTGATCTCACTTTGCCTGCGGGGACCTACACTGTGGTCTCGTCGCTCACGCGCTTCATCTCGGCTCATCAGTAGAGCTCATACATAACTACAAAGCCATGCAACCTTTCAGCAATTTCACGACCAAAGCCAAGGAGGCCATACGCCGAGCTCATGAGCTCGCTATTGAGCGTGGGCAGAACCATGTAAACCCGATGCATCTCCTCGCAGCGCTTATCCTCCAAGAGGAGAGCATGGTCATTTCCATACTCGACAAGATGGATGTCGATACTCTGCTACTTACTGACTCAGTGCTTGAGGCTATAGAGAATCCTGAAGCCAGCCAAACCCTCTCGCCCTCATATCAGATATATCTCACTCCAGAGCTAGCTCATATCATAGAGTCTTCTTCCAAGGTGGCTCAGGGACTTGGAGACGAATTTGTTTCTACAGAGCATCTCTTCCTCTCAGTCCTTGAGGTACAAGGTGAGTCGCGCGAGCTCCTGACTAAGTTCAAGATTGATAGACAGACTGTGGTGAAGCTCGTCGAGGAGTTGAAGCACGCTGGCCCAGCCGAGCCCAAGCAGGAGAAGAAGTTCAAATCCCTTTCCAAATACACTCGCTCACTCACTAAGCTCGCTAAGGCTAACAAGCTCGACCCTGTTATAGGACGCGACCAAGAGATTTCACGCATCATACAGATACTCTCTAGAAGGACGAAGAACAACCCAATACTCATTGGCGAGGCTGGAGTAGGTAAGACTGCTATTGCCGAGGGTCTCGCTCTCAGGATGGCGAATGGCAATGTGCCCGAGTCACTCCGCGACAAAGAGCTGGTCTCTCTCGACTTGGGGCTCCTCATAGCCGGCACCAAGTACCGAGGCGAGTTCGAGGAGCGCTTGAAGAATATTATTAAAGAGATAGAGAAGAGCGAGGGCAAGATAATCCTTTTCATCGACGAGATACACACCATAGTCGGCGCTGGTGCAGCTGAGGGCTCTGTCGACGCGTCAAACATGTTAAAGCCGCCTCTCGCTCGCGGCGAGCTGAGAGCTATCGGCGCCACTACCATACGCGAGTATCAGAAGCACATAGAGAAGGATCCTGCCCTTACACGCCGCTTCCAGCCAGTCTACGTCAACGAGCCAAGCGTCGAGGATGCCATGACTATCCTCCGAGGACTCAAAGAGCGCTACGAGCTCTACCACGGCGTGCACATCACCGATGATGCTATCAAGGCCGCAGTGAACCTCTCTTCGCGCTACATTACAGACCGCTTCCTCCCAGACAAGGCTGTAGACCTCATCGACGAGGCAGCTTCCTTCCTCAAAATCTCACTTGAGAACATGCCCCCTGTGCTCCAGGAGACTCACTCTAAGGTTGTTAAATTGGAGATTGAGCGCGAGGCTCTGCGCAAGGAGTCGAAGAGTGCCAAAGTCGCAGCAAGACTTAAAGTCATAGAGAAGGATATCGCCGACCTCAAGGAGAAGACCTCCGAGATAGACCTGAAGTGGAAGAACGAAAAGGAGACCGTAGGCGAGATCAAGGAGATAAAGAAAGCTCTCGAAGCCACGAGGCTAGAGGCCGAGGCAGCCGAGGCGCGAGCCGATCTCTCGCGAGCGGCCGAGCTTCGTTACGGGCGCCTACCAGCGCTCGAGCGCGACCTCGACACTAAGAGCAAGCGCCTGAAGAAGCTCCAAAGCTCGCGCCGCATATTGAAGGAAGAGATAACCGAGCAAGACATAGCCGATGTGGTCTCGCGCTGGACCGGCATACCAGTATCAAGAATGCTTGAGGAAGAGGCAGAGAAGCTCGGCAGGATGGAAGAGTTCCTAAGACGCCGCATCGTCGGCCAAGACGAGGCTGTGCAGAAGATTGCTGATACGGTGAAGAGGAGCCGTGCTGGCATCTCAGACCCCAACCGTCCTATCGGCTCCTTCATGTTCCTTGGTCCTACCGGAGTGGGCAAGACAGAGCTCACCAAAGCCTTGGCCGAGTTCATGTTCGACGACGAGAAGGCGCTCCTCCGCGTAGATATGAGCGAGTTCATGGAGAAGCACTCTGTGTCGAAGCTCATTGGCGCGCCACCTGGCTATGTAGGCTTCGAGGATGCGGGCAACTTCACCGAGCTTGTGCGCCACAGGCCATACTCGGTTATCCTCTTCGATGAGATAGAGAAGGCGCACCCAGAGGTCTTCAACATCCTCCTCCAAGTGCTCGACAACGGCAGGCTTACCGATGCCAAGGGCAGAGTAGTGAACTTCAAGAACACTATCATCATCCTCACGTCGAACGTCGGCGCCAATTATATAGACAAGATGCAGTCCATCGGCTTCTCTAAGGGTGGAGAGAGGGAGAATTATGAAAACATAAAGGAGAAGGTCCTCGACGCGCTCAAAGACCAGTTCCGACCGGAGTTCCTAAACCGTCTCGACGAGATAGCGGTCTTCGACGTGCTGCGCCAAGATACTATCAAGGAGATAGTGAACATCCAGATAGACTCTATCAAGAAGCGCTTGGCAGAGAAGGAGATTGAGCTCATAGTGAGCCCTGCCGTGCTAGAGGCCTTGAGCAAGGAGGGCTACAATCCGCAATACGGAGCAAGGCCGCTCAAGCGCTTGATACAGACGAAGATTTTGAACCCTGTGGCCACTATGATGATAGGCAACAAGGTTCTCTCCGGAGGCACAGTCGTCGTGGATGTGAAGGGTGGGGAATTTACCTTCGATGTGAGTGCGCCGGGTTGGATTCGAACCAACGAAGCCCAATGGGCGACAGATTTACAGTCTGTTGTATTTGACCACTCTACCACCGACGCAATGGGGTCATCTTAGCGCATTTGGGCCCACTTGCAAAATTCGTAAAGTAAGTTATTCTAATACCCTATGTCACAGTTACACCTCATAAAGCTGGTCTCCGTCGGAGATGAGAAGGGAGTGGGCAAGGGCCACACCTACTATTCGACCAAGAACAAGAAGTCCGTCGAGAGGAAGATCGAGCTCAAGAAATACAATCCGGTAGCTCGCAAGCACACGATCTATAAAGAAAAGAAGGCTTAAGTCCAAAGGCGCCGAAAGGCGCTTTTGTGTTAATATGCCTCGTAAGGGCGATTAGTTTAGTGGTAGAACAGCGGTCTCCAAAACCGCTGGCGAGGGTTCGATTCCTTCATCGCCCGCAATGATCCACGAAGAAGCCTATAACGGCTTATGAGTGGAACATCAGCGCGCGGCGATAAGGAATCGAAAGCCGGAGCGCGACGGCGCGAGGCGGGGTCGCAGGCCTCGCAGTACGCGAGGACCTGTGACCGATTCCTTCATCACCCATGTCACTCTTTGACCCCACACATCTCCTTACGACCTACGGATATATCGGTGTTTTCATCATAGTCTTCCTTGAGTCGGGCATCTTCTTCGCTCTGCCGGGGGACTCACTCCTCTTTACCGCGGGTCTCCTAGCGGCCACAGTTGGCTTCAATTTATACTTGCTTATACCGCTCATATTTGTAGCTGGGTTCCTGGGCGGCGTCGCAGGATACTTCATTGGCGTATACATCGAGCGGCTGAGCCGTTACACGCTCTTCCGGAGAATCCTTAAAGAGGAGCATATGCAGAGGACTGAAGCCTTCTTCGATAAGCATGGCGCGCTCGCTATTATCCTTGGCCGCTTCGTGCCCATCATACGCACCTTCGCGCCTATCGCAGCCGGTGTAGCAAGGATGAATATGAGCCGTTTCCTCCGTTACAGCCTCATATCGAGCTTGCTCTGGTCGACTATCGTAACTCTCCTCGGCTACTACCTAGGACAAGCTTTCCCGCAGATAAAGGACTACTTGTCGTACTTTGTGGTCGGTATTGTTATCGTCTCACTCTTGCCAATAGCTTTGGAGTGGTGGCGAGAGCGCTCTTCGAGGAGCCGAACCAAGTAATATTTTTGTTCTTCTTAAACCAGGTCATCTGGCGCTTCGAGTATTTTTTAGTTTCTGCATAGAGCTCGTCCACAAATTGCTTTTGGGTAATCTTCTTTTGCAAAAGTCTTGCTAGGTATCGGTACTCGAGCCCAAGCTCCTCCATGCGCTCGTAGGTGAGGCCTTGTTTGTGAAGCTTCCGGGCTTCCTTAACCATGGGAGTAAGTCGTTTGGCCAAGCGCTCAAGTATCCTCTTGTATAAGTCTTTGGGATTCAATCCAACAAATACGAAGTCATATTTGTTTTCAGCTTTAATCTTAGGGATATGGCCTAAGGCCTCTACTATCTCGATAGCCCTTATGAGCCTAACTTTATTGTTCCTATCCGCAACCTTGTGCTCGCCGAGTATAAGGGAGAGCTCCTCAACTGATTTTAGAGCGAGCTTCTTCCTCAGTTTTGGATTAGGCGGGACTTCAGGCAGGCTCATCCTGAGTGCATCTATGTAGAAGCCGGTACCGCCGACTATTATCGGCAATTTATTTCTACCCAAGATTTCCTCAATCTTTTTCAGGGCTAGGATCTTGTACTCGGATACCGCAAATGGTTTCTTTGGGTCAGCCACATCAAGCATATGGTGGGGAATGCCCCGCATTTCCTTCTTCGTAATCTTGCCCGTGCCAACATTGAGGCCTTTGTAGACCTGGCGTGAGTCAGCAGAGATAACCTCGCCATTGAGCTTCTGAGCCAGCTTCACAGCCAAGTCACTTTTGCCGCTTGCGGTAGGTCCAACTATGACTAAAACCTTTTTCATGTAGTAGATTTCCCTCTAATAAGAGAAATTAATCCTATAGATCCATTCACTAAGAATAAGTAGATAGGAAAGATGAGGTTAGATGCATCCCATATGGTAGTGGAGATTACAGCCAAGACAGCCGCGCTTGCGATGATGAGCCATTGCGCAGAATGCTCAGACGAAGGGTCTTTGTAAGCCTTAATGATAGTTGGGACTGAGGCCAAGGAGTCTGCAATTACTGAAAAGATAATGGCCAACACTGGCTGGCTGGTAATCTGCCATGACACGATAGCGATAATAGCCAGAGCTGTGCATATCCACTCAACACGGCCGTATTCTTTGTAGCCATAACCACTAATGCACAGGAAGAATATCGTAGAGGTACCAATCAAGTCTCCAATAAGGAGATATAGAGACCAAGAGGCGCCAGCACTTACTTGTGCTGCTATAGAAATTGATAACAAGAGTACCCAGAGCGCCCAGGAAAATATGTTCGGCCTAGTTTGTCCTTTGAAGATATCTCTTATATAAGGAATTACAGCCAGCATGGCCATGATACCCGAGATAGCTCCTAGGATGGAGTGCCAATTATGCATAGCGTTATTTAACATCTGTGCCGGAGGAGAGACTCGAACTCTCACACCTTGCGATACACGATTTTGAGTCGTGCGCGTCTACCATTCCGCCACTCCGGCTTGTACCTACCAACTTACATTAAAACAGTGTTAAAATCTATGCATGTCTCAGATCTACAACGATGCCATCTTCTGGATAGAGGTCGAGAAGATACATCCAAACCCATACCAGCCGAGGAGGGAATTTGATGAGCTTGCTCTCCGCTCGCTCGCTGACTCTATCCGCCAGTACGGAGTCCTCCAGGCCCTTGTGGTGACCCGCAAGGAGACGGAGAAGCCAGAGGGCGGCATAGATGTCCAGTATGAGCTCATAGCCGGCGAGAGGCGTCTCAGAGCGGCAAGGCTCGCGGGTCTCACTCAGGTGCCAGCCCAAGTGCGCTCAGGAGAGGAGACCGACCTCATGAAGCTCGAGCTAGCCATCATAGAGAACATCCAACGAGAGGACTTGAATCCAGTTGACAGAGCAAGGGCCTTCGAGAAGTTGGCTAAAGAATTCGGCTTCAAGCATGCGGAGATTGGCAAGAAGGTGGGCAAGAGCCGTGAGTATGTCTCTAACACTCTCCGCATCCTCATGCTCCCGGACGAGATGCTGAATGCTCTCGCTGAGGGCAAGATGACGGAGGGCCACACACGTCCGCTTATGATGCTTGTCGACAGGCCAGAGGAGCAGATGACCCTCTTCAAGGAGATTTTATTCAAAAAAGTTAACGTCCGCGAGGCCGAGGGCATCGCTCGTCGCATCGCCTTCGAGAAGGCGCGCAAGCTCATGGACCCAGACCTTGTCGACTTGGAGGAGAAGTTCAAGGACACTCTTGGCACCCGCGTGAGGATAGAGAAGAAGGATGATGGCGGCAAGATTACCATAGACTTCTTCTCCAAGGGAGACCTCCTGACTCTGTTAGAGAAGCTCTCTAAGCACGAGCTCACAATGCCGAAGAAAGTTGCCGACATAGTACCGCCAACCGAGGAGGAGAAGGTCGACATGGCCGAGGGCTCTAAAGAGGCTATGGAAGCGCCAGAAGAAGACCTCTACTCCGTCAAAAACTTTTCTATATAACTATTTTTTCGCTTTCCGTGCGAAACCGCGCTGTTTCTTGGGCTCTTTCAAAATCTCTAGCGCACGTTCGAGAGTAATCTTGTATACATCATCTGTTTTAAGAGAGCGGAAGTCGGGTTTGGGCTTGGAGGCAAGTGCGATGTATGGGCCGAAGCGTCCTACATTGGCGGAGATGTCCTCTCCTGTTTCAGGGTGTTTGCCAAGTTTCCTCGGCAAAGTTAGATAGACAAGAGCATCCTCGAGTGTGAGGCTGCCGAGATCCTTAGTTTTTGGTACGCTGGCTTTCTTGGCCTTAAGTTTCTTCTTCTTGTCATCTGCGCCTATTTGCACATATGGGCCGAAGCGGCCGGTCTTAAGATACACAGGCAGTCCAGACTCAGGGTCAGTGCCTATAGGAGTGTCTTGCTTAATCTCCTCGCCATTAATAGTAAGAGCGCCTGTGCAGTCGGGGAAGCGCGAGCAGGAGAGGAAGCGTCCTCCACGTCCGAGCTTTACTATCATGTCCGAGCCGCAGACAGGGCACTTGAACTCTGCGGGAGCCGCGCCGAGGTCAGTAGCTTTGGCGAGCTTGTCCTTGCTCTTCACATCTGCGTGGAAAGGTTTATAAAAGTCTGTCAGGGTTTTGAGATATGTGCGTTTGCCCTCGGCTATCTCGTCGAGCTCGTCCTCCATCTCAGCGGTGAAGGAGTCCGAGATGTACTTATCAAAATTCTCCTCGAGGAATCCGGAGACCACCTCACCTACGTCGGTCGGCTTCAAGGCCTTTTGCAACTTCTCCACATAGCCGCGGTCGACCACGGTTTTGATGATGGATGCGTACGTCGATGGGCGGCCTATACCGCGCTTCTCAAGCTCCTTCACTAGCCCTGCCTCGGAGTAGCGTGGAGGCGGCTCGGTCTGCTTCTCCTCAGCGACGATGTCGCTTAGTTTGAGCTTCTCACCAATCTTCAGGGCTGGGAGGATGACATCCTCGCCTTGTGCAGCAGGGTCGGCCTTGGTCCAACCGTCAAAGAGTATCCTGGAACCATTCAACCAAAAGTCTGGTATTGAAGAGCCATCTATATTCGCTACAACCTTGGTGCGCATGACGATAGCATCCTTCATCTGTGTGGCGAGGGTGCGGCTCCAGATTAGTTTGTACAAACTTTTCTGCTCGTCTGTTGAGCCGGCACTCAGCGTGCTCATGTGTGTAGGGCGGATAGCTTCGTGAGCCTCTTGAGCGTTCTTCGACTTATTGGCGAAGGCATGTGACTCGTAGTATTGCTCACCAAACTTATTCTTAATGACTCCTGCTATGTCGGCCTTGGCTTGTGCTCCGAGGTTGAAGGAGTCTGTACGCATGTAGGTGATGTGTCCTGCCTCATAGAGCTTCTGCGCCACACCCATAGTGCGTGATGGTGCGAAGCCAAGTCGTGACGATGCCGCCTGTTGGAGAGTTGAGGTGATGAAGGGCGGTCGGGGAGCGCGTTTGACCTCACTCTCCTTAACATCTGTGATACGCCAGTCGCCGCTCTTGCCCTCAGAGAGTATTCTGTCCACCTCCTTCTTGTCTCGCGGTTCTATGGAGCATTCGAAACCCAACTTATTCAAAATGGCCACTATCTTCCAGAAGGTCTCCGGCTTGAAGGCACGTATCTCGCGCTCGCGCTCTACTAATATGCGGAGAGCCGGGGACTGCACGCGTCCAGCAGAGAGGCCGTAGCGCACCTTCTTCCATATGAGGCCCGAGAGGTCGTAGCCTACGAGGCGGTCGAGGACTCGGCGAGCCTCCTGAGCCTCTTTCAAGTTTTCATCAATCTGTCTTGGATGAGCTATGGCCTCCTCCACGGCCTCCTTGGTGATCTCGTGGAAGGTGCTCCGCTTAGGATTTTTCAACCCCACAGCTTGGGCTATATGCCAAGCTATGGCCTCGCCCTCGCGGTCGGGGTCGGTAGCGAGTATTACTTCCTCAGCTTTGGCTGCGAGCTTCTTTATCTCGGCTATGACAGCCTCCTTGCCCTTGCTCACCTCATAGTGCGGCACGAAGCCAGCCTCAATGTCGATGGCGGCCTTCTGAGACTTAGGCAAGTCGCGCACATGGCCCACAGAGGCGACCACGCGGAAGTCCTTACCAAGATATTTTTCTATCGTCTTCGCTTTCGACGGAGACTCAACAATAACTAATCGCATCACGTAACAAATACTATGGATACGTTTTTATTGCAAATTTAAACGCAGACTAAGTGCTCAAAATGTCTTTCGTACTTCGCCGAGTTGTTCAACAATCAGGCCTTTGATTTCTAGTAGTGATAGGACTGCATTTGCCCTGGAGATATCAAACTTCGAGGTGCGGATGAGGACATCCCGCTCGCAGGGGTTGTCGAGTATCTTAATAAAGACCCTTTCCTCATCTGTGAGGTCGTCGGTATTAAATAGAGTGTCATGACCCTCACTGCGGAGTCCTAGGAGCTCTAGCAGGTCGTGAGAGTCGCGTATGAGCGCCGCGCCAAGGCGTATAAGCATGTGCGGGCCCTCGGAGGTTGAGGATGTGATAGGGCCAGGGACAGCGCCAACCTCTCTATTATATTCGGTAGCTAGGCGAGAGGTGATGAGGGTGCCGGACTTCTTCTCCGCTTCGATGACGAGTGTAGCGTGGCACATGCCGGCCATAATCCTGTTGCGGCGGGGGAAGGCCCATGCGCCTGAGGGCATCTCATCGTCGTACTCAGTCATAAGTCCGCCGCCAGCATCGACAATCTCTCCAGCCAAGTCTCTGTGTGAGTGAGGGTGGAGGACTGTAGTCGAGAGACCAGAGCCTGGGATGGCTATGGTCTGGAGGCCGGCGCGGAGCGCGGCACGATGCGCGATGGCGTCTATGCCGAGAGCAAGGCCGCTGACTATGGTAATAGGGTAACCAACGAGCCCTTGTATAAGAGAGTCGCAAACCTCTGAGCCATACGAGGTGTACTTGCGCGAGCCGACCACAGCAAGGAGCTTGTTGCCTTCTATAGGAGGATTGCCCCAGAGGCGGAGCTTCTCCGGCGGGTCATTAATCTCCTGCAGGAGTTCCGGCCAGTCGGTTTTTTTCAAAGTTCGAATATCCTGCATCCCTGTATTATACTATTAGGGAATGTTAGATATTAAATTCATAAGAGAGCAGAAGGAGCTTGTACAGATGGCTGCGAAGAAGAAGCGCATCAACTTCGACGTCGAGACCCTCATTGCTATTGACGACAAGCGCCGCGCTCTCCAGACCAAGGTAGAGGAGAAGCGGGCCGAGCAGAACCAAGCGAGCCAAGAGATAGTCCGCGCCACAGGACCGGAGAAGTCGCAGATTCTCGAAAAGATGAAATTCGTCAAAGAGGATTTGTCTAAGAGTGAGGAAGAGCTCAAGGAAGTGATGAAGGAGTGGCAAGCCC
This sequence comes from Candidatus Parcubacteria bacterium, assembly GCA_019661785.1. Taxonomy (GTDB): domain Bacteria; phylum Patescibacteriota; class Minisyncoccia; order Phycocordibacterales; family Zambryskibacteraceae; genus JAIFWN01. The sequence continues at coordinate 54,747 of JAIFWP010000003.1, read as the reverse complement.
TCATGCTCCAAGTGCCCAATGTTCCCGACATCTCTGTGCCTGAGGGCGAGAGCGATGCGGACAATATGGAGATTAGGCAGTGGGGAGAGATACCCAAGTTCGACTTCGAGCCCAAATCGCACTCGGACCTAATGCTCGACCTAGACATGGTCGACTTTGAGCGCGGCGCTAAGGTCGCGGGCTTCCGTGGCTACTTCTTGAAGAACGCTGGCGTCGAGCTCGAGTTCGCTCTTTGGAATTTCGTAAATGATTTCTTCAGGAAGAAGGGAGGCTTTACTACTATGATGGTGCCATCCTTGGTGCGCAAGGAGTCGCTCCTTGGCACAGGCATGATACCCCAGAGCGAGGAAGACCTATACAAGACGCAAGACGGAGAGTACTTAGCTGGCACGGCCGAAGTTGCGACTATGGGCTACTACATGAACGAGACTTTAGATAAAAAAGATTTGCCCAAGAAGTTCTTCTCCTTCTCACCATGCTTTAGGCGCGAGGCAGGGAGTCATGGCAAGGATGTTAAGGGCCTCATAAGAGTCCACGAGTTTTATAAATTCGAGCAGGTCCTTCTGTGCGAGGCCTCGCATGAGGAGTCTGTGCGTCTCCATGAGGAGATAACGCTCAACTCGGAGGAGATGATGCAGGCTCTCGGCATACCTTATAGAGTCGTGGTCAACTGCGGCGCCGACCTAGGCCTCGGTCAGGTCAAGAAGTACGACATCGAGGCTTGGGTGCCGTCAGAGAAGACCTACCGTGAGACGCACTCGTCATCATACTTCCACGACTTCCAGACCAGGCGCCTAGGCATTAGATACAAGGATGCCGACGGCAAGTTGAAGTATGCCCACTCTTTAAACAACACAGCTCTCTCAGGCAGGCCGCTCATAGCTATCATAGAGAACTTCCAGCAGGCTGACGGCTCTATTAAGATCCCCGATGCATTGGTGCCTTATATGGGAGGCAAAACTCGTTTGACAAAGTAGGTCAGTTTTCGGCATAGTGGGCATAGACACTTACGCGCACGTCCACCTCATCGGGAGACTCATGTGAAAAATCGGATATACCGCTGGGTTGTGTATCTCGTGGCCATTTTGTCCTTCGCCATGACTCTCACGCTCCCTGACGACCCGTTTGTGAAGGCTCGCTGGCTCTCCGTTCAGGCATTGGCCTTCGTGTTCGTCGCCTTGCTGTCGAGCCAGTCTAGAGTGGCAAGATGGGTCAGCATTATGGTTGCTCTCGTCCTTGCCGCAGGGCTCTTCACGGCGTTCCCCGACTTTCTGAATTTGGCGCTCTTCTTCTCGGTCATTGGGTGGGTGGTAGTGATAGCCCTCACTTTCATCGACCAGGCGAGGAAGCCGAAGCAGAAGCGGAGTAAGACATCGCCATCGCCAGAGCCGTCACTCTCAGAGGCACCCGATCCCCCTACGCAGTCGTAGGGGGAGTTTGTTTTGATATACTTCCAAGATGAAATTAGTCGGCAGCAGAGAGGCCATACGCTCTCCTGAGTTCCACAAGCAGAAGATGGTGATGAGGTGGCTTTGGGCCATAGCCATAGTCGCAGTCATATTGGTGATATTTGTCGGGCCAGTGCTCCTCCTGCGGAGTCCCCAAGTCCGCATAAGCCAAGTGAACATCATGGGCAACGAGGTCACGAAGAGCGAGGATTTGGAGACTGTCATCTATAACGATCTCTCTGGCTATTACTTCACGGTGATACCTAAGGATAGCGCACTCCTCTATGCCAAGACCAAGATGAAGAACGATCTCTTGAGTGCTGTGCCTAGACTCTTGAGCGTCGATGTCTCTCTTGCCAATCCACACTCTTTGAAAGTCTCTGTTACCGAGAGACAGCCTCATGCTCTATATTGCGAGATAGAGGGAGTGGACAAGTGCTACTTCTTAGACGAGAGTGGATACATCTTTGCCCTGGCGCCCGGTTTCTCGCCTGACGTATATATGACTTATACGACTTCTCCGGCCTTAAACTCGCCCATAGGGACAGAGCTCTTCAAGCCAGAAGATTTAAATTCTATTGAGCAGTTCCTGTCAGGCATGAAGAGTCTTGGGATTGAGCCCGAAGTCTTAAATAGGAGCGGAGATGAGTACGAACTCACTCAGAAATTAGGTCCAGTCGTGAAGTGGAGATCGGCCAAAGACTTAGAGCCGATACTCGTAAATTTGGAGTCTTTCATAAGGAACTCTGGTCTCAAGATGGCGGATATCCGAGCTATGCAGTATATTGACCTGCGTTTCGATAACAAAGTCTTCTACAGATGACCAAGCCGATATTTGTCCTTGCACCCATGGCCGATGTCACCGACGCGGCTTATAGAAGGATTATTGCCAAGTATGGCAAGCCTGATTTGATGTACACAGAGTTCGTCTCGGCAGATGGCTTGGCGCTCGCGCCTGAAGAGGGGAGGCAAAAACTTTTGAAAGATCTCGTGTTCGCAGAAGCGGAACGCCCAATAATCGCGCAGTTTTTCACCTCAAGTCCTGAGAACATGCGGAAGGCCGCCGAGCTCGCGAAGAGCTTAGGATTTGACGGAGTGGATATCAACATGGGCTGTCCGCAGGACAACGTGGTCCACCAAGGCGCCGGTGCATGCCTCATCAAAACACCCGAGCTTGCGAGAGAGGTTATCCACGCGGCTATAGAGGGAGCGGGCGGTCTACCTGTGTCGGTGAAGACGCGTCTCGGTTTCAATAAGGATGAGCTTGAGGAGTGGCTGCCTGAGCTCTTGAAGGAGGACTTGGCCCACATCACCATACATGCAAGGACCAAGAAGGATATGTCAAAGGTCCCCGCCAGATGGGAGAGAGTTAAGCGTGCTGTAGAGATACGCAATGGGCTTGGCTCTAAGACTTTGATACTGGGCAATGGCGACATTAGGAGCTTAGCCGAGGCAAGGGATAAGGCGGCAGAGACAGGAGCGGACGGCGTCATGATAGGCCGGGCAATCTTTGGCAATCCTTGGCTCTTTAGCGAGCGTACACCGACCTTAGAGGAGAAGTTAAATGTTATGGTCGAGCATACCAAGCTATTCGAGGAACTGCTTGGGGATACTAAGAGCTTCAACATCATGAAGAAGCACTACAAGGCTTATGTGAACGGCTTTGACGGGGCAGTCGAACTCCGCGTGAGGCTTATGGAAGCTCCAAATGCCGAAAATGTGGCTCAAATAATAGACCACTACTTGGGCCGAGCTTAGCTGTAAGGAGTTTTGACACGGTGCGTCTCCTGTGCTAGGAATGGGTAAGGAAACCCATGTTCCTCGTCAGTTAATGTAGGTCAACCCAGATTCAGAGGCAGAAACTATGCGGGCAAAGCTGTGTTTCGGAGCGGCCTTGGCCGCTACCGTGCTCACACTCGTGGGCTGTCAGATAACGGCTATCTCAGATAGCGATTCGCAGGGCTCTATCGGTGTGCCGGTGGGCCAGATCACCAGCCAGACCACGAACGGCAACTGTTCGGCCACCATCTTCGAGAACTCCTCGAAGGCGCTCTCGGGCGGGATACTCATCCTCAACGTGGGGGAGACGGCCCAGCTCTCGGACTCCATCACAACGAACCCGAGGGGCTGCGTCTCGACGGCGCACCACTGGACGTCCTCGGACACCACGGTGGTGATGGTCGGCACGACCACTGGACTCGTCACGGCTATCCGTGCGGGTACGGCTCAGGTCTGCGACATCATCGATGCCGCGCCGACCATCATGTTCTGCTTCACTGTTCAGGTGAATGGGATTGTCCCCACGGGCAAGACCCCGACGAGCATCACCGTTCAGCCGAATCCGGATACGTATCCAGTCGGCACGGTGAAGACTCCGACGGTGACAGTCCACTACTCGGACAATACGACGAGTACGGCGGCGGGCAGCTTCACCTGTACGAGTGCTAACTCGGGCATCGTGGCTATCGTCAACACGAGCACGTGCCAGGAAAGCGGAGTAGGAGTAGGGACAGTCAATGTCACCTTCTGCGCTACAGGCAGTACCACGGTTTGCACGGTGCAGGCCGTAAATGTCACATCCGGCATCCAGATACAGACACTCCCGACGAGTATCAACATCAATATCGGGACAGGGTGCACGAACACGCAGACCTTCGCGGTCTCTGTCAACGGCGCGGCACCAACGATACCGGTAACTGTAACCATATCTCCAACGACAGTGGCTACGGTGAGTGGTTCCGGCGGGAGCTGGACGTTTACAGGAGTCGCAGTAGGAAACGCGACAGCTACAGTCTCGGCCGGGGGCATCTCGGTGCAGGTGCCGATAGTCGTTACCAACACGCCGTGCACTACTGGCGGACCTTCCATCGACTACACGCCGCATGGGGGTAACATCGCGCTCAATGCGACCGTTACAACGCTCGCAACGTGCAACCTGTCCGGCGGGGCAACCTGCGGTGACAAGGAGTTCTGGTCGAGCACTCACCCTGAGATCCACGACGTCAACGCGACGGATGGATTCCAGAACGTGAGCGGCTTCAACTGGCCAGTCGGACCGCACGGCAAGGTGGTGTCGATAGCATCCGGGACGTCTCTCATTAGCGTCCAGGCTTCGCTCACCAACGCCACACTCAAGGCCACCTGGGCTTGGGTAACGCCCTGACAAGGCGGAGGAAAACAAAGGCCCTGCGAGATTCGTCTCGTGGGGTTTTTTCTTATATACTTTTGCCATGTCGGTCCTATATCGCAAGTATCGCCCCAAGGCGTGGAAGGATGTCGTGGGCCAAGAGTCCATCGTCTCGGTCTTGAGCAATGAGGTCAAGCTCGGTACTATGGCGCACGCATACCTCTTTGCTGGTTCGCGCGGTACAGGCAAGACCTCGGTGGCGAGGATTTTTGCCTCTGAGCTCGGTACCTCGGCTTCAGACATTTATGAGATAGACGCCGCCTCGCAGAACGGCGTGGATGAGATAAGGGCTTTGAACGAGGCCGTGCACACACTGCCCTTCGAGTCGAAGTATAAGGTCTACATCCTCGACGAGGCTCACATGCTTTCGAAGGGCGCTTGGAACGCCTTCCTCAAAACCCTTGAGGAGCCGCCAGCGCATGTCATATTCATACTCGCTACAACCGAGCTAGAGAAGGTCCCTGATACAGTGCAGAGCAGGTGCCAGGCCTTCGTCTTCAAGCGGCCAAACCAGAAAATCCTAAGAGAGTTCGCTCTGCATATATCTAAGGAAGAGGGGAGGAAGCTAGACCCAGAGTCGGCCGAGCTCGTCTCCTTGCTAGGGGATGGCTCCTTCCGCGATACTGCCGGCATCCTCGATAAAATCTTCTCGAGTTCACAAGAGAAGCAGGTAAGTAGAGAAGAAGTTGAGAGAGTCACTGGCGCTCCGCGCGCGGGCCTAGTCCGCGATGTATTGGCATCCATCGTCGAGCACGACTTGAAGAGGGGCATGCAGGCTCTTGCAATGGCGCGGGAGAGCAATGCCGACATGAAGATCTTTGCTCGGCTCATACTTGAGAACTTGCGCTACCTCTTCCTTATCCGACTCAAGGCTGGGCTCGACGACTACATCCTCGGCGAGACGTCTGAAGATGACTTCAACTTTATGAAGGACTTAGCAGGGAAAGCGGACAAGAGCCTCACCGCTGACATCCTGCTCAAGTTTATCGACGCTGCCGAGGCCTCCGGCCGCAGCACTATCCCCGAACTCCCGCTTGAGATAGCTCTAAGTGAGAGTATTAATCCATGAATCCAGAACGATTAAATCTAAACGAAGAGAACGAGAGAAAATTTGCTTTGTATGCCAAAATCATAAGCAGACAGCTAGCGGAGACACTCAACTTGAAACAGGATGAGGAGAGTATCAAGAGCTTCCTCATCTCCTCGCTTATGGGTATATTGCCAGCAGGAAAAGACTATGCAGAGCTCACTACTGAACTAGAATCTCTGGAAGTCGATGAAAGCGATGCACTGGACCTTATAGTAGATACTACGATTAAATTCTTAGCATCGCACTTTGAGGCAGAGGACTTCGGCCAGAGGGTGGGCGAGAGATTCGTCGATTCTCTGAACCTGGAACCTATTAATCAGGCTATTGCGTATAAACTAAGCGGGGAACATGGATCACATCTTGAGTTGCATATCCCGACGGTTATTACAGACAATCCTATGGAACTGCGCACGCTTGTCTTCCAAGGCCTGAAGAAGTTGGCGGAAGAGTTGCAGAGCAATGAGAAGTTAGCCAATGTCGAGAAGCTCACTGGCGCGACTTGGATAGCCAAACAGTACCCCAGGCTAGCTGAAGCGCTGGGCTTCGAAATAAAGCAGACTGGACAAATCGCCGCGATGGTGGAAATATCTAGAGATAAATTCTTAGAAAGGTACGGACAGAAATGACACGAATATACATCATAAAGACCATGCTAGTAGCGGCAGTCGCACTGCTCATCCCGCTTTTTGGAAATATGTATGTAGACGGATGGAACTGGGGACTAGGAGACTTTATATTTGCGTGGGTGTTCTTCGTAATCTTGAGCCTCACTACTAAGTTTGTAATGAGCAAAATATCTAACCGCACATATAGAACCATTGCAGGCATAGCCATCGTAGCTGTCTTCGCCTTTATCTGGATAAAACTCGCAACAGGGTAAATTCGGAAGTATGCATAACTGAAAGCCTCGGACCGTTGGTCCGAGGCTTATGCGCCCGCCGCGAAGGGGAAGGTGCCTGAGGGCTTCTGCTCATTCACCGTTCCGTGAGTTGCCGCGTACTGGTCGATGAAGGGGAGAACTTCACCGCCTCTCTCCATGGCTACCCATAGTTGAAAGAGACGATAACCCTCTCCCGCATCCACTACCATGGGCTTTTCCTCGGCTTTGCCACCCTCGAAGTGAGCCTCGAAGGCTTTTGCGAATTCCGTTGGGTCGAGCTTATTGTCGACCCAGCACTCTGTTATGTACATGTCTCCTGCCATAGGCCTCCTAGTTGTCCTGCCGGCAATACTAACCCTCTTTATCAATAAATCAAACCCAGTTAAGTTTCTTGTTTTTCGGGCCCTTTTTCAGTAGTATGCGACCAGATGTACTGGGATATCCCAAAAGCTGATACGGCTCACCGTATCTTGAACATTGAGTGAGAAAAGACATGACTACTGTGGCAACTGGCCCAGAAGCTTCAGCCCGTGCTGGAGGTCTGGTCCTAAGCGAAGGCAAGACGAAGATCATTGCCAAGCGCGAAGGTGACACCGACGACGTCAACATCATTTCCAAGGATGATATCACCGCAGGCGACGGCGCCAAGCACGACATCATCCCTGGGAAGGGCGCTTGGGCAACTCGTACAACCTGCAACGTGTTTCGCCTGCTCAGGGCCTGCGGGATTCCGGTGGCGTTCATCGAGCAGGTCAACGAGACGACGTTCAGCGCCCCGCTGTGCAAGATGCTCCCGTACGAAGTGGTGATCCGGCGCGAAGCGCACGGCTCGTATCTCAAGAGGGAGCCGCACCTGCGCAAGGGACATCACTTCCCGAAGCTCGTGTGGGAGTTCTTCCTGAAGACGAGCGGCAAGAAGTGGAAGCAGCATGATCTGCCGTGCGACGATCCGTTCATGGGTCCTGTGGTCGGCAGTGACAACATTGCCCTCTACGATCCGGCCAAGCCAATGCGAGGTCAGGAACCCTTCCTGACGCTTCGTGAGGACGAGGTGTTCGGTTATCCGGAGGAGTGGAAACTCTTCGAGAAGATGATCAATATGGCTCGGCGCACCTTCCTCATCCTCGAGAAGGCCTGGCAGCTGGAGGGGCGCGTGCTCGTCGACTTTAAGGTCGAGTTTGGCCTGAACCAGCATGGAGGTCTTCTGCTCGCCGACGTCATCGACAACGATTCGTGGCGAGTTCTCGAGAACGGGTCCTACATCGACAAGCAGGTCTACCGTGAAGGCGGCGATCTGAGCGATGTGGCAGAGAAGTATCGCCGCGTCGCCGATGCAACGGACCGATTCAATCTTCCGGTTCAGCAGATCATCATCTGGTGCGGTTCCTCGAAGGACGATGTGGCTCCACTGATAGATGGTATCCGTGAATTCGGCATCGCCGCAATCTCTTCCGGGGAATATGTGAAGGTCAGACGGGTGGTCTGCTCCATTCACAAGGAGCCGGTCAGGGGGCTCGACGAGCTCCAGCGTCTGACGCATGAGATACCCGATGCGGTAGTTATCGCCTACATCGGTCGCTCGAATGGTGCCGGTCCGACTCTGTCGGCCTCGACCACCATTCCGGTGATTACCGTGCCAGCTGGTTACAAGGACTTTCCAGACGATGTCTGGTCGTCGCTGCGCACGCCATCCCGGGTGCCGGTCATGACTGTCCTCGAACCATCGAATGCAGCAATGGCCGCACTCGAGATCCTGGCTCTCCGCAGCCCGCTCGTGTACATGCTCCTTCGCGACAAGCTCGAGGAAACGCTTTTGAACAAGGCGTGGGCCTGAGCAGTTGGTCGAACAAATCAAAACTCCGAGAGGTAATACCTCTCGGAGTTTTTCTATTAAATTGGCTGGAAATCTGATAAGTTAGATATATTGGGAGATCGTCTAATGGTAGGACAGAGGCCTTTGAAGCCTTTAATCGGGGTTCGAATCCCTGTCTCCCAGCCAACTGGTGATGGTCATAACGCCAGAGGCGCTTCGTCTTAAATATGATGAACAATGAAGACGACAAGCCGGAGGTTGATGCCAATGCCATAGTCTCTCCAAAGAATACGGAGAAGCTCTACGGCGACAAACAGCTCGACCAGGATTTGCCAAGGCCTGGAGAGGCCGAGGATACGCCAACTTCCTTGCCGGAAGACATTGACGATGTGGAGGAGAACCTGTTCCCAAGCGCGCCATAGAGTACAATAAATAAATATGAAATACGTCATCCTCACAACTGCGGGTCTCATAGTGCTCTTCTTTGGCGTTTACTATGGCTTCAGATTTACGCACAAGAGCACCCATGAGAGCACGCAACAGGGAGTGGAGGGGGGAGTGACCAATACGGACACGGGCAATGTCAAAGGCTGGCAGGTCTACACTGACCCTACTGGCACCGTGAGCATAAAGCATCCGACGGAGGCAGAGATAAAGACTCCTCCCACAGGCCTTACCCAAGAGTGGAGAGTAGATGCTACGACACCCAAGGGTACTCTCTTGGTAGACATACGCATACCCAAGTCCTACATGCCCGGGACCAACTTCTCCGAGGCGCGATTCACCGTAGGGAGGTCAGCGGATGCCGCTGAGATAAAGAACTGCGCCGTAGTGCATGACAACTTTACTGACAAGAGCACAGTGACCATCTCGGGTTACCAATTCACAAAGTTTAACCAAAGTGATGCTGCGGCAGGGAACCGCTATGACTCGACCGTATATCACGGCATCTTCGACGGCGACTGTTACGCTATCGAGTACACTATCCACTCGACGAATATCGGCAATTATCCTCCAGAGCTCGGTGTGAAGGAGTTCGACAAAGGCAAGATTGAGGACACCCTCGAGCAGATGGCAGAGAGCGTGAAGTGGAACATCTCAAGCAACTAGACTTGACAAGTAACTCCTGCTGGTATATACTCACTAAGTAACTAACACTCATAAGGTTTCGTTTTAGATTCATCTACTACGTTAGGCACTCGCCTTAAACCTCACGAGCGAGGTTTAACACATATGCCAGAAAGAAGCCGCGGTTTTAGGCCGCAGAGCGGAAGACCCTTCCACGGTCGATCGCAACATACAAATAGATTCTCACGACCTGCCGGCAAACGCCCACAGAAGTCCTTTTTCGACATAACCAAGTTCGTCAACAAGGCGGTTATCACTGAGGAGGTTGAGGTCTACATACCTGAGCACAAGTTCAGGGACTTTGCCGTAGACGAGCTCTTGAAAAACAATATCGAGGAGAAGGGCTACATAACCCCGACTCCCATACAGGACAAGTCCATCCCTCACATACTCCGCGGTGAGGACATCGTAGGTATTGCGAACACTGGTACCGGTAAGACAGCCGCCTTCCTCATACCGCTCATCGACAAGATACTTAAGGCGCCTATGACCAAGGTGCTCATCGTTGTCCCTACCCGCGAGCTTGCATACCAGATAGACGAGGAGCTCCGCGCCTTCGCTAAGGGGTCAGGACTCTTCTCTGTAGTTTGCATCGGCGGCGCAGGCATGGGCAAGCAGATATCAGAGCTTCGCCACAAGCACAGCTTTGTCATTGGCACGCCCGGCCGCTTGAAGGACCACATAGAGTCTAGGAACCTAGACCTGTCTAAATTCAATACTGTAGTCCTCGACGAGGCCGACAGGATGCTCGACATGGGATTCATAAACGATATGCGCTTCATGATGGACAAGATGCCTAAGGACAGGCATACGCTCTTCTTCTCCGCAACGCTCTCGCCTGAGATAGAGAGGCTCATCAAGGACTTCCTCACTATGCCGGCTCGCATCTCAGTGAAGACTCGCGACACCTCGAAGAACATCGACCAAGATGTCATCCGCGTGGCTCCGGGCGAGAACAAGGCAGAGATACTACTCGACCTTTTGATACAAGAGGACTTCGACAAGGTACTCGTCTTTACCCGTACTAAGCACGGCGCTGACAGGCTAACTAAGTTCCTCCGTGAGAGCGGCGTCTCCGTTGAGGCCATCCACGGCAACAAGCTCCAGAACGCGAGACAGAAGGCTCTCGCCGACTTTAAGGCGGGCAAGACCAAGGCTCTCATAGCTACCGACGTGGCTGCGAGAGGTCTCGACATCAATGATGTCTCTCACGTCATCAACTTCGACCTCCCAGCCACCTACGAGGACTATGTTCACCGCATCGGCCGCACAGGCCGTGCACAGAAGAAGGGTAAGGCACTTACTTTCATAGAGTAAATCTGTTTTAGTTTCCGTTTGATTTAAATATCTGGCTGGGCTAAGGTAGCGCCAGACCTTAACGAACCCTGGAGGTTCAGATGCGAGTTCGCGACCAACAGTATTGGATAGACGAGTTCCGGAAGATGTCAGCGTTCTGGGCTCATGATGGAGACCCCAAGCGGCCACATGCCTTACTCACGACGTCGGGCATGCACTCGAATGGCTTCTTCGACGCCGAGCAGGTGCTCGAGGATGCCACTCTTGTGAGTCAGGCAACTCAGGAGCTTCTCAATCTGCTGCGTGGACACGACCTAGATCACAGGGTGATTGATTGCGTTGTCGGTCCTGCGATGGGCGCTGTCTCCCTGGCGCACGATCTGTCTCGACACGTCACCAATCGCCGTGGCCTACCTGTATGCCGAAACGTATACGCCGAAAAAGAGATCGTGAATGGTGAACCGGCCATGGCCTTCAAGAGGCGCTCAGTTCGCAAAGGCGAATGCGTGCTCATCGTCGAGGATGTCATCACTTCAGGCGGAAGTGTCGAGGTGATGGCTGAGGCGGTTTCGCGCGCAGGAGCCCTGGTCGTACCTTTCGTCGCAAGTCTCGTCAATCGCTCTGGCTTGGAAGAAGTGGGAGGCAAGCAGATAGTCTCGCTTGTGAACTACCCCATGCCGCGCTGGAAACCGGAGGAGTGCCCGCTTTGCAAGCAGAACTCCGAAGCAATCTGGCCAAAGGGCTTAGAGAACTGGCAACGGCTCAACGCCGAGTACTAAAAAGCCCCGCTCCGACCTAGGTCGGAGCGGGGCTTTCATCTTTCCCTATCTATTCCACTAACGTGGTGTAGACCACCAACCTCTTGTCGTAGGAGTGGGCGGAGGATATCCAAGTGCCGGCACAGGTTACTAGGTTCAAGTGCGCCTTGCCGTCGCTAGAGAGGAATATCTCTCGGTTGGGCGCTTCCTTGTACGGGTAGTAGGCTACCTTGGTCACTCTGAAGTGGAGCTTCACCCCATCTTTGCGCGTTATGTAGACATCGTCGCCGACTTTGGTATCGGCAAGATGCTTGAAGACTCCGGAGAGAGCGAGAGCGTTGTCGACATGTCCCGCAATGACCGCGCTACCGGGCTCGCCTGGTGTTGTACCGCGCTTGTACCAAGCCACATCGGTAAAGTTCGAGGGATTGGCCATAGAGCCGTCAGCTTTTATACCTACATACTGGACACCAGCATTCACATTAGCGCTTGGCACAGAGAGTCTCACAGGGTAGTGGGAGGGGACTGCAGTCACAGCAGGAGTGGTCTTGGGAGTCCCTGTAGCGACGCTCGCAATGACCGAGCTTGTAGCCATCACGACCGAGGCTACGGGCTCGTTTATAGGAGGCTCTAGCTCGGTATCCGGCGCGTAGAGAGTGGAGCGCACTATGATGAAGCTCGCTAGGGCAACTCCAAGGACTATGAGGAGGATGCCTAAGGACTTGTGGGGGTTGCTTTGCATTTTAGTAGTATAACGAAAGCGGGCGCCTTCTATTTTGGTAGCAAGGGCGCCCGCTTTCATTGCTTTAGCTAATCTACTATTAGCGAGCCTGTGCTGTCTTCCTGGTAAGTGCTATACCTGCGACTGCCAAGGTGATGGCGCCGAAGAGGAGAGCGACGTTCGTGGAAGCATCGCCGCCTGCACCTGTGTTAGGAACAGTAGGGATGATGACCGGAGGGATAACTACTGGAGTAGCTCCGCGTACGGTAACGACTGCTGGGAGACCAGTAGAGTTGCCAGTAGCTGCTACGTTAGCTGTGTTCACGCTTACAGTGAAGGTACCGCCAGTGACGAGTCCTGCCGAAGGGTCGCAGACGAGGTCAAGAGTGGTAACGGTGCCTGCCTGCAATACGAGAGGCGAGCTCAAGGTTACGGTGTTGAGACCGGAGACCAAGCCTGAAGTTGAGCCAGTTGGGGTGCTCAAGTTGACTCCTGAGTTCGACTCGTTCGCAACTCTACAGTTGGTGAGGGTCGAGGCTACTGCGCCGTTGCCGAGTGAGAGTGCGAATGGGAGGCTCGAGATCCTGACTGCCTCAGGAGATCCTGTGGTGTCGAGGACGAGGCGCGCGATGGTGGCACCAGTAGAGGATGCAACCAATGGCGAAGTAAGTCCTGAGCTCAAGAGCTGGATGCCAACCATAGGCTGAGCTACTTGTGCGTTTGCAGTCGCTGCCATTGCTAGGAGCGAGAGGCCGAGCGGAATGCTCATAAATCTGTTTGTAATTCTAGACATGTTATCTGTTATTTAATTAATGCTAATGCTGTGTCAGCAGAGTGGAGGCTTCTCTATTGCCACACCCTGTCTGTACAACCAATGACGCTTGTAGAGAGGGGCTCTTACCTGTAATAATAGACCTCTTCGACCGTCTAGACTGTTTGGGCGGATTAAGGACTCAATCGCCATTCAGAACCAAGTGCAACAACAGTTCGAACAAGTATATGGAACAGAGGCCGACTCGGTCTTTCGATTTTGCCTTTTGCGCACTTCTGATCATGATTTGGCCCTTGATTTGACCCAGGACACCTTCATGCGCTTCTGGGATACGCTCTGCAAGGACAAGCAGATAAAGAACTGCAGAGCCTTCCTCTTCGCTGTAGCAAGGAACCTCATCATTGACTGGTATAGGAAGAAGAAGGCAGTCTCCTTAGAGAGCATGCTCATCGAGGGCTCCGAGGACAAGAACGAGCTCCTTTCCTCATCCGCCGGCATAGAGATAGAGGCGGAGGCCAAGAACCTGGTGAGGAAGATAAACGCTTTGGACGAGACCTACCGCGACGCGGTATACCTGCGCTGCGTAGAAGGACTTAAGCCCAAGGAGATAGCAGAGATAATAGGGGAGTCTGCCAATGTTGTGTCCGTGCGCATTAACAGAGGGCTTAGGATCTTACGAGAGGCTATGCACTATGACGTAAAATAAATGACAATACACAAATCACAGTTCGAAAATAGTTTAGATAAGGTTAGGAAGGTCTCTTTAACCTCGCGACAGAAGGGCGAGATGTTCGCCGTGCTCTCTCGCTACGCCGAGAGCCACAAGCCAGTAAAGCTCTCTATGTGGGCAGCATTCTTGAACTTCTTCAAGAAGCCGAGGGCAGTGAAGCTCCCAGTAGAGCTCTAGAGTTCCTTCTCAGAGGGTTACTCCCGTTATTTCTTATAGAATAGCGCTTCTATGGAGTCCCACCATCCGTTCCCGTTGGAGTCTTTTTTATTTGGGTCGGTTTTTGCACAATCTGCTGGCGCGCCTGGGTCAGTACAGGTCTCGATGGCATCAGGTGCGATATCCATATCTGTGTCTACTATGAGAGCCTTGAGCCTAGTTTCAGTAGTTGAGGTGGCGTCAGCCGAGCCTGCGACGATGAGCTTGAAGAATCCGTCAAACGGGCTCAGGGAGAGGAATTTTATATCCCCATCTTGTTTTGTAAAATAGACAATGCGCCTCGTCAGGGTTATTGCCTCCTCATCTATCTTTTCCTTATAATCTCCGACTAGTATGAGCTGCTTAGCATCGCCGACCACATGCGTGAGCGAGCTCTTCTCTATAGCGCTTCCATAGTAGTAGGCCGTGTCCATGCGAGCGTTGCACTCCTTTGTCTTAGCAGCATCAAAGCAGTCTGGCGATACTTGGTAGGAGAGAGACTTCACTGTAGCTAGGTCGTGGTCTTTGGCAGCTTGGAGATACTTTTGAAAGAGGTCCCAAGCCCTGTCCTTGTCACTCCGGATTCCCGGAGTGGGCTTCGGCAAAGGAGAGACCACTGTAGTTGTCGTAGCCGCAGTTGAGGTGGCTGTGAGCTCATCCTGTGTCACGGTCGGCGCGCCGGCTCGTCGTAAAGAGAGTCCTATCCCTAGTCCGACTATGAGAAGTAGGGCCAGTACTATGAGTATTATTTTCTTCATAACCACATCTTAACTTATGTCTAGCGTTTGGGAAATCGAAGACATGCCAGAGTTCGAGCCTCTACGCGAGGACGCTCAGGCAGACGTCTGCATAGTCGGCGGCGGGATAGCTGGCATATGGACAGCGTATCTTCTGTCTAAGGCGGGCAAGTCGGTCATTTTGCTTGAGGCGGACAAGCTCGGCCGCGCGGCCACTCTCTATACCACAGCCTTCATCACACAAGTCATCGATACCGACCTTTCTGACCTTGTAAAAATGTTTGGTGACGAGAAGGCCAAACTCTCCTGGCTTGCCGGCCGCGAGGCTATCGACCAGATAGAGGCGGTCATACAAGAGGAGAAGGTAGACTGCGACTTCATGAGAGTGCCAATACACACTTATGCCAAGGACGATAAGGAGCTTGAGACTCTGCGCGATGAAGAGTCCGAGGTAAGGAGACTCGGCTTCAATGCTGGACTCTTAGAGAGTCCGCTCAAGGGCTTCACTAATGCCGGAGCGATGAAAATGCCCGGCCAAGCCAAATATCACCCGATGAAGTTCCTAAGGGGGCTTATAAAAGCTGCGGAGAAGAATGGCGTTAAATTCCACGAGAAGGCTGAGGCCGCAGAGCTCACTCCAAGCGCGGGCGGCGTGCACATACTCACGAAGTCGGGTAGGTCTGTCGAGGCTAAGGACGTGGTCGTCGCAACCTATGAACCCTTCAACAATCCTAAGCCGACCCACTTCAAGAAGGGTATGTATGTGACCTATGTATACGCTCTCGAGATACCCAAAGACTCTCTCGAAGTGGGCCTATACGAGGACAATCGCAATCCGTACCACTACTTCCGCGTTGATGATGAGGAGGACAAGCAGACCATGATAGTCGGCGGGGAGGACCACAGGGCCGAGCTCGGCTTCGAGGAGGGCAAGAGCTTCAGGGCTTTGAAGGAGTTCATCGATGACACCTTCACCGGTCTTAAATATAAAGTCTCGCACAAGTGGCAGGGCGGGATACTTGAGCCCTCGGACGGCTTACCTCTCATTGGCGAATATGCAGAGCATCAATACGTCGCGGCGGCCTTCTCAGGGAACGGCATGACTTACTCCGCCATATCGGGGAAAATCCTAACTGACCTTATAATGGATAGGGGGAGCAAGTACAAGGAACTCTATGACCCCAAGAGGAGTCTCGCCGGCAAACCCCTCCTATACAAATTCCGTGACTATGCCGAGGAATTCGTGGGCGGCGCAGTTAAGAATCTATTCAAGTAAACGTCTATAGACATATGAAAAAATCCGTCGTTTGGGTTGTTGCGCTCGTAGTGGTAGTGCTTTTGGGATGGCTTATATACAGCCAGAGGGGAGATTCTGTGGATGCTATAGATGATGGCCAGACAGCTACCTCGACCCCATCATCTGGCAACAATGGCGCTGTCAAAGGCACGCCTATACTCCCTATAGTCGGCACACAGGCAAGCGCAGGGGACATAGTGATAACTAAGCCCAAGCTCGGCGACAAGATAACCTCTCCTCTCACTGTTACGGGCAGAGCCAAGGGCGGATGGTACTTCGAGGCATCGGCTCCTGTCATGGTCATAGACACGAACGGTAAGGTCCTTGGCCGCGGCACCATTACCGCGCAGGGGGATTGGATGCAGGCTACTGGCACGGTACCCTTCACTGGTACGATTGTGTTCTCCGGCAATACTTCAAACGAGGGTGCAGTCGTCTTCATGAATGACAATCCTTCAGGCCTTGAGGCCAACGCGCGATACTACGCAGTACCCATCTTCTTTAAGTAAATTTAGACTGTAGGCGAGGTAGGCACTTCAGCATTAAGGTGGAATTCCAGACCGTTTCTTATAGGAGCTTTCTTGATAATCTCAAGTATTTCGTCGTGGTCGTCAGTGATGTTGTATAAGAGGAGGTCCTCAGGGAGTATCGTGCCTCGAGAGAGGAGCTCAGCTTGCATGAAGCGCTCAAGAGACTTCCAGTAGTCGCTACCGACGCAGATAAGAGGCACGCCAACAATCTTCCTTGTCTGTATAAGAGTGATTATCTCGAAGAACTCGTCGAGAGTGCCAAAGCCTCCTGGGTAGAAGATGAAAGCCTCTGCCGAGAAGCCGAGACAGACCTTCCTCACGAAGAAGTAGTAAGGGTCTATCTCACTAGTTATGAAATGGTTTATGGTCTGAGGCGTAGGGAGCTTGATAGTGATGGCGAGCGAGGTGCCGCCGGCTTCAGTCGCGCCTCGATTGGCTGCCTCCATGATGCCCGGACCTCCACCAGTGAGCACTGAGTATCCAAGTTCAGTAGATATGCGTCCTGCGAGCTTGCGGGCTGAGAGGCAATAAGGATTGTCCTCCTTCATGAGAGATGAGCCGAAGAAGGTTACTGACTTAGGGTAGTCCTCGAGGAACTTGAATCCGGCCTTGAACTCCTTGGCTATTTCCTCCACGCGCTCTCTGGCGACGCCCTGTATCTCCTCTTTGGTCAGAGTGTGGACGTTTTGTTCTTTCTCCATACGCGGTATAATAACATATACTCTTAAGATTATTATGAAAAAGAATACAAATATCGCCATAGGAGTGGCAGCGGCTCTCGGCACAGTCGGCTTCCTCTTCTACGGGAACCTGTTCATGAGCCTTTTTACCCCTAAGACACAAGCTAACCCAGCACAAGTGAATACCCAACCAACCGGAGTTAAGACCACAGATACAGTAGTAGGCAGCGGAGCCATAGCTGCGCCTGGCGACACCGTTACCGTCCACTATGTAGGCACTCTCACTGATGGCAAGGTCTTCGACAGCTCTCACGACAGAGGCCAGCCTATCGTTTTCGTCCTCGGCACAGGCCAGGTTATCAAGGGTTGGGACCAGGGTGTTGTTGGTATGAAGGTCGGAGGCAAGAGACGCCTCACTATCGCTCCTGACTTCGGTTACGGCGCTCAGGCAGTCGGTCCTATACCAGGGAACTCTACCCTCATCTTCGACGTTGAACTCTTGAAGGTCGAGAAGCCACACTAAAAATTCGGTAATCAAGTAGAACATGCAGCATCACGCCTATCTACTAATAGGTGAGCGAGATGAAGCAGACGAGTATCTCAAGGATGTTTTTGATGAGTCTGGCATTAGCCCTGTCGGCAATCCGGATGTCTTCGTCATCTCTCAAGATGTCTTTGGCGTAGATGATGCGAGAGAGCTAAGTGACAGGGCTATAGAGAAGGCTTTTGGCAAAGGAGATAAGGCGCGGAAGGTCTTCGTCATACATGCAAACAAGTTCACCTCCGAGGCGCAGAATGCGCTCCTCAAAACCTTTGAGGACCCAGTAGCGAATACCCACTTCTTCATCTCGGCTAGGGAGTCGAGCGTCTTCCTGCCCACGCTTCTGTCACGATTGCATCAAGTTAGAGTCGGAGGCGAACTAGGCAAGAACAAAGAGGTGGAGAAATTTCTTACGAAGACTCTCAAGCAGCGTATCGACTTCGCCAAGAAGTTCGCCGATGAGAAGGAAGAGAGGGGAGCCGGTGCTTTGGCCTTATTCCTCGACTCACTCCTCCTCAAGCTCCGCGCCGATGGGGCCCCGCTTGAAATGCAGAAGAAGGTCCTAGAACTCCGCACCTATGCCCGCGACTCCGGTGCCATGCCGAGGCTTATCCTCGAACACTTAGCACTGGTTTTATAAAAGAAAGCCGCCCGAGTTGAGTCGGGCGACTCTAACTCTCGGGCGGCGTGAGCCACTCACCACTTCACTTCGACCCTATCGCTCATATCATGGCCGCGATAGCTGATGTTGTCTAGCGGGTCTCCGACAAACAGATGGGTGTCATACTGGCGCTCCTTCGCATAGCAAACAGTGTACCGGTAGCTCCCGTCGGTGCGTGCCGATTGGTCGTTCGGATTCTGCACCCGCACCTCGGCGTAATCGAAGCGCCATGCGCAGTCGATATACTCGAGGAACACGATTGCGCTGAGTCCCAGTTCGACCATGATACGAAGGGTCCCCTTCATCGTGTCGAACTTGGTCTGTAGAACGACCTGGCGTTTCGAGCCGGGCGTTCTGTCCGGATCGTCGGGCGTGATTTTCATCGAACCTACGAAGCTGATTTGAGCTCCGTAGCGAATCTCCAGCGCCTTGCGCACAACCTCGAAGGAAGTGAGGACTGAGCTGCTCAGGTTAATCTCGTTGCTCGGCATTGTAAGCTCCAGTACAGGAGTTCCGTTCCGGGGGAAATCCCCGAACCGTACATCTTCTTATATACTATCATAAATATAGCCATTTGTCAAGCTCTAAAATAGGCCTATAAACATACGCAGAATTCATGCTAAAATTCAAAGATAATAAACAGAAATGGCATATAACTTTTCTCAATTCAAGGCTGGGGCGGACAATGCTGTGGAGTGGCTCAAGAAGGAGTACTCAGGTCTTCGTACTGGCAAAGCTATGCCTGCTATCCTCGATGGCATACAGGTCGATGCATACGGCAGCAAGATGAGCATTAGCCAAGTAGCCAATATAAATGTCGAAGGCCCGCAGTCTATCCGCATAGTGCCTTGGGATGCCGCAGTGTCGAAGGCTATAGAGACAGCCATAGGCCAGTCGAGCCTAGGACTCTCGGTGTCTATGGACGATAAAGGTATACGAGTGAACTTCCCCTCGCTCACGGCTGAGCGACGCACCGAGCTTGCCAAAGTGGCGAAGCAGAAGCTCGAGGAAGCCCGCATCCGCGTCCGCACCGAGCGCGAGAAGATACACTCCGACGTCGACAAGCAGGAGAAGGATAGCAAGATGGGCAAGGACGATGCTTTCCGCGCTAAGCAAGATTTGCAGAAGCTCGTAGACGAGTCGAACAAGAAGCTCGAAGAGCTCTTAGCAAAGAAGGAGAAAGAAATCTCTGAATGATGCCTCGCAGGCTCGGCATATGACAATTTTATTATTCCTCATCATTCTGTCTGTCTTAGTCATTGTCCATGAATTGGGTCACTTCGTCGTAGCCAAGAGGCTTGGGGTAAAGGTCGAGGAGTTTGGTGTCGGTTTCCCGCCCAGGGCAAAGAAGCTCTTCAGGTGGAAGGATACTGACTTCACTCTCAACTGGCTGCCATTTGGCGGCTTTGTGCGCATGGAGGAGGAAGGGGAGAGGAAGCCCTTTGTTCTCCTAGCAGGTGTTCTTGCCAATTTCGCCCTTGCTTGGCTCCTCTTCTCTATCATGCTCATGCATGGCATAGAGAGCGGAGGGAGCTTTGTACAACATGGCTTCTTTGCTGGCATATGGCATGGTCTCCTCACTACAGGGAAGATTACTTGGCTCACCATCACATCCATATTTAGCTCTGAGGTGAAGGACGTAGTCGGACCTGTCGGCCTAGTATCCATCGTCGGCATGGCCAAGTCGCTCGGCCTTTCATACATACTCTACTTCGCCGCTCTCATCTCGGTGAACCTCGCTATCATTAACCTCATCCCTATACCGGCTCTAGATGGAGGCAGACTCCTCATCGTCATAGTCGAGCGCCTGCGTAAGAGGCGTTTGTCTAAGGAGCTCTTCAATAAACTCAACCTTGTGAGCTTCGCTCTCCTCATTATCCTTATGGTGTTAATCACTGTTCGAGACATCGCCCACTTGGTATAATATCCCTATGAATTTCGAAATACCAAAATCAAGCGAAAGCCGGGAGTCAGTTGAGGATATCAATATAGTCAGAGAGGAGATTCGCGGCGCGCTGCTTGCTGGCGTATGTGCCTTTGATGAGGACGGCGAATGCGAGAAGGTTTGGTTTGAAAAGCATAATGATGATTTTGAGTCATTCTTCAACGACTTTATAGCCAACAATAAAGATGTGCTCAACTTATGGAATTCGGACCGGGACATGATATGCAATATGTTCCATGAGAAGCTAAACGATTTGGATATCAAGAAAGATCTGGCTGCCTAGTTTTACCTCCGTTTTTCGGGTACTATAGTGCCATGTTACAGAGCAGGCTTTTCACGAAGACTCGCAAGGATGCGCCCAAGGACGAGGTCTCTAGGAATGCCGAACTTTTGATACGAGGAGGATACATACACAAGGAGATGGCCGGAGCATATGCCTACTTGCCTCTCGGCCTCAGAGTGCTAGAGAAGATAAAGCACATTGTGCGCGAGGAGATGAACAGGCTCGGCGGGGAGGAGATATCTATGACCACTCTCCAGCGCAAGGAGCTTTGGGAGAAGACTGATCGCTGGAGTGACGAGAAGGTGGATGTTTGGTTCAAATCTGCACTCAAGAGCGGAGCGGAGGTTGGCTTTGGCTGGTCGCATGAGGAGCCTATCACCGACATGATGAAGAACTTCGTCAGTAGCTACCGCGACCTACCTGCGTATGTGTACCAATTCCAAACTAAGCTAAGGAACGAGCTCCGCGCCAAGAGCGGCATCATGCGAGGCAGAGAGTTCCTCATGAAGGACATGTACTCGTACACCACTAATCCTGAGGAGCACAAGAAGTTCTATGATTCGGTTATCGAGGCGTACCTCAATGTATTCAAGAGAGTAGGGCTAGGAGAGCTGACCCGCCTCACCTTTGCCTCTGGAGGGGCCTTCACTAAGTTTAGCCACGAGTTCCAAACCATCTTGCCTGCCGGCGAGGATACTATATATGTAGATACGAAGAAGGGTATCGCTATCAATAAAGAAGTGCTCACTGACGAAGTCCTAAGCGACCTCGGGGTGAATCGCGCTGACCTCGTAGAGGAGACGGCGGCAGAGGTTGGCAACATATTCGATTTTGGCGGGGTTAAGTCAGAGCAGCTTGGACTCATGTACAAGGACGAGGGGGGCAAGAGCGTGCCTGTGCATCTCGGCTCATACGGTATTGGCGTCACTCGCCTCATGGGAGTGGTAGTCGAGGCTCTAAGCGACGAGAAGGGCATAGTCTGGCCCAAGTCCATCGCTCCTTTCCGCGCGCATCTTATACTCGCGGTGCATGACGATGCCGATATCAAGGCATTGGCTCATGAGGTCTACAAGACCCTCACTGCGGAAGGTATTGAAGTCCTCTTTGACGACCGTGACGCTAGAGCGGGGGAGAAGTTCGCTGACGCGGACCTCATAGGCATCCCTAGCCGCATCACTGTTGGCAAGAAGACTCTCGAGTCGAAGCTCTACGAACTTACTGACCGAGAGACTGGCAAGACTAGCGAGGTGAGCCTCGAGCATTTGCTTCAGGAGCTTAAGGATTAATGCCATGGCCGGGTTTAAGGAAAAACTGCGGAGACTCTTCTCCCATGATATTGGCATCGACTTAGGCACAGCCAACACCTTGGTCTATGTGCGTGGCAGAGGCATAGTTTTGAATGAGCCGTCGGTAGTAGCGGTAAACCAGAAGACAGGTCAGGTAGTAGCTGTCGGCGCGGAGGCCAAGGCCATGCTCGGGCGCACGCCCGGCCACATCAAGGCTATCCGCCCGCTTGTCGACGGAGTCATCTCTGACTTCGAGGTCACTGAGGAGATGCTCGCATACCTCTTGGGCAAGGCTCAAGGCCACTCAAGAAAGATACTCGCCCCAAGGGTGATTGTCGGAGTGCCCTCAGGCATTACCTCGGTTGAGATACGCGCCGTGCGGGACGCAGCGCGGAGCGCCGGCGCGGGTATTGTGCACATCATCGAGGAGCCGATGGCCGCAGCCATCGGCATGCGCCTACCTATACATGACCCAGTAGGGAGCATGGTGCTAGACATCGGCGGCGGCACATCAGACATCGCAGTGCTCTCGCTTGGCGGCATGGTGAGGACGAAGAATCTGCGCATTGCAGGCGACCGCTTCAACCAAGACATCATCTCGTATGTGAGGAACCAATTTAAAATCCTCATTGGTGAGAAGACCGCCGAAGCAGTCAAGTTCTCCGCCACGGCTCTCATCCCAAGCGACACTTTGTATGAGGCGAGGGTCAAGGGCCGCGACTTAGTTACCGGCTTGCCTCGAGAGGTTATCATCACCGACGCTGACATACGCGAGGCTTTGGGAGGCTCTATCGAGGCTTTAGTGAATGCCGTGCGCGAGGTCATCGAGGCCACGCCGCCAGAGATACTCGCGGATGTCATAGACCGAGGCATCTTCCTCTCAGGCGGCGGTGCGCTCCTCCGAGGCCTTCCGGAGCTCCTTGAGGAGGAGTTAGGCATACCTATACATGTGGCTTCTGACCCGCTCTCGGCTGTGGCTCGCGGCACCGGAGTGGTGCTCGAGGACGTCGAGCGCTTTAGAGATATCCTTATAGAAAATGAAGACGAACTTCCGCAGAAGATCTGATCCCGGGCTAGCAGGGAGGAAGCGCCTCACCTTGGTGGCGTCTGTTCTCGCGCTTGCCATCATAGTTTTTGTCCTCCTGCGCTCATATATAGTCACGGCTGTCTCGCCAGTCTGGCGAGCGGAGAACGTGTTCTCAACGACGCTGCGCAACACTATCGACCTCGTACGAAGCAAAGACGCTCTTATAAGAGAGAACGAGCTTCTAAAGCAGGAGCTCTCATCCTACGAGACCTTACTTCTGTCCTACCGCACTCTCGAAGGCGGCCGGGACGAGGTCCTCTCACGATACGGTCGTGATGAGAGTGTGGCAGGAGTTGCCGCTGGAGTGCTAGTACATCCGCCCGAGACTCCCTACGACATACTCGTGGTAGATGCTGGTGAGGGCGAGGGGGTAAGGGTGGGGCAGAGAGCATCGCTTCCTTTGGGTGGGGCACTTGGTCTCGTGCGCGAGACCATGAGCCACGAGTCAAAGGTCGCTCTCTACTCTGGGAGCGGCGAGGAGACCCAAGCTGTCCTTGAGAGGGGCGGTGTTCAGGTGACGCTTGTGGGCAAGGGCGGAGGAACCTTCAAGCTCGACTTGCCACGCGAGATAACGGTCGAGCCAGGCGACAAGGTGCTCACCCTTGGTCTCAGGCCTGAGCTCATGGGCGTAGTACAAGCAGTTGACGTCGAGCCCACAGACTCGGCGAAGCACGTGCTTGTGAGAGGGGTGGCAAATGTGGGCAGCGTGCGCTTCGTAACTATTCGGCCCTAATATCAAATCGATGCGTCCCGTTAGAAGTTCTCTGGTATTTCCTTCTCGGTATATCATTACCTCAATGTTTATAAGCATTAACTTCTAACGGGATGCGTATAGCCTTCACTATCGTTACGCTCATCTTCATCCTCATTGCCCCATACTGGCTCTACTTGCCGCTTATAGTCGTAGGCGTAATTCTTTTTCCTTTATACCTTGAGTCCGTAGGCTTAGGTCTTGCTGTTGATGTGCTATATGGAGGAGCAGGACATGGAGATATACTCTTTGGCATGCCCTTCGCTTTCCTTGCTGCCGTCCTCACGCTCTTTGCGGTCCCGCTTCGAGAGCACTTGCGCTTCCAATCTTAAATACAAATGCTAAACCAAGTCTGGAGACAATTAAAAAGGCGCTTCAAGCGAGGAAGCCGGGAGATCAATCCCGAGGACATCTTCCTCGACTCGGCCAACTTGCCCGGACTCGACAGAGATCGTTTTGAGGGCAGGATGGAGGAGCCGATAGGGGATACGAACTTCTTTTTCATCAAACTTGTTTTCCTCTTTGTCATTGTCTTTCTTGGCGGCAAGCTCATAGGCCTCCAGGTGGTCAAGGGCGCGTCATATGCTCTTGTGAGCGAGAGGAACAGGCTCGAGAGGAGCGTCATCTTCGCCGATAGAGGAGTTATCTTCGATAGGAACAAAGTACCACTAGCGGAGAACGGCGTTAAACCCGATGAGAGCGACTACGCAGGTAGGGTCTATGCGAGCCTCGACGGCTTGGCCTCTGTCGTGGGTTATCTCAAGTATCCTTCGCGCGACTCTAAGGGCTTCTACTACGACGAGGCCTACCACGGCCAAGCCGGAGTGGAGAAGATATACGATGCCTTGCTCACGGGCAAGAACGGCTCCAAACTCACCGAGACCGACGCTTTGGGCAAGGTGAGCTCCGAGAGCCTCATCGAGTCCCCGCAGAAGGGTGAGGATCTCACGCTCTCGCTCGATGCCAAGCTCACTCAAGAGCTGTATCAGTCGATGAAGTCTCTCGCCAAGGACAAGGGCTTCACTGGCGGGGCAGGGGTCATCATGGATGTGCACACGGGCGAGATACTCGCTCTCACAAGTTATCCTGAGTATGATCAAAATATCGTTACATCTGGTACTGACAAAAAAGAGATAGCTCGACTCCTGACCTCCTCGGAGAAACCTTTCCTAAACCGTGCTGTCTCAGGCCTCTACACTCCAGGCTCTATAGTGAAGCCCGTAGTTGCTCTAGGCGCCTTGGGCGAGGGTGTTATAGACCCGCTCAAGAAGATACTCTCGACCGGCTCTATCTCGCTAGCGAATCCATACGACCCCAAGCACCCTTCTATATTTAAGGACTGGCGGGCACATGGCTGGGTGTCTATGCGCGACGCTTTAGCAGTGTCCTCCGATGTTTACTTTTACGAGGTCGGCGGCGGATTTGAGAATCAGGCCGGGCTCGGTATCTCTAAGATTGATAAGTACTTCCAACTCTTTGGCATGGCAGAGAAGACAGGCATAGACTTGCCGGCTGAGGCGCAGGGCACGATAGCTACGCCTAGCTGGAAGATTGCCAACTTCCCCGACGACCCAGACTGGCGCTTGGGTGATACGTATCACACAGCTATCGGCCAATACGGCACGCAGGTCACGCCCCTTGAGGCCGTGCGCTGGGTAGCGGCACTTGCGAACGGAGGAGATCTCCTCCTACCATCAGTACTTACTGGAGGACATACGCAAGATACGAGAGTTTTCAAACATGTGGATGTGCCTGAAGAGGATTTCAAGATAGTGCGAGAGGGCATGAGGCAGGCAGTGACTACAGGCATTGCCGGAGCACTCTCAGTGCCTGCTGTACAAGTGGCGGCCAAGTCTGGTACCGCCGAGCTCGGAGTCTCTAAGTCTAAGGTGAATTCCTGGATATCAGGCTTCTTTCCCTATGTGCATCCCAAGTACGCCTTCGCCATCATCATGGAGCAGGGCCCTGTGGCAAACGTCGTTGGAGCTACCTACGTCATGCGCACCGTCCTCGACTGGATGGCTATAAATACTCCCGAATACCTGAAGTAAATGTCCACAGCTGAGGTTGATTTTTGGGTAACTTCTGGTATCATATGCCCCAATATTGACGACCATGGAATACCTGACCCAGGACAAATATGACTCGTTCAAGAAGGAGCTCGACTATCTCAAAAGCGAGAAGCGCACTGAGATAGCCAAGGACCTTGAGTATGCCAAGTCTCTCGGAGACCTCTCGGAAAATGCTGAGTACCACGAGGCTCGCAATGAGCAGGCTGTGGTCGAGGACCGCATTAACCACCTAGAGGCACTCTTGAAGTCAGCTTCCATCGTCTCCTCGCACAACACAGACATCGTAGCCGTAGGTACTACCGTTACATTGCTGCGCGACAGCGACGGCTCGAAGAAGGTCTTCACTATCGTTGGCTCCGAGGAGTCCGACGCCGCTAGCGGCAAGATATCTGTTCGCTCTCCACTCGGCTCTGCAGCCATGGGCAAGGGCAAGGGTGATAAGTTCACCTTCGAGTCTCCATCCGGCTCTATGAGCTACAAGATAGTTGATATAAAATAGTAGTGTGGCATCTATTGATGAAATACGTGAGGGCAGGCTCGCCAAACTCCGCGAACTAGAGAAGCGAGGTATAAATCCATACCCAACTACTTCCAAACAGGACAAGACGCTCTCTGAAGCGTCTAAGGATTTTGATACATTGGCTGAGAAAGGCGAATCTCTCCATCTCGTGGGCCGCATCCTCGGCATACGCGGGCAAGGCAAGATTGTCTTCTTCGACTTCGACGACGGTACGGGCAAGTTTCAGGCATTGCTAAAGCGTGGTGAGCCAACCAAGGAGGAGGACTTCGAGCTATTCAACGAGACCTTCGACATTGGCGACTTCATAGAGGTGAAGGGTACATTGTTTCTAACCAAACAGAGCGAGAAGACAATACTCGTCGAGAGTCTGCGCATGCTCGCTAAGTCCCTGCGCCCTTTGCCAGAGAAATGGCACGGCCTCCAGGACGTCGAAGAGCGCTTCAGGAAGCGTTACCTAGACCTTATCGCGAGCCCAGAGGTCAAAGCCCGCTTCATGACGAGGTCGAAGATCATTTCTCTCATAAGACAGTTTTATCTTGATAAGGATTTTGTCGAGGTCGACTTGCCCAACCTCCAGCCTCTTGCCGGAGGAGCTACGGCAGCACCCTTCACCACTCGGCACAATGCGCTTGGGATGGACTTCTTCCTCCCAATAGCGCAGGAACTTTATATAAAGATGCTTCTTGCTGGAGGCATACCTAAGGTCTTCGAGCTCGGCAAGCGCTTTAGGAACGAAGGCATAGATACTACGCATAACCCCGAGTTCACCATGCTCGAGAGTAACGAAGCTTATGCAGATGCGGCACACCAGCGAGCCTTTATACAGGAACTTATGAGGCATGTGGTTAAGGGCGTCTTCGGCAAACTCTCATTCGAGTATGACGGCAATGTCATAGACCTCGAGGCAGACTTTACTGTTATGAAATTCCCCGACATGAGCGACGATGAGTACAAGAAGACTCTCAGGCCGACTCTCATACAACCAACTTTTCTTATTGATTACCCGGTGGCAGCGAACCCGTTTGCCAAAAGGAAGGATGACAACCCTGACCTCATTGACCGCTTCCAGCTTGTCATGGGAGGCGTTGAGCTAGTGAATGCTTTTTCCGAATTGAACAATCCCATAGACCAGAAGGAGAGATACATAGAACAAGACAAGAAGGGCAAAAAGGGGGAGAAGGATATCTCGCCATCCGATATGGAATACCTCGAGGCTATGGAGTACGGCATGCCTCCGAACGGCGGCATCGGCATCGGTATCGACCGCCTAGTAATGCTCATCACCGGGGTACACAACATCAAGGAAGTCATACTTTTCCCAACATTGAAGCCACGGAATTAGCCTGCTCGCCGACCCGGTTGGAGAGGCTTGACAAACGAGGTTCTTGTGTAGTATAATTAGAGCAGTTCGATCTTCGTCAATAACTTCAACGCACCGGGAGGTGCACCATGTGTCACGTCATTCTGGCGTTGCTTCTCTCGTGTGCGTCTCCTACGACATACACGCAAAGCGACAAGGCTTTCGAGCCCTACTGGTATCTGTGGTTCGACAGCCAGCTAGCGACAGGGAAGGAATTCTCTCGTCGCGATATCGGCAATACGACCCAGGCGGTACATACCATCTCCTATGGTCTACAGCGATCGAAAGCGTTCGGCCTCACGGCTACCGCCTCGTACGCGAAGGATCATGGCGAGGAGTGGGGCGAGGCAACTTTCGGGTACTCCTTCGCTCCGAATGCCGAGACGGCGATTTCCGCCGGTCCTGGCATCGAGCTCTTCGGAGACAACCTGCGTCGCGTTCGTCTGAGCCTGTATTACGACAACGCGGACAAAGATAGGCCGCACTTCCTCTACGTCCAGTCGGACTTCGGGCAAGGTGCAGGCTGGTTTTGGGCCGACGGCACTTACTTCCTAACGAAGAGGTTAGGGACGGGGCTATTGATTCAAGTACCGGATCTCGGTGTCGGACTCAAGGAAGAGGTGCTCCTCAAGGGCAAGCTCTTGTCGGCATGGGGGGCAGTTCTTCTGCCGCCGCCTAATGCCGGTGTTGACGAGTCCTACTTGCGGTACGCCATTGGCGGCCGGTTGAAGTTCGGCAACTGATGCAGTAGTGGTTGTAAGCGCCCGTGGGTCTCCTAAGACCCCGGGCGTTTTTGTATATATAATT
Source organism: Candidatus Parcubacteria bacterium (assembly GCA_019661785.1). Classification (GTDB taxonomy): domain Bacteria; phylum Patescibacteriota; class Minisyncoccia; order Phycocordibacterales; family Zambryskibacteraceae; genus JAIFWN01. The sequence goes on along the minus strand of JAIFWP010000003.1, from coordinate 26,172 downwards.
AGCCCTAAAATACTCCTTGACAAATGACCCAATAGTATGGTATACTAGACAAGGGTAAGCAGTTCATCGACAACTTCTACTCGAGGTGGATAGTGCCCACGAAATCGTTTCTGAACAACCTGTCGGGGGCCTTGATCATCTTGGCCTTCGTTCCTCTCATCATCTCGGTGGTGTGGAAAGGCTATAAGCCGCCGAAGTCGAGCTGGATCATCTGGGCTGTTGTCGACACCGTTATTGCTGTTGGCATGTACCAGAAGCACGCGCTCAACATGCAGTTGATCGGTACGCTACTCGGTGTTTGGATCGCGGTCGCCGTTCTTCTTAAGTATGGCGAGTCTGGCTGGTCACGCTGGCAGATCACGCAGCTCGTGATTGCGGCAATTGGCGTCGGTCTCTGGCAGATCTTCGGCGAGTCGAACATCGGTATCGCTACAGGCTGCGGTCTATTGTTCCTTGGAGCGGTAGATTCGTGGAAGGATGCTTGGCAGAATCCCGAAGGCCAGAAGAACATCTGGGGGCGGGCCTCGTGGACGCTGTTCTGGGTATCGTGCCCGCCGGCGGTCCTTGCAGTCAGCCAACACTCCTTCGCCGGCTACGCTCAGCCGATCACGTTCCTCGCGATCGAAAGCGTCATGATGTTCCTGATCCTGTTTGCCCAGCCGATCCAGCAGATGATGGGGCAAGCTAGGCTCGAGGACTTCGGGTAGTAGAAGTTGATTCACGAAGACCGGCATCTCTGATGCCGGTCTTTTCTTTTGTAACAAGTGCTGGGGATAACCGTCTAGTAGAATGGTAGTTGGTGGGATAAGATGTATGTCAGTGGGATAGAGTGGTATGAAGACAAAAACAGATGTTCATAGGCGAATACACGCACCAAGTCGACGAGAAGAAAAGAATCTCGTTGCCAAGCAAATTCCGCAAGGAGCTTGGCTCTAAGGTCGTAGTCACTCGCGGTTTGGACAACTGTCTCTTCCTTTATCCGCACAAGACCTGGGCTTCAATCTCTAGCGAGGTTGCTAAGGCCGGGCATATGCAGCGCGATGAGGGCTATACGAGGTTCACCTTCAGCGGTGCCTCGGAGGTCGACATCGACGGCGCGGGCAGGGTCCTCATACCGGAGTTCTTGCGGGAGTTCGCGGACTTGAGGAACCCAGTAGTCTTTACCGGCGTGCACGACAGGATAGAAATCTGGAATGAAAAACGCTGGCACAACTACCGCAAAAAGCTCGAGCAGGCATATTCCAGTTCTTTTACACGAGGTTCTAAGTAACCTCAATCTTAAGGAAGGCGATATCTTCCTCGACGGGACTCTCGGCAGTGCCGGCCACAGCGCGGCAGTAGCTAGAGAGTTCGGCGACACGGTAGAGATCATTGGTCTCGACCGCGATGTTGATGCTCTCGCGCGCAGTGAGGCAGAGCTTGCTCCGCTCGCTGCAAATGTCTTCTTGCGCCAGTCTAGTTTCCGCGACCTCGACCAAGTGTTGCAAGGCCTAGGGGTAGGGAAGGTGAACGCCATCCTGCTTGACCTTGGACTCTCTAGCGACCAACTCGAGGACTCTGGCAGGGGCTTCAGTTTCCAGCGGGATGAACCTTTGGAGATGACTATGGAGAAGGACTCTAAAGGCATCACGGCCAAAGAGATTCTCAATAACTGGGACGAGGAGACGCTAGAGCTCATCCTCCGAGGCTTCGGCGAGGAAAAGTACTCGAGGAAGATTGCTCGCGAGATAGTCATGCAGAGGGAAGAGAAGCCGTTCAAGACGACAGGTGATCTCCTGGAAGCGGTACATGCTGCCGTACCTGCTTCCGCCAAACACCTGAGGATTCATCCGGCCACTCGCACCTTCCAAGCTATCCGCATCGCAGTGAACGAAGAGCTCACTGCGCTTGAGGAAGGTCTGGTTAAGGCCTTCGGCGCTCTCGTTGTGGGCGGAAGACTTGCCGTAATCTCCTTCCACAGTCTTGAGGACCGCATAGTCAAGAACGCCTTCCGAGACCTCGCCGTCGAGGAGAGGGCGAAGCTCATAACCAAGAGGCCCATCGTGCCAACGGAAGAGGAAGTCGCGGAGAACCCTCGCAGCCGCAGCGCCAAACTCAGAGTTTTGGAAAAAATCATATGAAAAAAAGTATTAGTACCATTTCACATTCAGTCGACCACAGAGCCCGCATCTTCTGGGCCCTTATAAGCATCTCAGGCCTTCTGCTTGGCCTCTATGTATACGCTGTGCTCGCTACTGTGAGTCACACCGTGTCCCGCGAGAGCCTCCTTGGAGAGAGCCAAGCTTTGTCGGCCAGAGTCTCCGAGCTCGAGTATAAGGACATTGCTCTCAAGAACACCCTGAGCCTTGATGTCGCGCTTGCCAAGGGCTTCAGCGAGGTTGTGAAGCCTCTCTATGTATCAAGGACCAGAGGCACGCTTACTTTGAACGTAGTCTCGCGTTAGTATTAGGTTATGTTAAAGGAGTTCAAGGGACGGCTGCGCTTTCTTTCTTTCGGTATTATGCTCTTCGCGGCTGTGCTTGTTGTGAAGCTCTACTTCGTGCAGATAGTGGACGGCTCTGCATACCGCGCCAAGGCTGACCATCAGTATGTCGAGGGCGGGGACTACTTCGACCGCGGCTCCATCTTCTTCAGTGGGAAGGACGGCACTAAAGTGCCGGCTGCGGGCATCCAGAGTGGCTTCATTCTTGCTATTAATCCGCAGCTCATGACCGAGCACAGTGTCGATGCTGTGGATGCATACAACAAACTAAGCAACATCGTCGAATTAGATAAAAGTCTGTTCTTATCGAAAACAGCGAAGATTACAGACCCCTACGAGGAGCTAGCGAAGAAGCTGCCCCAAAGCATGGCTGACAAGGTTCTCGCTCTGGCCATCCCAGGCATCTCTGTATACAAAGAGGATTGGAGAGTGTATCCGGGCAACTCCATGGCTGCTCATACTGTGGGCTTTGTCGGCTTTGGCGGCGCGGACGGCAACGAGGTTGCTGGGCGCTATGGCCTCGAGCGCTATTATGAGAAAACTTTATCAAGGAAGAGCGATGGAGCCTTTGTGAACTTCTTCGCCGAGGTCTTCTCCGATATCAAGAAGTCAGTGAGCTCGGGCGAGAGTCTTGAGGGAGACATAGTTACGACCATAGAGCCTTCGGTTGAGGCCATGCTCGAGGATGAGCTTAAGAAGATAGAGGTTAAATATGACTCCGAGTGGAGCGGCGGCATTGTTATCGATCCCAAGACTGGAGAGATATACGCCATGGCCTTGAACCCGACCTTTGACCCCAATGATCCGGCCAATGCGAGCTCGGTAGGCGTCTTCCAGAACAAGCTCGTAGAGAACCGCTACGAAATGGGTTCCATAGTGAAGGCGCTCACCATGGCCGCGGGCCTAGACTCTGGCGCAGTCCTGCCGAAGACCACTTATAACGATCCGGGCTGCCAGACTCTAAATAAGAAAACCTTCTGCAACTATGACGGACAGTCGCACGGAAGCAACTTGCCCATGCAGGTCATCCTCAACAAGTCTTTGAACACCGGCGCGGCCTTTGTTGAGAATCGTATGGGCAATGATCTCTTTAGGAAATACATGCTCTCGTTTGGCCTTGGTTCTATTACCGGTATCGACCTCCCAAACGAGGGCAAGTCACTTATATCTAACCTCACGAGCCCGCGAGACCTTGAGTACGCCCAGGCTAGCTTCGGCCAGGGCATCGCTCTCACCTCAGTGCAGATAGTAAGAGCACTCTCAACTCTCGCTAATGGCGGACACCTCATCACTCCGCACCTGGTCAAGGAAGTTGACTACAAACTTGGCACAAGCAAGCAGGTGAAGCCAGCTAAGGGCGAGCAAGTCTTCCGTCCTGGCACGTCCGAAGCCATAAGCCGTATGCTCACCGAGGTCGTGGATACCGCGCTCAAGAACGGTAGCGTAAGGCTTGCGAACTACTCTGTAGCGGCTAAGACAGGTACCGCCCAGATTGCGAACCCTGCCGGGGGAGGGTATTATGCAGACCACTATCTACACTCCTTCTTTGGCTACTTCCCATCCTATGACCCTCGCTTCCTTATCTTCCTCGTCACTTACCATCCGCTTGGCGTGCAGTATGCCTCGGAGACTCTCACGGACAGCTTCATGAATCTGACTAAATTCCTCATTAGCTATTACAATATTGCGCCGGACCGCGAGACCCCGCCTCCGCCGACGGTCAAGACACAATGAAGGATCTCATCAAACCTATAATAATTTTCCTCCTCGCGAAGGAGTCTGCCGCAGTACTGCGCAAGTACAAACCGAAGATTGTCGCTATCACTGGCACAGTAGGGAAGACCTCCACCAAGGACGCTGTTTACGCCGCTCTATCTGAGTTCGAGTACGCGAGGAAGAGCCCAAAGAGCTTCAACAGCGAGCTTGGCGTGCCGCTCACGATTCTCGATGAGCCGAATCCCGCCGGCGACCTACTTGGCTGGGTTAAAGTGCTCATGGAGGGTTTGCTTCTTATAATCTTGCCAAACCATTACCCCAAGTGGCTTGTGCTCGAGGTGGGCACTGACAGGCCGGGCGACATTGCGGCGGTGACTAAGTGGCTCAAGCCTGATGTGGTCATAGTGACCAAGCTCTCCAAGGTGCCTGTACATGTAGAGAACTTCCCCAATCCGGAAGACTTAGTGAGAGAGAAGGGCAACCTCGTGCGAGCCCTTAAGCCTGGGGGCACACTAATCCTTAATGCGGATGACGAGATGGTGATGGAGTATAAAAATTTGACGGAGGAGAGGGTGGTGACCTTCGGCACGGAAGGAGCTTACGAGATACAGTACGAAAACAGTTTGCCTTCGGGCATCAAGTTTGAGGTAGAGGGCCAGAGCATTGTGCTTAACGGCGTGCTTGGAAGGCAGAACATACAGCACATAGCGGCCGCTCTCGCTGTCATAAAGATGCTTGGTGAGGACTTGGGCGCGGCTGCTAAGAGCTTTGCCGAGGAGTCTCCTGCTCCCGGCAGGATGCGCATAGTAGAGGGTATGAACGGCTCTACTATCATCGACGACACCTATAACTCCTCGCCAGTTGCTGTGGAGGAAGCGCTTAATACTTTGACATCTCTGCCCCGAGAGAATAGGCGCATAGCAGTCCTGGGCGATATGCTTGAGCTAGGCCGGTACTCAGTCGACGAGCATCGCAGGCTCGGCAAGCTCGCTCGCAAGTCTGCCAATATGCTTGTCACTGTCGGACCGCGCTCAAGAGCTATGGAGTCCAAGTACCATTTCGCCGACTCGCGCGAGGCAGGGAAGTACTTGAAGGATATTATAAAAGAAGGTGACATCGTATTAGTAAAAGGCTCTCAGGGGATGCGCATGGAGCGCGTCGTTGAGGCTCTGATGAAAAACCCTAAGGATAAAAAGAAACTTTTGGTGAGACAGGACAAGGAGTGGGAAAACAGGTAAGATAGCCCGAGACTCGTTCAGGAGATGTTTCGTGGCGAATGGACACAGAAGTGAGACAAAGACCGGCAAGGACTTGCTCCTTGAGGTGCTAGGGAAGGAGAATGGGGTAGGGGCCTTCTACATCTACGGCGATAACGAGAAGGAGAAGGCAGAGCTCGAGAAGACGCTCGCAGATGCATCTCTCGCTGACGGCGTGCATGAATCCAACTACCTCGTGGTTGCGGATGTCAGGAAGGTCAGAGCCGAGAAGCTCAGCGCCATGCTCAAGCATACACCCATGTTTGCCGAGAGACGCATCATGGTCATACACTGCGCGGAGAAGATGGACCGAGATCAGAGAAGGGAGCTCAACCTGTATCTGGCTCACTGCGTCCATGACTGCCTGCTCCTCGTGCTAGTGAACTCGCCCCATACCAGGCGCGATGAGACGCTCACCTCGGACAAGAGGTTCGTACTCGTCGAATGCAAGTGACCCGGACTATCGTCCGGGCCGCTTTTTGTTATAATGGCTCCGCATGAAAGAACTGGCCCAGTGGAGGTACGCCTTGCCCGCCTTGGCCTTTGTCGTAGGGGGTCTTGGGGGGTGGTACTTCCACGTGCACTCTCAATCTATCCCCCCTCCTATCTCCGTAAGAGAGGACTCAGGCCAGTACCACTTTGTGAATCCATCTCTATTCACAGAGATAAGCAAGGCCGCCTATCCTGACTTGAATCCTCTGGGCAGCAAGCTCGCAAGTCAACGCAAACAGCTCATAGAGGACGATAAGGCTATCGATATATCTATATACTTCCGCACCATGAACGATGGCCACTGGACTGGCGTCAATGAGGATGAGGTTTATAGCCCAGGGAGCCTCCTCAAAGTTACTGTCCTTCTTAGCTACTTGCGGGCGGCCGAGCTTGAGCCAAGCATACTTAAAAAATATCTGAATTATGAAGCTAAGGAAGACCCGGGCCAGTACTATAAGCCTCAGCATACTCTCCGTACTGGAGTGTATACAGTAGAAGAGCTCTTGAACGCTATGATAGTCGAGTCCGATAACCAAGCCTCATACACTCTCATTGCGAACGACTCTAAGCACTACAGCGACTTAAATGGGCTCTTCCGCCTGCCGGTGCCTCAAGACAACGCCGATGTAACGGACTTCATGTCAGCGCGCACTTACTCGAGGCTCTTCCGAGCTCTCTATAATGCTTCATATCTCTCGGCCCATGTCTCTGACCAGGCCCTACAGCTCCTAACTTATACGACTTTTGATAACGGCATAGTGGCAGGAGTGCCTGCGGGTGTGGTGGTGGCGCACAAGTTCGGCGAGCATCGCAATGTCACCTTGGATGGCAAGACAGTCGAGCTCGAGCTCCATGACTGCGGCGTCGTATACTACCCTGGCAATCCGTACTTCCTTTGTATTATGACCAAGGGGCATGACTTCCCCTCACTTGAGTCGGTAATATCGAATATCTCTAGCCTTACCTATGACTACGTCAAAACCAACCTGTCCGCGCCCTCTCCGAACCAAGAGAGACAGAACTAAAATCAAACAATGACCCTACAGGGAGTCGAACCCTGCTTTGATCCTTGAGAAGGATCCGTCCTAGCCGATAGACGATAGGGCCGCAATCACTTAAGATACAGGAGACATGACGATATTTCAAGAAAAGGTATATGCAGTGGTGAAGAAAATTCCGAAAGGGAAGGTGTTGACGTACAAAGAAGTGGCGAAGAAGGCGGGCAAGCCCTTGGCCTTCCGCGTGGTGGGGAATCTTATGAGCAGGAACCAGGACAAGAAGATACCTTGTCACCGAGTGATACGTAGCGATGGGAAGATAGGAGGATACAATGGCCTCCAAGGGCAGAAGCGGTACCTGCTCACTAAGGAAGGATACTTTAGATAGAAAAAGGAAAGGGCGGACTCCGTGGGTGAGTCCGCCCTTTTGCTACCGGTCGCCGCGCGGGAGCTGGTTGTCTTTCTTGCTCACGACTTCTTGTTTCTGCCGTGGTGCCAGCCGCCCGACAATCATCATTCTGCCCGAGGGCGTGCCTGTGACCACGTGGCTGTTGTCCGTACGGCCCTTTTTGGAAATCTTCTCCAACAGGGCTTCGAACTGAGCATCGTCTGTCTTCACACAACCTCCGGGAAGGAACAGGAAGGGAAGCAACCTATCTAGAGATTAAGTCTATCATACAACACTTGCTTTGTCAAGTGTCAAATTCACTTACATATAGAAAAGGCCGCACATATCGCTATGTACGGCCCTAGTTCGAGATGTGTCATCCGAACCACTCTCTGGGAGAGTTGAGCTGCTGCTTGGCAGAGTCAACTACCCACTGTTGGGTTCCGATGTCTGTGACCTCGTTATGCACCCTGTTGAACCATGTGTGTGCCGTTGCCAAATCACCGACTCGCCGCCAGAGCTCGCCTACGAGGTATGTGAGCACGGCTCGCTCGTCAGGACCCACTTCATCGTAACTCGCGAGCGCTTCCTCGAACTTCCATGCGGCCTTGCGTCGATAGAAGCGCTCTGCCTCGGTGTCGCCTTCGTCCACCGCACACCATGCGGCACGGAGGAGGAAGTCAGCCACGTATCGTGGCCCCATGTCCCTCCACTCGGCGACCTTGGCGGCTGCCTCGTACTTCTCTGACCCGGTAGGGTTTGACCCAGTGTTGATTTCTCGGGCCAGCTCCCGCCACACGCGTTCCTTGAGTGTAGGCGAGACCTCTACATCTTCGGTGAAGCAGCGCTCAGGGCCCGAGAAGCCGCATCTCAAGCACATGTGGATGAGGAAGGGCAGGGGCTGAGTGCCCGCAGCCCTCTCATGGAAGTCTGTACGCTTGCCGCCGAATGAGTTCGTCGAGACGACTGTCCGCGAGCGAAAGCTTGTCTCGCAAATCGGACACTGCAGGTCGATTTCCTGTAGAGTGGTCATAGACCCTCCATGAATGGTTTGAAGTTGCTGCTAGTCTGTCCTGTATTATACAGGAAATACTATGAATGTCAATTTAGGCTCCTACTACGCTAAAGCTATGCAGGACTACAGAAAGAGTGAGTCGATGACCTTCTTTACAATATTGCCATCAGCCTTGCCTTTGAGGTCCTTCATGACCATGCCTATGAACTGGTTCTTGCCTTCTGTCGCAGGATTGAGCTCAGACTTCTTGCTAACGACATACGAGGTAATCTCATCCTCAGACATCTGGGCTGGGAGATACTTCTCGAGTATTGCCAGTTCGGCCTTCTCGTCGGCAGCGAGCTCTGGGCGTCCGCCTTTCTCAAACTGCTCGATAGAGTCCTTGCGCTTGCGGGCCTCCTTGGCTATTACATTTAAAGCGTCTTCGTCTGCGAGCTCGCTATCTGGCTTCATCTTCTTTGCAACGAGCTCATTCACAAAGGCGGCTGATAGGCCTCTTAGGACCGAGACGCGGACAGCGTCCTTGGCCTTCATGGCTTCCATAACCTGCGATTTTATATCTGTTTGTAGCGACATGTTATGATTGTAACATGAACTGGATTGTCGTCCTCTTGCTCGCGATAGTGGCTCTGAACCTGGGCCTTTTCTACTATTTTCTCAAGCTAAAGAGTGGCAAAAGCGAGGACAAGGGCGAGGGTATGAATCTCCTCCTCCAGCAGCTTAACGAGCTCTCTCGCACTGTAGACATGAAGATGAACGAAGGCCACAAGCTCATGCACGAGTCGGTGCGCACTCAGTTTGGCGAGTCGGCCAAGCTCATACGCGAGGTCACGGAGGGACTCACGAAGTTGGACGAAACAAACAGGCAAGTTGTTTCCTTCGCCGACCAGCTCCAGAGCCTAGAAGACATATTGAAGAATCCCAAACAGCGCGGCATCCTCGGCGAGTATTACCTGGAGACCTTGCTCAAGAACGTCATGCCACCAGGCTCCTATGAGATGCAGTTCGAGCTAGGTCTTACAGACAACGGTGAAAGGCTCATACCCGACGCAGTCGTCTTCGTGAAGGACAAGATAATACCTGTGGACTCCAAGTTCTCGCTTGAGAACTACAACCGTATTGTGGAGGAGAAGGACGCTCTCGAGAAAGTTAAATTGGAAAAGCTCTTTGTGAACGACCTCAAGAACCGCATCGTAGAGACGAGCAAGTACATACAGCCGGAGAAGGGGACTATGGACTTTGCCTTCATGTTCATACCGCATGAGGCTATCTACTATGACCTCATAACGAACAAGATAGGTGCTGGAGAGGAGTCCGAGAGCCTCATACAGAAGGCGGCTTCCAAGTACAAGGTCATTATCGTCTCGCCAACCTCCTTCCTCGCATACCTCCAGACCGTCCTACAGGGTCTCAAGGCCATGCAGATAGAGGAGAAGGCTCAAGACATAGTGAAGAGAGTGGGGGAGCTTGGCCGACACCTTAAGAGCTATGAGGAGTACTACACCAAGCTCGGTAACACTCTTGGTACAGCGGTTAACCACTACAACAGTGCCGGCAAGGAGCTTAGCAAAGTCGACAAGGACGTCATGCGTATAACCGGCACCGGAGCGGGTATAGAGACATTGACTTTAGACCGTCCTGCGGTAGAATAGGCACCCTATGGCAGAAGCAACTATCGCTAAGAAAAAGGCCCCAGCTAAGGCCCCTAAAGCAGCCCCAAAGGCCTCTAAAAAGGCCCTGGAAGGCTCTACAGGAGGCTTTGCTGTCATTATGACCGGAGGCAAGCAGTACCGCGTTACCCCTGGTATGAAGCTCAAAATCGAGAAGCTCCTTGGCGACCACAAGGAGGGCGACTCTATCGTCTTTAGAGACGTGCTTATGAAGGATGATGGTGCCGAGGCCCTCACTCTCGGCATGCCTACTATCTCTGGCGCAACCGTTACTGGTACTATCACTAAGATTTCCAGATACAAGACCGTCGACGTTATCAAATACAAGCAGAAGTCGAGATATTTCAAAAAGTATGGTCACCGACAGCCCTACTTCGAGGTTACTATCAACTCGATAGCATAAGCGAACTTAAAGGCCCGGCATCGGGCCTTTTCACTACTCTTCGTCAGCGCGAGAGGAGTCGTGCTTGATTCGCCACTCCTGTATGAGGGTAAGGAGAGTCGTATGCTGGATAGTGAGCATCGAGCGATAGATGGCGAACTTGCTCTCTTGTAGCGTTTTGGTAATTTGAGGATTCGGGTCAATGCCCTCCTTGACCAGACCGAGGAGGCCTCTCCTCAAATGTATTTGAGCCTCCAGCCTTGCTGCCCTAACACGCTCCATCTCTTTTCGTATCATCTTGATGAAGTCGGCGTCGTCAATCGGGTGGAGATCATTATTGATGAAGTTCTCGACCTTGCGGTCGACCTTTTCGCATAGCTCGTCAAGTTTCTTCTCAAGACGGGCCCTTTCCTCGGCTTCCATAAAGGCCTCGTCGTTAAAGATGGTTGTCTGTCTCTATGATACTCCTAAAACAAGTCAACTATTTCGTCCTGTGGAGAAGAGCGTTCTTAAGCGTGTCGGGGTCGGCGTACTCAAGCTCGCTTCCAGTCGAGAGGCCGCGGCCAAGCTCTGAGAAGTCGAAGCCCTCACCCTTGAATGTCTCCTTTATATATTCGGCTGTGTTCTCACCCTCGGCGTTGGCGTTCATAGCGAGTATCACTTCCTTTATCACTCCTGAATCGCGTTTTATACGAGCCTTAAGCTCGCTTAGGCGGATGCGCTTCTCAGGCTCCTTCTCGAGTATTGGCAGTGAGCCGCCGAGGATGAAGTAAAGGCCCTTGAAGCCACCCGACTTCTCTACAGCCTCGAAGTCCGCATCACGGGGGACTAGCATGAGGAGGCTTTTGTCCCTATGAGTATCACTACAGATATTGCACGTGTTGCCAGCGCCAGGAAAAAATCTCATGCATTCAGAGCACTGGCGTATGTCTCTTTTCAAATTCTGTATTGCATCGACAAGAGATTCCACGGAGTCCTGACGGCGCGAGAGCAAGTAGTAGACGAAACGCTTAGCCTGCCTGGGTCCAATGCCAGGGAAGTGGGAGAATATCTCTGAGAGGGTATCAATAGAGTTCATATAAATTCTTCGGCCGGAACATTATACAGCTCGGAAGCCTTTTTGCCTGTCTTGGACATATATTTGTTTACGATATCGAATCCGAGCGAATATCCGCCCCATCTAGGGAAATTCTTGTCTTCATTACCAAAGAACCAATCTGAGTGATTATAGTTTGAATTATATTGATTTTGGGCAATTTTCCTTAGGTTTTCCAACTCTTCATCTGATAGAGCTTTGTCCCAAGGTCTTGGCGGAGTACTGGCGCATTCCATCTCAAAATGGCTTGCAAGTCCCTCGCTCACACAAGCCTCAAGCAGAGTCTTGCCGTACCCTACAGTATTGATTCGGGCCACATGATGAGCCTCATGCGCTGCTGTTCCGAGCATCGCAGCTTCTAGAGTCTTATCTATATTTTCGAATTCAGGATTGATGTATATCTCTATGAGGTGTTTGGTGTAAGCATGTCCGCCCACTCCAATTTCCGGTATGGTTTGTTCTGGGCTTGCAGCTATGACCACATCAACCTCAGGCAAGGGAAGCTCGGGCTCTACCTTGGATTGAATTTTTTTAATTGCTTGGCTGATTGCTCCTAATAGGGAAGAGAGTTCTCCCCCCGAATTCATAATATGGAAATTTAAAGCCATTGAGCTATTTTAACATTTTGCATGGAAAAAGCCGGTGTCACAAGACACCGGCTTGGTAGATTCCCTGGTCGCTTACCCGCCGAGTGCGGTAGGTGCAACGATTTCGATGCAGAAGACTTTCATGAGGAATTCGAGCCCCGAGAGGTCGTCCTTGCTGACCTTCTGGTCGACCAGATGCTTGTGAATGTTCTGGATTCTTCGCCGGTCCCCGCGGTTCAGTGGCCGTGCGGCGTCGAGCACCCAGGTCGGTGAAGAGATGCTCCAGCCCATGCAGTCGTTTCCGTACTGTCGCTTGAGCCGGTCGGTGAGCTTGTACAGGAACTTCTTTTCGGTCTCGCCCTCAGCAAGCTCGTACTGGAAACCGACGAAGTTCTCGCCCTTCTCGCCCGGACGAACGTAGAGGTTGAGGTAACCCTCCTTCTTGTCATTTTCCTTCATCTTGCCAATGAGACTCATCAACTCCGAAGCGTGAATGCTCGCTCGGAACCGGATCTCACCAGACACGATGTCGTCCTGCCTGTTCGTAAGCATGTAACCCCCAAAGGAAAGGAACGTAAGTACGCCAAAATTAGCGTACTTAGACACATTGCCACTGTTTGACTACTTAGTCAAGTACTAGAAACTCTTGAAGTCTTCTTCGGCTTTGCCGTAGTTAGAGTAGTCAATTTCCACGAAGGTGTTGAAGCGAGTGTTGTAGTCTAGGACCACTTCGCCGAGGGGACCATTGCGGTGCTTAGCGATTATCAAATGTTTGCGCTGGACCTCCTTCATGCGGCCGCCCTCATCACGGATGTCCTCGTCGGTCTGGTGGATAAAGATGACGAGGTCGGCGTCCTGCTCGATGGAGCCTGAGTCTCGGAGGTCGGAGAGTTTGGGCTTGCCTCCGCGCTGCTCGATGTTACGAGAGAGCTGAGAGAGAGCCACGACAGGTATCTGGAGCTCACGGGCCATGTGCTTCAAGCCTCTAGATATCTCCGTAACCTGCTGGACCATGGAGTCGCCAGCGCGGGCGTTCGTCGGAGCCATGAGCTGGAGGTAGTCGATGACTAGGAGTTTGAGACCCTTCTCGATTTTCAGTTTCCTAGCAGCACTCCTCATCTTCATAATAGTGTTGCCGGCCTGGTCGTCGATGAATATCGGTGTGCGTGAGAGCTCGTCGAGAGCCGTAGAGATGTTCTTGAAGGTGTCCTCGCGCCACGAGCCCTGCTGAGTGCGCACACCCTTACGGATGACAGAGGCGTCGACCTTCGACTGCGCAGCAACTATGCGGTCGACTAGCTGGTCTGCGGACATTTCGAGAGAGAAGACTCCTACCGGTGTCTGGTGTTCGAGGGCAGTCTTCCTGGCGATGTCGAGGATAAGAGCCGTCTTACCGACGGAAGGTCTAGCGGCTAGGATAATGAGGTCCGACTTCTGGAAGCCACCTAGGATGTCGTCGAGGCTTTTGAAGCCTGTTGGCACTCCGCGGAGCTCGTGCTCGGCGCTAGAGAGCTTATCGAAGCGCTCGAATGCCTCGCGCAGCAGCGGTGTTAGGTCCTTGAAGTTCTCTGTAGAGGAGAAGTGCTGCGTAATGTCGAAGATGCGCTTCTCGGCGTTGTCGAGGATGTTCTCTAGCTCGCCCGCTTCGTTGAAGCCGAGGTGAGAGATGAACTCAGAGGCCTCGATAAGCTCGCGCATCATATACTTCTTCCTCACGAGCTCGGCATAGTGCTTCACATTGGCTGAGGAGGGGACCATGGAAGTGAGCTCGGTGAGGAAGGATGCTCCGCCGACACGCTCTAGCAAGTCCTTCTCCTTCAACTTGGAAGAGAGTGAGAGGAGGTCTATGGGCTCGCGCTTGGCAAAGAGCTCGAGCATGGTCTCGAAGATAATTTTGTGCTTCTCGAAGTAGAAAGAGGTCGGGCCGACCGTGTCCATGACCTCGTAGATAGCATCAGGGCGGAGCATGATGGAACCGAGGAGAGCCATCTCGGCCTCAAGGTTGTGCGGAGGGACGCGGATTTTTAAGCTCGCGAGCGGTGAGGGATGGTCTTGCATCTGTTTATTTTACGCCTCGTAAACTCGACGACAAGGCAACTTTCGGGGAAAAGTACTGCGCAAGGTGTGTATAATATTGTTATGACAGAAGAAGCAGTGCGCTTCAATAGCCCGGAGGAGCAAATAGCCTACTTGCGCTCTCGCCTCGAGAGCTATGGGGAGAAAGCAGGTCAAACATCCGAGATCGTATCTCAGAGGATACGCGATATCCACCAGGAGCTACCAGTGACCATGCGACATAGTCCCGAGGTCAAGGAGACCTTGACTCATGTTGCAGGACAGTCGGAGGATAGGCGTCTAGCCGAGATGATAAGCGTGAGCCAGGAGAAAGGGGTCTTCCACGCGCTCTCCGTGGCCGAGAAGCTAGAGGACTGGAAGCATGAGGACGACTTCCACGACTATCTCGTAGGCCTAGTGAGCCAAGGCATACCTTTGCGCGAGGTAGATGAGAAGGGCCCTATGTATCGAGCTCTCTCCATGACCTTGTTTGAGATCATAATCCCAGACTCCTCGACTAGCCCAGAGCAAGGGACGCAGAACCTAAAGACTTTGATATCAAGCATGGAGCAGTTCTACCATGGCATGATCTCAGTAGCGGAAGAGAAGAAGCTCGGCAAAAATTACTTCGTCCTTGAGGTCGCCAATAGCAACGAGAGCGAGGATATTGTCTTCTTTGTCTCGGTGCCGAACGAGAAGAAGGGCTTGTTCGAGAAGCAGTTGCGCTCGGTCTTCCCAAACGCGGAGTTAGTGGAGAGGAGGCGCGACTACAACATCTTCTCCGAGGGCTCTCCTACAGCCGGAGCTACAGCAAGCCTTGGGGGACCGAGCGCCTATCCGCTTAGGACTGCTGAAGCCTTCGACCATGACCCATTGAATACGCTCATAAGCTCCTTTAGAAAGATACCCCGCGACGGCGCGGGCGCAGCGGTGCAGATAATCTTCAATCCGCAGGGAGATACATACTCCAAGCGTTACAACTTTGCTCTGGGGAAGATTCAGAAGGGTGAAAAAGCTTCCGAGGTCGTGGCCGAGCGCTCTCTCACTGCCGATTTTAGCCATACTCTCTCGAGCCTCTTCGCTACCAAGAAGAAGGTTGATCCAAGCGCGCCCGTAGTGGCCGATGCCGAGGCTATAGCAAGGATACAGAAGAAGCTAGAGAGCCCGACCGTAGCCGTAAACATCCGCATAGCGGCCTCGGCCTTGAACAAGGCCGAGGCTCTGAGTATCGTCTCGGATCTTGAGTCCGCTTTCAACCAGTTCGAGGCCCCAGGAGTAAACAAACTAGAGTGGAAGTCGACGGACAAGGCATCCTTCTTCCGTAACTTTGCCTTCAGGCTCTATGACGACTCGGCGGTGATGCCTCTCAACTTGAGAGAGCTCACAGCCATACTCCACTTTCACACTGTCTCTCTCACGGGCTCGTCTCAACTCAAGCAGTCCAAAGCGAGCGAGGCCTCCGCTCCAGCCGAGCTGCCGAGCACGGGCACTATCCTGGGTGTGAACAAGTATCAGGGAGGGGAGAAGGAGGTGCGCATAAGCGCAGAGGACCGCCTAAGGCACCTCTACGTCATCGGTCAGACAGGCACAGGCAAGTCGACATTGCTCAAAAACATCATCATACAAGATATCAAGAACGGCGAGGGCGTCTGCATGATAGACCCGCATGGCCACGATGTGCTCGATGTGCTAGCTAACATCCCGCCTGAGAGAGCAGGGGATGTTATCTACTTCGATCCGGCATCTGTCGACAGGCCGATGGCCCTCAACATGCTTGAGTATGACCAGAGCAGGCCGGAGGAGAAGACCTTCGTCGTGAATGAGCTCTTCAGCATCTTCCAAAAGCTCTATGGCAAGGTGCCTGAGTCCATGGGGCCTATGTTCGAGCAATACTTCCGTAACGCGACCATGCTCGTCATCGACGACCCGGCTAGCGGCTCGACTCTACTCGACGTCTCGCGCGTACTATCGAACAAGGCCTTTAGAAGCATGAAGCTAGAGAGGTGCAAGAACCCGATAGTCACACAGTTTTGGCGCGAGGTAGCGGAGAAGGCAGGCGGCGAGGGTGCATTAGCGAACATCGTACCCTATATCACGTCTAAGTTTGATGTCTTCTTGGCTAACGACATCATGCGGCCTATCATCGCTCAGGAGCACTCGTCGTTAAACTTCCGCGAGATTATGGACGGTAGGAAGATACTTCTAGTGAATCTCTCCAAGGGCCGCCTTGGGGATGTAAATGCCAACCTCATAGGCCTAATACTCGTGGGGAAGATTTTGATGGCCGCGCTGTCTAGGAGCGGCGGGTCAGCAAACGCATATCCGCCATTTTATTTGCATATAGACGAGTTCCAGAACGTAACTACGAACTCCATCTCGACCATCCTATCTGAGGCTCGCAAGTACAAGCTCTCTCTTACTATGGCGCATCAGTTCATCAAGCAGCTTGAGGAGGATATCAAGAACGCTGTCTTCGGCAACGTGGGCTCGATGATATCCTTCCGCGTTGGAGCCGATGATGCAGAGTACTTAGAGAAGCAGTTTGCCCCAGTCTTCGCCGCTAAGGACCTTATGAATATCGACAATTACAAGGCTTATGTGAAAATGCTTGTGAACGGGCGTCCGGAGAAGCCCTTCTCTCTCGTTACTCTGCCTACTACTCCTGGCAACCGAGACAACATAGACCCCATAGTCGAGACCTCACGACTCAAGTACGGACGCAACCGCGACGAAGTGGAGCGCGAAATCCTCGCCAAGTACAACCCTGCTCCTGCCCCAGCTCCGCTAGAAAATATATAAAGGAATATAAAACAGCAGCTCCGGTGTTACCGGAGCCCTTCCCACAAGTACGCTTCGCCAATCAGTTCTCGGTCGAGGATAAGCAGGGTGAAGTCTCTGCCATGCGCGAGAAGTGGGTGATGCCCGCCGCCTCCGATGGACATGCCTACGCTCAGTGGATTAATAAGCGCCTCTACACCAGGACCCTTCATCCAAATCCTGACCGCTCTGCCCTCGAACTTCACAACGAAGTCCTCGTTCTCAATTCTCTCCAAAGTACACCTCAGGTAAGAGTCCTAAAAACTTATTATACCCTAGAAATCCTCTGCTCTGTGTCTGTGTCTTCTACAACAAAACCTTTCTTTTTTATCTCATCGCGCAGTCTGTCTGAGGTGGGGAAGTCTTTGTTCTTGCGTGCAGCTGCGCGTTCTTGAAGCAGTTTTCTAATTTCGGCTGGGATATCTTTTACTTCAAATTCATTTTCCTCGAGCTCAAGGCCTAGAACTTTATCGAAGTCGAGCAGAGTTGCTCGCTTATCAAGAGAGGGTACGGAGACATCCTTCGTTAGCTTCCACACCACAGCTAGGGCTTCGGGAGTATTGAAGTCACTCTCCATCGCTTCCGTGAATTCCTTCTTATAGGTCTGATTTACTCGCCCTCGCTTGAATATCCCGCCTTTTGGCAATGTGGAGATATACTCCTTGAGTCTTCGGTAGGCATTCTGTGACGCCTCAAGCGCCTCCCAAGAGAAGTTGGTTGGTGTGCGATAGTGCGAGCCAAGCAGGAAGTAGCGGTAGGCTAGGGGAGAGAGGCCCTTATCCACAAGAGTTCTAAGCGTGATGTGGTTGCCTTCACTCTTGGCCATCTTGCCATCGGCCACATTTACAAACTCGTTATGAAGCCAATAATGGGCGAAGCCGCAGCCACATGCATTCTCGCTCTGGGCTATCTCATTGTTGTGGTGGATGGGAGCAAGATCAATACCACCAGTGTGGAAGTCGAAGGGCTGGCCAAGATACTTGGTAGACATGGCCGAGCACTCTATATGCCAGCCTGGGAATCCTTGTCCCCAAGGCGATGGGTAGCCAAGGTTCTGGTTAAACTTCCAGAGGGCGAAGTCCTTGGCGTTCCTCTTCTCGCTATTTTCCGCTATGCGCGACTCGTCGCCGCCTGTACCGCCGAGCTTGCCGTAGTTCGGGTCCTTAGATGTATCGAAGTAGACTCCATCAGATATTTTGTAAACGAAGCCTTTAGCATCCAGAGTCTGTATCATCTCTATGTCCTCAGCGATATGCTCAGAGGCTCGGGGGAGCACATGTGGAGTTAGAATGTTTAACTTCCTCATGTCGACTTTGAACTTCTCCGTGTAGAAGTCGCCAAGCTCCTTCATGGATTCCATAGTCACTTCCTTGCCCTCGCGCTTGAGTCCCTTGATGATCTTGTCCTCGCCCTCATCATTGTTGCCGCCGATGCCGACGTCGGTGATGTTCATCACTTGCTTCACCTTTAAGCCAGAATATTCGAAGGAGCGCCTTACTAGGTCAGAGAGGAGGAAGGAGCGCAGGTTGCCTATGTGCGCGTAGTCGTAGACAGTCGGACCGCAGCTATAAATACCCACCTCGCCCTTACGGATGGGCTGCACTGTCTCAAGCCTCTTGCCGAGACTGTTATAGACGGAGAACATTAGCATTAGTATAATAGTGGGAATGGATTTCGCCAAGAAGCATGCTCGCTTAGTAGCGGGCCTTATCATCCTCGTCTCTGTATCCTTCTTCCTTGGAGCAAGGTACGGCAAGGAGCAAGCGCTCAACTCTGCAGCGCTCGCGAACCTCACGAACACCGCCACTATACCGTCGGCGAATGTTAACTTCGCCCCTTTCTGGAAGGCTTGGACCATACTCAAGAAGGACTATGTGCCAACTAGCACGAGTACGAATGTAGTAACCGACCAAGACAAGGTCTGGGGTGCTATACAGGGCCTCACTGCGTCTCTCGGAGACCCGTACACAGTCTTCTTCCCACCTGTGGAGTCGAAGGAGTTCGCCACAGACATCAAGGGCAGCTTCGTAGGTGTTGGCATGGAGGTAGGGCAGGACACAGGAGTGCTCACCATCGTCGCTCCGCTCAAGGGCTCGCCAGCTGAGGCTGCAGGTCTGCGAGCAGGGGATAAGATACTCAGGATTGACGACAAGGACTCGGCTCGTCTCTCGACCGAGGAGGCAGTACGGCTCATACGCGGAGAGGAGGGCACGGCAGTGACCTTCACCATTGGCCGCCAGGGCAAGACAGCTCCCTTCACAGTGAAGGTCGTTAGACAGACTATCAACATCCCAACCATCGATACTAAGGACATGGGCAATGGCGTCTTCTATATTGCTCTATACAGCTTCTCGGAGAACTCGCCTGAGCTCTTCCGTGGCGCATTGCGCCAGTTCGTCGAGTCGAAGGATACTAAGCTCATCTTAGACCTCCGAGGCAACCCAGGAGGTTATCTTGAGGCGGCTCTCGACATGGCAAGCTGGTTCCTCCCTTCGGGACAAGTGGTGGTGAGCGAGGACTACGGACCAGGCAAGGACCCGACGGTCTACCGCTCCAAGGGGTACAATGTTTTCAACGATCAACTCAAATTCGCTATCCTTGTGGACGGCGGCTCGGCCTCGGCATCGGAGATACTCGCTGGAGCTCTCTCTGAGCTCGGCAGAGCTACTCTCATAGGTCAGAAGACCTTCGGCAAGGGTTCGGTCCAAGAGTTGGTCCCTGTGACTGACGACACTACTCTCAAGGTCACCATTGCTCGATGGCTCACCCCTAAGGGCAACTCTATATCGCATCAAGGCATCACTCCTGCTATCGTAGTCGCCCGCACCGAGGCCGACGCCAAGGCCGGCAAAGACCCTCAGCTTGATAGAGCCGTACAATTTCTAAATACTGGTAAATAAGAAAGCGGCGACCGAGTTTGGTCGCCGCTTTGGGTCACCCTACTTCTGGGTAAGATTGGCATGCATGATACTTCTGGCCTTGCCTTCGGGGTCGTCAATTAAAGCGATAAGACCGTCTGGGTCGTCGGTGATAATCGTGATGGCCGCGACTCCATTGTCGAAAGGCTTTTCATGCCTGATGACAACATTGACACACCGCTCTTCCCCGTAGACACGTTTTTTGAAGTCTAGGTGGAGCTTGCTGACCCTTATCGCACGCATCTGGTCCGAGAGATCCACGAAGAGGCATCTTGAGATACGTCTATGAAATTTCTTGGAGACAGCCCATGCTACTTGAGGGTCTACTGCGAATGGAGGATCATTCTCGGTACCACTGGGAATGGAAAAGCCTTCGAACATTCCATCATCCAGTTTTAGACTGATCTTCTCTTTATTTTCTTCGTATAGAACTTTCATGGCGCTGATCTTTTCTCCCCGAGAATCCTTTCTGTTCAGAACATCTAGGATTAAGCGGTAGAAGTCGAAAACAGGATTTGTGCGAGGCATTGTTTCCTCCTAGGCAAGTATACGCACGCCGGGCGGGCCAGAGGCCAAAGAAGTGAAAGAACTGCTCGACCAGATTGCCATTATTTCCAATGTAAGTCAAGACAAGGCCATCTGTTATACTAATCGCATGAAAGTTATATTCCTGAAGGATGTGAAGGGGGTAGGAAAGAGGTATGAGGAGAAGGATGTGAATGACGGATACGCGGCCAACTTCCTCCTGCCGCAGAAGCTCGCTGTCCCGGCCACAGGCGCTGCCGCCGGAGCTATTAAGAACTTGAGGGAGAGCGACTCTAAGCACCGTGAGGCCGAGTCGAGGAAGCTAGAGACGGAGGTCGCCAAGCTCGCAGGCCTCAATGTGGATATTAAGGAGAAGGCCAATGACAAGGGGCACCTCTTCGCGAGCCTCACGAGGGAGAAGATATCCAATATATTGAAAGGCAAGGGCATAGACATCCCAGCCGACTGTATAGCCCTTGAGCATGGCTTGAAGGACACTGGCTCGCATTTAGTGCCCGTGAAGATAGGTAGCAAAGAAACGCACTTCACTCTCACTGTGGAAGCGGCCTAAAGATAAAATCAGAGATACAAATAGGGCCCCGACAAGTGTCGGGGCCCGCATCATTCATATACCCATAGTGCCTTGCTGCTCGCTCCACTCGTCGCAGAACTCTGCGAGGAGCTCTAGCCTTGGACTCGTGGCCGCGGTCTCACTCGGCTCGACATCGGCGAAGTATCTCTCGATGGGATCGAGTCCGCCCTGAGGGAGGATCTTGAGCTTCTTCCTTTCTCTGAAGTCATTTGCTACCGCCCTGGCTTCGTCCTCGCTCAGCTCGGAGAAATCCCTGCCTGTCTCGCCCTCTATGAGTCGGGCTATGACATTGGCTCTGTGGCTCTTGCCATGCAAACCGCCGTTTCTGGCGATTTGGAAAAGGTGATTTACGGCGAGGTCATCGAACTTGCCGAAGAGCTCATGAAGGTGGTGCCTGACCGCTAGGGTCTCGACCGTGCGCACAGCAGACGTCAAAGTCTGTACTCCTATTGTGAATGGTTGAAAGAGCTTCGTCCGCGCTCGGTAGCTAGCAGGCTACACGACGCTGACGACCTTCTTCTTCACTACTTTGTTATCAAAGCTAGTCTTGCGCTTGTATGAGAGTGCGACCTTGCCGTCTTTGAGTGCAAAAATGGTGTGGTCCTTGCCCATGCCTACGTTCTTTCCTGGGAGGATGTCGGTGCCGCGCTGGCGGATGATGACCTGGCCTACGAGAGCTGTAGCGCCCGCGTTAAGCTTGATGCCGAGGTATTTCGGATTGGAATCGCGCCCGTTTTTAGTTGTGCCGGCTGATTTCTTATGTGCCATATCTTGCTAATATAGAGCTATGAGTATACCCGATAGCTTCAGCTTTGACAAGAGTGGGGAAGTGGTGCGGTTCCCTCATATCCGGACCTACTTTTTGACCCTTCTTTTCATCATGGTGGCCCTGCTTGCCTTTGGCATTGGCAGGCTTACGGGAGGAGAGAGGGTGGGGGTGACGATAAACACGGACAGCCAAGAGATAATAGCCAATGACCAAACACCGAAACCCAAACTAGTACAGGAAACCCCCTTGGGATCTGGTTCATTGGGAATTGATAATTCTGCGCAAAGCGCATCCGTTTATGCATCCTCGAAGGGTACCCGCTACTACTACATGAGCTGCAAGAGCACCGTAAGCGAGAAGAACAAGGTCACCTTCGCCTCGGCCAAGGAGGCCGAAACCGCCGGCTTTACTCTGGCAGCCAACTGCAAACCATAAGAAAACTGCGGAAGCACGATGGTATGTGCTTCCGCAGTTCGTTATGAGCCGACGGCACAGAGTTCCTGCGAAAGTTCTCCGAGCCGCCTGAGCCATATTTGTTCCACCACGGCCTCGCTCGATTCCGGTATGTAGAGGCTGGGAAAATCTTCGTGAGTGTTCTCTCTCCACCCCTGGCGTGGGTCAGGCTCGAAGGCCTGAAAGTCTCCATTCTCGATCAGGAGCCCGATGAGCTCGCGATTCCTAGCTCTTTCGAGAATACGGTTCTCGAAGAAGTAATCGATCCTGGTGAGCCTTTCGAGGTGAAGCCTGTTCCATCCGACGACGAGCTCGCCACCAGCGTCGAGTATCTCGATAGCGAGTGGCCCAAGCTCTGCGCGAGCATATCTGGCGAGAGCTAGAGCAAGCTCATCGTTTGCAGGACCGTCGATGAGCGGTCCAGTGGTGCAGGCTGTTGGACTGGGCCTTAGCGTGAGAGTCACCCCTTGATGAACTTTCGGAGTCACATGCCAGCTCACTAGCAGTTTGAGCATGTTGTCCCTGTCCTTAGTTCTCCAGGTAGGGTAGCTTTCTGCTCCCTGGCGCCAGTTACCACGAAGCCCCGAGTGCTCATCGGGGACTATCCCGCACTCAGCCTTGAGGACGGCGAGGAGCCCCTCGGTAAGGGGGAGCAGATGTTCGCCGCAGCTTGGTCCGAGAAGCTCAATCACAGCCTCTCTTATGACCCTTAACATGTCGTCCTTGGACACGACAATCCCGTGCGCCCCAGAGCGGGGGAATCTTTTTACCACGCAGGCCTCCTCGTTGTGTGTGAATATCTTGGATGTGTGCCTTCTAGGCCCAAAGCTACGCCGGTTATAGGTTCAAGTCAAATATATTGCCCAGTAAGGGTAGGGTAGGGGGTTCGTTTGACCCCAAGTGGGTCAAATGGCCTGGTACGATAGTCCAGGACGGAGGCTCAACAGGGCCGTGGATGAGCTATTTATAGAAGACAAATGCTTGACTTTTGGCTTGAAAGGTGATAGTATATACCCATATCAGCCAGAGCGCTGATTTCGTCTTTATAAGGCGATACCACGGTTAAGGCCCACCTTAAAAGTTTAGCTATCAGTTATTTTACAGTTTGTCTCGTTAGGTCTCGCGCTTGCTCTTTCAGGCCAGCCTACCCCCCTCGTACAGAAAGCACCCATAGTGCAGATGTCCTCGGTGGTAGCGCCGGAGCCCAAAGAGGTCAAGTCAGAGAACTATCAGCCGATTACCGATCCTGAGAACGTCAAGCTCTTCATCGCCGATTACTTCGCCGATGTACCTGCGCTTCAGAAGGTCGCCGCATGTGAGTCTCACTTCCGTCAGTACACTGCCAAGGGCAATGTGCAGAGGGGAGAGAAGAACCGCTACGACGTCGGTGTGATGCAGATCAACGAACTGTATCACGCTGATGAAGCTAAGGCGCTCAACATGAACATCTACTCCATAGACGGCAACGTGGCTTACGCCCGTATGCTCTATGAGAGAGAGGGTCTCAAGCCCTGGTCCTCATCCAAGGGATGCTGGTCTAGGTCGACGGATATCGTAATGGCCACTAAGTAAGTAAGAAGCAAAACCCCGCACCGCAAGGTGCGGGGTTTTGCTTAGGTTGACAGTTGAGCTTTGTCATGCTATTGTAGAGCCTGACAATAACCGCCACCCATGGAGGAAGGCGTATGAAGAAGGTCCTTATCATCACCAAGAACTACCTGCAAGGCGTGACGAAGGCCGGCAAGCTCGGACATGTCGCCAGGCAGGGTGACATGGAGGTGGCAACCATCTCCAACACTCGGCTTGAGGAGTTTGGCTACCAGCTCTCGAACGCGAACATTGTCAGAGAGGTCTCCCGCTCCATCGAAGAATACGACCTCGTCGTTATCTACGTCGGACAGAATGCTCCTCGGTTCCCGATTCAGCACCATGACCTGCGCAGCATCGACCTGAAGAAGCTCGTCCTCGTGATGAACTGTCACCTGACCGTGGAGGAGCAGTTGGCCTCCGCCAGCTTTGCCGGCATGGATATCTCAGCCGGCCTGGATCGACTGAGCGTCATTCAGACGCCCCTCGGCGATGAGGGTGGCGTTGTGGCCATCATGGCCTTGCGCCAGGGCCTCCTCAACTCGGGTAGAATCGACTTGGGGAACTTGGCTAAGCAGTCGAGCAGCCAGGCTTGAAGTGGGGTAGGACAAAGGCGCGCCCAGCGAGGCGCGCCTTCTTTTTATAAATTTACAGCAATATTGTAAGACTTCGCTCGACCGGTAATAAATCTTCCTTCCGTCCGACTTGAAAAGAGACTCGCACCAAGACTTAGCCCCCACACTGAGCACAGGAGCTCAATGGAACCCAAGAAGACCGTAGCCTTCGTGACCAGGCGCTTTGCCCATGGTGAACTTACTAATAACCACGTAGTCGACCTTGAGCATGGGGAGTATAGAGCGCTTATCCTGCCAAGCATCCATGACTTGAAACAGGCCGTGTATGTGGACGAGGTGGTGCTGTTCCTCGACTGTGGAGAGGAGATGCTCGTTGACGCCATACCTGAGGTGGGCGTGCCTGTGTGGAAGTACCACTATGTCATCTGCGCCAAGAACATTACTAAAACTCTGGTGAGGATATCGAGGATTGGGCATGGAAATGTGACCTTTACTCCTTCGGAGTGCGGGGGACTCGACACCTTCAACAGGTTGCTCCGCCACTACCATGCTACAGGCGAGACTCATCTGCCGGGGGACTAGTAAGTAGACCAAAAGCAAGGCCCGCTCTCTCGGTGAGAGAGCGGGCCTTTAACTACTAGTCGCCAAGATCAAGGAAGTTGTCAATCTTCTTCCTGTACTCCACGAGCTCATGCATGCGCTCCCGCTTCCAGTCGATCACACCATCGAGGGTGACGTACTTCTGCTCGAGGTTGAAGGGGGAGTAACCGGACTTTGATATCCCGGTAATGGTCTCGTCCCCAGCCACGAGCTCGGCGAAGACCTCGCTCGCGAGACGATATCCGACCTCGCTTATCGGAATGGGGATGTCTCCATCTGAGAGCATTGTGACGAGAGTTCTTCTTACAGCATCAGGGCCGAATGCCATGAGTACCTTGTAGAGCCTGTTATGGCACCTCATGTCGGTGGCCGTGCCGTTCCCTGAGCTGAAGTATGGGTGCAGGACGATCTTGTTCTGCGAGACCGTCATGCGGACGCAGAACCTGAGCCGCTTGTTCCGTATCTCCCAACTCACGTTGGGCATCTGCGCTGCGAAGTTCTCCTCGTGCTTCTTGAGATGAGCCTCCATGGTCCTGTCCCAGAGCGACATCAGGTGCGGAGGCGGAGTCTTGCGCAGTGAGCGCGAGTTCCACTCGTACCCATGCTGCTCGAGGATTTTCACCATCTCGTTGCTCATGTAGATGCCGACAGGGGAGGTGAGGAAGGAGCCCTTGGCAGCCCACGGTGTGCGCGTCTGGAGCCACCAAGATCCTTTCTTTGCTGCGGCGAGAGCGATGTCTCGGTCAGTGATGAGCTGTGCGCCTGGAGCAGCTTGCTTCGTGGCTGGCATGGAGCCTCCGTGATGAGCGTGTGCAGGGGATAGTCTCAGGCCATACTACCTGAGCCTACTCTTAGAGGGAAGTGGTCTAACAAAACTTATATGTACGTCGCACAATGTATCTTTTAGTATGTACCTGGTTAGGTCTAAACATCCGCCCTGGAATGAAAATGTAGCCAGAAGACCCTTTCTCTCTAGAATCCAGCACGCTGGATGCCATTACTATCCCCTAATGGTCCTCCCAGCGAGGATAAACAACGTTTTGGTTGGTACCCAGTTATTGGGCTCAAGACCACTTCCCTGCTTTTTTGAATCTAGATGGGGAAGTCTGACTTCACTTATTGAATGTGTTTCCTGTTATGGTCGCAGATGCTTCAAAAGAATCTCTGCAATTTCGTTTTTTACCTTATTGGCCTCTTTT
>JAIFWP010000005.1 GCA_019661785.1 Candidatus Parcubacteria bacterium | reverse complement strand
AGGGCCGTGTCGAAGGAGAGTTTCTCAAGCTCGGTCTTGTCTTGCATTGAGGTGAGCGCATGCAAGTTCGCGATGAAGATGTGCGACTCGTACTTGTCCTCCATGTCGACGAACTGCTTCATGGCGCCGAAGTAGTTGCCGATGTGCAGACGGCCAGTTGGCTTAACGCCAGAGACAAGGACCTTTTTCATGTGCCTCTACTGTAGCAAAAAAAGAGGAGTTTATGAAGCCTTATATATGTGTTTTATTACAAACGAAGCTTGTCTGCTTGTCAATATCTTGCTACTCTATAGCCCATGTCTACGCTTATAAGCAAGGTCTGGGCTGTCTACACTCCGCTTCACAAAGTAGTGATTGGCGTCTTTGTCCTGCTCATATGTTCTATCGGTCTCGACTTCGTATGGCCCTTCATCTACGGTAGGACTCTCGACTCAGTGATAAGCGGCTCTAACTTGCACACCACGTTCCTCTTCCTCCTTATAGCTTTTGGCGTGATGCTCGTGCAGAACATTGTGTCTTGGCTGGGAGGTATCCTCCAGCTCAATAATCTAGAGTACGACTCCCCTACTCTCATACAGACTCTAAGTTTGAAGCACATCTTGGGACTCTCCATAGGTCAGCATAGGAACGAGCACTCAGGACTCACTCAGAGTGTTGTCTCCGATGGACAGAATGCTGTAAGGACTCTTATGGACATAACCATGTACCAGCTCCTACCCTACCTTCTTAGAGTTGTCATCGGACTCGTCGTGCTTATGGTCTTCTCGTGGCAGATAGGCGTGGTTGTGCTCGCGGGCACGGTAGTAAATGCGGTCATTATCTACTTCGCCAACAAGCACTTCATCCCCTTCATTGCAGAAGAGCGAGACATGGACCAGGACATCGACAAAAAGCGCTACGAGATACTGCGCAATGCTCCACTTGTGATATCGAACGCCGCTGAGCGTGAGACAGAAGATTATATCCAGGGAGAGACTGAGAAGATAAATATCTTCGGCAAAGGCTTCTGGAACAAGTATTACAAGGTGGCCTACATCTATCGCCCTGTAGTAGGAGACCTGACACTCATAGGCTCCATTGCCATGGCGGCCTTCCTTGTGCTCCACTCGCGACTTAGTCCTGGGCAAGTGGTCTCAGTCGTATTGTGGACGAGTACGGTACTCATAAACTTGGGCAGCTTATCTGGCCTACAAAGACAGATTCTCTTTGCCGGAGAGAGGGCTCGCAAGTACTTCGACCTTCTCGACTTGAGGTCGGACGTTGCGAGGTCTACAAACGCAGTACGCAATAGTGAGATAAGGGGAGAGATTTCCTTTAACGATGTATCCTTCATATACCACAAGCGACGCATTATTGAGGACGACAAGAGGAAGAGCAAGCCCGCACCAGTAGATAACGGCAAGGCCAAGGAGGCGCTTAAGCATCTCTCCTTCGATATCAAGGCCGGCGAGCATGTCGCCTTCGTCGGTGCATCTGGCGCGGGCAAGTCTACCGCCTTGCTCTTGCTCCTCCGCGGCAGCGATCCACAGGAGGGCACTATATCTATCGACGGAGTTGACCTAAGGGATATCGATATCGACTTTTACCGCAGGCACTTAGGCGTGGTCGAGCAGCACATAGTGCTCTTTGATGACACCATACGACGCAACATATCCTTCGGCCTTCCTGACGGTGCGCTTCTCTCCGATGCTGAGCTCGACAGGCTAGCTAAGATCGCTCGCATAGACGAGTTCAAGGACAAGCTCGTGGAAGGTTGGGACACTATCATAGGAGAGAACGGCATCAAGCTCTCTGGCGGCCAGCGCCAGCGTGTTGGCATAGCTCGTGCCTTAGCCAAGAACCCATCAATCCTCATACTCGACGAGGCCACCTCCTCGCTTGATGCCAAGAACGAGGCACTTATCAAGGATGCTCTGCACGACGCCTCCGAAGGCCGCACGACTATCATGATTGCCCACCGCCTCTCTACAGTGAAGGATGCTGACCGCATCTTCGTCTTCGACAAGGGTGAGATAGTCGGCATCGGCAAGCATGAAGAGCTCCTCAAGACCTCCCCTATCTACGCCGACCTTGTGTCCCACCAAACGGTACTGTTGTAATAACAAACGAGCCCGCCAATGTGGCGGGCTCGGACTTGCATATATCGAACTTAGACCCGAATACCTGGGTGCAGTACCCGGATCTGGCCGAGGCTCTTGAAGTAGTACGAGTCGGTCTTCGACCTGATGACGAAAAGGGCTTTTGGCCGACCGTCCTCAGCGCGCCTCACGTTCTCCCAGATAGCGGCCACCTCGCCCACGAGCTCGCTGCGAAAATGGTCGAACTCAATGTGGCGATCCACCCGTATTCCTCGATGGACCTCGACATCACGCTTTTGGCTGATGTCGTAAATCTCTTTCGCTCTTTCCATAATTCGCGGCGGCAACTCTCTCAAGTGAGTCTCCTGTAGGGGTCTTTTGTTAAAACTACTATTCCAAACTCGGTCTGTCAATCTTCCTCTGATAAGTAAATCCCCACCACCGCGCCTCGCGATGATGGGGATTGCTGTGCCGGTGCCTGTCAGTGAGGCATGGCGGACTTGTACATCAGAATTCCGAGGGTCGAGCCGACGACGGTGGACCAGATGACTGTCCTGCGCCGTCTCGCTGCCGTCGCCCGATTATGCAATCTGGGGACTTGCCAAACGGTACTGTTATATCTCAAATAAAAACACAGTCGGATTATACGCTAACTGTGTTTTTATTTAGATCCTAAACTAGGAGAGCAGTGCCCTAAGGTTTGAGGACATAATGGACTTCACATTTCCAAGTAGCTCCACGTTATCATCGTTAGTTACCTTGAGTTCGGCTGAAGCGAGAGCAAAAATCAAGTAATCTAATCCAGAGATTATGCCTTTGGAGCTCTTATTAGGAAACACGATCTGATCGTAGAATGGATGATCAGAATTCCATCTAATAACAATTACCTTACCCTCCTGTGCGCACTCATACAGAACCCCTTCCCTACCTCTAGATTCAGTTTCGAATCTTGCACCCATTCCCTTGGGTGACAGTTGTGTTTTGTGAGGTGTTCTGGTAATTGAGTCATCCCCATCTTTCCTGGTCCTTTTTTCGCTAGTGTTCTTTCTAGGAGAACGCTTTTCAATCTCAGCTTCTGGAACAATTAATAACTTAGCCTTCTTAGCAATTACTGCCTCCGAATCGGAATGGTCCACACTTGAACTAGAGTCTGCCTGTTGAGTCCTTTTGACTATCTTTCGTATTGAAGCAATCTGTCCACCTAATTCCTGTTTCAGCAGATCAGTGATCCCTTGATTTGGATCTACCCCATCCTTCGAAAACCGCACTCCCATTTCATTGTCCAACGATGCACTGAATGACAACTCAATTCTAAGTCTGTTGAAGTCTCCGTGTTTAATGAAAACACCCAATGAAAGACCGTCGGCTATTTCTCTGTTGTTACGAAGAATGTAGAATCCTTGACTTGGAATGTTGATTTTGAGCTCTTTCATCAGAGCGTCACTCATTTCTGGAAGTAGAGCGATCTTAACTCGTATTGATTCTTTACGTCCGCCCGTGATGCTTCTAGGCAGGTCATACTCTTCGTCACTATAGATCTGAGTTTTTTTGTCATTAAGCCAGAGTGGATCACTCATTTCCACTTTTTTCTCATTAACATAGAACTTAACCCCAGCCTCTATAAACTTTCGATAAATTCGCCCGAGATCACGTGTGAGTTTTGTGGCGAACTGAGCCACATTAGAGTCAGAGAGTCGGTCTACCTTCGAAAGCACCACTACTGTGCCGTGAGCACCAATTTTACCTTCAAAAAGGTTTTCATCAGTCCTGTTTGCCTCCCGTTGAATCTTAATGAATTTATTTTTTGAAACGACATCATCAAGATCTTGTGCGCCGTAATACAGTTGGCCACCTTTTTCGCGTGTAAGAACCTCAAGCCGACGAGCCATGGATATTGAGGCCGTACAAAGACCCATTCCATACTTACCAAGATCAGACATCTCTTCTCTATCTGTTAGAGAGCCCAACCTTAGAGCTTGATCGAGCACCTCTTCATCCATGCCGATACCATCATCAGCAATAATTACACGCAGTTCGTTATTTTTGTGCTCAACAAAAACTCTGATTGTTTTAGCATCAGCATCTATCGAGTTGTCGATAATGTCCTCTATTGCGGCATAACTGGTGTAGCCAGTGTTACGCAATGAGTTGATAAGTTTAGCCGCATTCGGCTCATTAGGTACATATTCCATACATTTGTGTTAAGTTTCGATATCAGTTTGATACCAAAACACTAATAAACACCCTTGGTGTGGGTGTTTTAGCAGCTACATAAATACAAACTAGAGATCGTATTTAGGTTTCTGTAATCGATATCGATCAGCGATACCAATACTCCACCAAGGACAAATTTAATTTACCCCTTTGTGTAGTCTGTGTCAATTACTCCTTGTGGACAATTAAACTAAAGGCAATTCCATAAAGAAGGTTGAGCCTTGTCCGGGACCGGCGCTCTCGGCCCATACACGGCCCTTGTGGGCCTCTACGACGCCCTTTACGAAGGCTAGGCCGTAACCGGTAGAGTTCACATTGTACTTGAGCGAGTCCTTGCCCCTACCGCCCTTGGTGAAGAGCTTCGGCTTGTCCTCTGGAGCTATGCCAACGCCAGTATCGGTGATAGAGAGCAGAGCTTTTCCATTTGTTGCTGCAAGCTTGATATTGAGGCTACCTGTCTGTGTGTAGCGGATGGAGTTGTCTATGAGATTCTTAACCGACTCCTTGAGTTGGAGCTCGTCGCCACTGATGTTTACACTAGCGTCAGGTAATTCGACTTTGTACGACAGCTTTTTCTCCTCCGCACCTCCCTTCTGCTTATCCGCCATCTCGGCAACTAGTGTCTTGAAGTCGAGTGGCTTCATAGTGTATGTGAGAGTGCCTCGAGCAGCGTTGGAACCATTCAATACCTGCTGGATAAAGTCCACACCCTCTGTGACCGACTTGAGGCCCTCTGTGAGCATCGGCTTGGCCGAGTCAGAGGCGCAGTAATCTGGCTCGGATACAAGCTCGGCAAAGATATTGCGAGCTTTACCCAAGTAGCCCTTGATCTGATGGTTCATGATGTGTATGAGGTTCTCTTGACCCTCATTGGCAATCTGCAGATCCTCTCTCTGCTTGACCTCTCTTCTTATGCCGCTAGTTAGGGTGTAGGTTAGTGGCAAAGATAGAAGGAAAGTTAGAAGTATTACATAAGATTGAGCGTTTTGGTTTTTGATGAAAAATAAGGAGAATACAAGAACAACCATCGCAATGCTTAAAACATCAATAAGCATAATTTTAGGCTCAAAAGTTTCGTATTTAACCGTTACATATGCAAGAAGTGACGCAAAAATTGGCACGGCAATATGACCAAGTTGACTGATATTGTAGGCTTCGAAGTATGTTCCGAGGAAATTAGAAAGAAGAAACGAACCCATTAATAGAACGAGGCTTACAGATGCCAGAATTAATCTCTGCTTTCTAATTTTATCCATTCTGACCACCAGAAATCTTGAAATAGTTTGTAGAATAACTAGCAAGAGGAATACAGCCTCAAGGAAGTAGTTATAGTAAGCGCCAATCCCTTCAATTGCATTCCTATCACAATTTGTAAAATCGAATCCAGTAACTGAAAAAGCAAATGGGGCCATAATTACAGTTGGCAGTAAAAGCAGAAATATTGATATCCGCTCTTTTTTTGTAAGTATTCTTTGCTCAGTGAAGCTTACAAAGTAAGCATATGCTGAAGCAAAGATTAGTGGCTCAACTAGATTTACGATAGTCCAAAAGAACATAACATGGTCCATGCTTTCATTTGCCCATAGAACCAAATCACAACCAAGCCAAATAATATATGCTATACACATCGCTCGAAATGCTTGTTTGGGCCATTCCTTAAGTTTCAAAAAAGTAATAATAAGCAGGGCTAGGAATATCGCTATCGAAGTAAAATGAGAATAATATATTAGAGGGATTCCATTATTTGAAAAAACTAGAAATCTGGCTGTGTCCCAATTACATGACATATCAGTTATTTATATGAAGCAGTTTATAGACAGGTAATAGAACATCAGGGATCTGGTCTTCATTCGTGAATACCGGATAATCATGCCTTATATACACCCTATGGTAAGAGAGTGCTATGGACGCAAAATATAACGTTGCAACTACAATCCAAAAAGAAGAACTGCTTTTCTTTGCCGAAAATTCTGGCATTAGTTAATTATAGACCAATTTAATCGCATAGGGGGGTAGTATACCCAGTTTAAGGTATCTGGTCCTCAAGGGTTCAGGCAAGAATTTAAATTCTTTAATAGTTTTTCTGCATTTCTTAGAATTGCATAGACATTGCATTGTCCACTTATTTCTGTACAAAGTAGTTGAGTAGTCCCAGGTTATCTCATCCCCAGCCTTAATTGTCTTAATTGCTACAAGCATTACACCGAAATCGGTAAATTTGAGGCCAGCATTGGGGTCACACGAATGATTAATAAGGTCGTCTGTAGTATTTGAAGGCCCCATAAATTTTGTTGGTGAAATTTGGACATACCTATCGTTCTGACCAAAAAGGTTTTTTGGCACATTTTTTCTATCTACTATCGGACCACTGAACATTACGATAGCATCCCCTTTTTTGTAATTCCTTGCAGCAAAAACTGCTTTCCCATAATGATTTTGCCCTACTGTATAATTATCGAAGATTCTAACTTTCATAAGATGAGATAATTTACCATTAATTAAGCTTTTTGTCCAAAACAAAAGCGCTAACTTTATAAGCTTAGCGCTTTGCGACGTTTGTGCGTCACGATTCCCCAGGTTATCACATGGCAGGCAAACTCTGTGATTGCCAGGGGTAGCTCGGCGGTGTCCTTTATACGTGTGAGCACAAGGATAATCACCACAAAGTCACCGATTGACCACAGCCCCCACGCCCGAGAATTTTCGAGATCGTAGTTCTTCCATGAATCGCGCCACGTCGGCCAAAATGCGACAGGAAGAGCCCCAACAGTCAGGTAATGGGCCCATACTGTCTCACAAAAGCCAATCCAAACTACTACTGCGGCGATGGAAACAACGAGAGAAACAACCTCTGTCCAGTCCGGTATTTGCCACTTGGACTTGGTCCAGATGAGAGTAGTTACCACGCTGCAGCACGCAGCCGAAACGAGAAAAACGGCATATTCCATGGGGTCGCCAGAAATTTCTCGGTAAGTCAGGGCTTCGACCAGCGTAGTGATGCTCCAGATGAGCCATGACCATCTGTTCGGACTAATCTCCGAACCGCGAGTGTCATTGAAGTAGAAGCTATAGGCCACTACTCCAATGCTCGCTGATGCGAACAAGAGTAGCAGACCCACACAGCCTCCTGGCTAAGGTTTATGAAAGAGCTTGTACTCTTTAACTATAGCACGGACTATAGTCATTTGTCAAGCTCAAATAAAAGCCTAGAAATAAGGGCTTTTAAGAAGAGTGACTGTGGCTACGGTTTATGACAAATTCAGGTTAGAAACATCGAAAGAATCGACAGAAGAGTTGAAGTTGGTGACGGTGAAGCGGCTTTCTTGGGCTAGTTGTTCCTTCTTGAAAATGGCGAAGAATTCACCGCCGATCACTTCCCCATTGTTGGCATCGCTCCAGAGCGACATGAAAGTATCTAAATCCATTTTCGTAGTAGCTTCTGTGGCATCAGGGTCGTTAAGTAAAATAGACTCACCTTCAACTCCAGTGAGAATGCGGAAGTGTCCCCGAATGTCGTCTTTGGATACCTTCTGACAAACAACCACTGGGATACCTTGAGATAGAAATTCAACTACAGGCTGCATGGCTGTCTCTGAAGAGGCGAGACTAGCCTGAGCCTTAAAGTAAGATAGGTCGAACTGCTGGCCATCTTGGGCCATAGACATAGTGGTTATGAACTCGTCTCCTGGGATGTTTGGCCTTGGTGTCTTGAGCCTCTCCCATATCACTTCCTCTGTCTGGTCTGGAATCCCAAGATGCTTGTACAGCATGGCCAAGGCCGCCGCTCCGCAGGACGACTCTTTGGTCTGCTTCATATGAGGCACACTTAGATTTGGAACCTCCTTCATTTGTTAAGTATATATTAAACGAAACGGGAGCAGACTTGCTGCTCCCGTTGTCCTACGGCCCTCCTCTGGACTCAGCTGCCCCGACTGCCGGTGCCACCGCCTGAGCTTCCACCATGACCACCCGACTGCCCGCCGGAACCGTTGTTGCCGCTTCCGTGGCCGCCTGAGGAGCCGCCTTTGTCGCCCATTGCCTCCAAGTCTCTCACCCTCTTATTGGATGTTGAGGTAAAACTGCCTATTCCCAACCTAACATACCCTTAACTCCAGTCAACATGTTAAAGTTAAAGCATGAGAAAAGAGGAGTCTAAGTACTTGCGGTTCATCGTGAATTTTGGACAGCGGTGACCCTTGCCTCTATCATTCTAGACGCTATAAGGCCTCATGCTCTTGAGATGCTCATAGGGCCAGTACTCGCCATATATACAGGAGCCCTTGTGCTATACAGCGCGGAGAAGGAGTTTGAAAGATGGAAGTTCTACTTCATTGGCCGCCACCCTGGCGAGATATATGTGGCTCTATGGACAGTACTGGTCTTTGGCCTCCTTGTGTGGAGCTTTGTAACTAATGATGGATACAAGATGGAACCTGAGATTATCTCGACTTATATAGTAGTACTCGGTGTTCTGGCTATAACTAAGAAATCCAAGAGCATGTTCAAGGAGATAAAGAGTGAGCGGGTTAAGCAGACTGGATTATAGTCCTTCCTTTTTGAGTTCCTCAACATGCTTCTTGGCTTCCTTGGAGAGCTTCTCGGGTAGAGTTACTTTGATACGGACATAGAGGTCGCCGCGCTTGTCTGGAGCGGTAGGTACGCCCTTCCCTTTCACACGCAAAATGGTGCCTGAGTTGGTACCGGCCGGGACCTTGAGAGTTAGGTCGCCGTCGAGAGTGGCTATCTGTCTCTCAGCACCGAGGAGCGCCTCAGTGAGCTTAATCTGCAAGTCCATGATGAGGTTGTAGCCCTCTTTGCGAAGTGTTGGGTGGCGCCTTACGTGCACCTTCACATACAAGTCGCCGGGTACGCCTCCCTCAGTAGTCTCACCCATGCCTGACATGCGTATCATCTGGCCCTCGTCTATGCCCGCAGGGATGTGTATGGATACCTCCTTCTGCTTAACAAACTTAGAATTAATGACGACCTTGCGGTCTGCGCCAAAGATAGACTCGTGGAAGGAGAGTTCGATGTCTACCGCGATGTCGCGGCCTCTGCGTACTCTGCGTCCACCAAAGATAGATGACAGGATGTCTCCCAAGTCGCCATTGTCGAATCCAGCTTGGTTAAAGCCCCCAGAAAAACCAGAGAAGTCGAAGCCGAAGTCATTTGGGTTGAACCCTGCTCCCCCGCCCTGTCCGCCAAAGCTCCCCGCGGGGCCGAAATTGTCATACTGAGCGCGCTTCTCTCGGTCGGAGAGCACGGTGTAGGCTTCGTTCACCTCTTTGAACTTGGCTTCGTCACCTGACTTCTTGTCTGGGTGGTACTGGTGAGCGAGCTTCCTAAAGGCCTTCTTGATCTCTTCCTCGGAGGCGCTGCGCTCTACTCCTAGAGTCTTGTAATAGTCCTTGGTCATTATTTAGTCTGCCTATTTCGTCTCGGCATCCTTGATGTCGGGATTCTCTGGCGGCTTTTGCTCATTAGGCTGACCTTCAGGCGGAGTCTGGGTTTGGGCATTTTTATTGATGTACTCACCTATCTTCTGCATCTCGGCTGAGAGTGCTTCTGATGCGGACTTTATCGACTCAATAGTGCCGGAGTCCTTCTCCTTCTTTAGCGCGTCTATCTTTGCCTGTACGCCAGTTTTTATATCTTCTGGAACCGTCGGAGCGTCCTTGAGCGCCTTCTCTGCGGTGTAGGTGAGCTGTTCAGCTAGGTTCTTGGCCTCGACGAGCTCCTTCTTCTTAGCATCTTCGGAGGCATTGGCTTCGGCATCCTTTTGCATCTTCTCTATCTCCTCCTTTGAGAGTCCGGAGGTGGCTTCAATGCGGATAGACTGCTCTTTACTGGTAGCCTTGTCCTTAGCCTTCACTGAGAGGATGCCGTTAGCGTCGATGTCGAAGGTCACCTCTATCTGAGGCATGCCTCGAGGTGATGGTGGTATGCCATCGAGGACGAAGCGGCCCAGAGACTTGTTGTCAGCGGCCATAGCTCGCTCGCCTTGGACTACGTGCACCTCCACAGAAGGCTGGTTGTCTGCAGCTGTTGAGAATATCTGTGAGCGAGCAGCCGGGATGGTGGTGTTCTTCTCTATGAGCTTGGTTGCTACTCCTCCCATGGTCTCGATACCGAAGGAGAGAGGTATAACGTCGAGAAGGAGAATATCTTTGACATCTCCTGTGAGGATGCCGGCCTGTACGGCGGCACCAAGAGCCACGACCTCATCGGGGTTAATGCTCTGGTTAGGCTCCTTGCCGAAGAAGGTCTTGACCCCTTCCTTAATCATAGGCATGCGGGTCTGGCCTCCTACGAGGAGTATCTCGTTAATATCACCAACCTTGAATGGTGAGGACTCCATAGCTCGCTTGGTGATAGCCATGGCTCGGTCGATGAACTCAGAAGCAAGCTCCTCGAGCTTGGCGCGGGAGAGCTTCAAGAGCAGGTGCTTAGGGCCAGAGGCGTCAGATGTGATGAACGGGATGTTAATCTCGGTCTCTGTAGCAGTAGAGAGCTCGATTTTGGCCTTCTCGGCGGCTTCGTCGAGACGCTGGAGAGCAAGAGAGTCGCTGCGGACGTCTATACCAGACTCCTTCTTGTACTCGTCGGCTATCCAGTTCAATATCTTCTGGTCGATGTCCTTGCCTCCGAGGTGGCTGTCGCCGTCGGTCGACTTAACTTCTACAACATCGTCACCCACTTCGAGTATCGAGATGTCGAAGGTACCTCCTCCAAAGTCGAAGACAGCTATCTTCTCGTTCTTCTTTTTATTTAAACCATAGGCAAGGGCGGCAGCGGTAGGCTCGTTGATAATGCGCTTCACATCTAGGCCTGCTATCTGGCCGGCGTCCTTGGTAGCCTGGCGCTGAGCATCGTTGAAGTAGGCCGGCACGGTGATGACAGCCTCCGTTATCTTCTCTCCGAGCTTCTGCTCCGCATCGGTCTTCAACTTCTGGAGTATCATGGCCGATATCTCCTCTGGGCGGTTGTCTTTGTCTCCCATCTTCACTATCACTCCGCCGCTAGGGCCCTCCTTGACCTCGTAAGGCACGACGGCTTTGTCCTTCTGCACTGCAGGGTCAGAGAAGTTGTGTCCAATGAAGCGCTTGATGCCGAAGACGGTGTTCTTGGGGTTGGTCACAGCCTGACGCTTGGCCAAGAGGCCCACTAGACGCTCGCCGGTCTTAGATACCGCGACAATAGAGGGGGTCGTGCGAGCTCCCTCGCTGTTCTCTATGATCTTAGGGGCACCAGCCTCCATCACCGCTACCGCGGAGAAAGTCGTACCCAAGTCAATGCCGATGATCTTTGCCATGGTTGTGTTGTTAAATTTTGAAGTTAATTTCTGCCAATTTTGTACTCTCCTATCCGAACTTTTGCCGGACGGAGCGTTTTCCCCGATAGTATATATCCTTTTTGCGCCACATCAAGAATCTGGTTATCTTCCTCTGGAGTATCCGTAGGCACCACCCCAATGGCCTCGTGGTTTCTTGGGTCGAATGTCTCATGGAGAGGGTTTATCTCCTCTAAACCGTGCTGAGTTAGAGTCTTCATCAGCAGTTTGTACAGAGGCTCAATGCCCTCTACGCCGTGAGCCATGGCCTGGTTAAAGCCGTCTAAAACTGGTATGAGCTCCCCTACTATGTCCGACTTGGCGAACTTGAGGAACTCAGCCTTGCTCTCCTCGTCACGCTTACGCATATTTACGAAGTCGGCCTGGGCGCGCTGCCAGCTATCTAGATACTCCTTGGCCTTGGACTCGCTCGTCTTAAGGCGCTCACGGAGCTTCTTTACGGTATCCGCCTGATGCTCCTCTGACACGACAGAGTCATCCAAGTTTTCATCCGCATTATCAAAAACTACATCATTTTCGTCCGCCATAGTGCGCGTATTATAACCGATTTCTACCCAAAATCAAGGTCTGGTACTGGTTCCAGTTGTAACTTGCTGAGCCGTACCTGCAGTTGAGGTTGAGATGAACATGAATGAGTCAGCCATTTTGATATCAACTCCGTCGAAGATTGAGTCTTGTCCGATATTCCACTGTGCTAGTTTGTGCTGAGAGTCGTCGTACTTAATCACAGTTATGTAATTTACGAAGCAGCCAACACCAGGCTCTGCGTTGGGATTCATGTCCTCAAAATTAACATCGTAGAGGTGCGGGACAGTAGTGGTGGATAGGCCTGTAAACTTGCAGGCCGGGTTGTAGGCGCTTTTGACAAATTTATCCAAGTCAGCGTTCGAATTTATGTTTGCTAGAACCCTTATGTTCCAAACATTGGATGCTGTTGAGTAAGGCAGGGCCTCCGGCTTGATGGAAACAATGTCACCCCTGTCACTTGTCGAAGCATTTTGTGGAATGCCGATAGAAAATCCAAGTCTGGTGTTTGTATATGTGACTAATGTGCTTGTAGCGGTAGCAGAAGGCGTTTCTAGGGTTGAAGTTTGGGTTGTCTGGTGCGTTACGTAATATCCTGCGGCGCCGAAGACTATGGCCAGGAAGCCGCAAGCAAGGACCCACATGAGATGGTTAGATCTCTTTGGGGGTATGGACTCAGGCTGCGGAGGTGTTGGAGGAGTGGGTGGTGCTGGGGGCATAGGCGGCATGACCTTTATCACAGGTACAGACGGCTCGGGAGTAGGTGTTATAGGAGCAGCTCCGACGCTACCAGTCGGAGCCCCGACCCTTTCAGGCGTCGGGGGAGGTACAACTGGTGGTACAAAACTAGGCGCAACTGTTGGCATAGGAGTCGGATTCATAGGCGTGATTGTGTTTGGTTCCATGACTCAACAATAACATCCCAAAGCAAAAGAAAATCCGCCTTTCGGCGGATTTCTGGGGATATGTTTGACGTCGGTCTATCTCTTACTCCAGGTAGGGGCCTTGCGGGCCTTCTTGAGGCCGAATTTCTTGCGCTCGACTGAGCGAGGATCGCGCTTGAGGAAGCCCTTCACCTTCAACTTGCCTCGAAGGTCCTTATCATACGCTTCAAGCGCTCTGGCTACTCCGTGAGCTACTGCTCCGGCCTGGCTCGAGACTCCGCCCCCGACAACCTTGACCGTAACTGCGAACTTCTGCGCGAGCTCAGTGGCATCGAAGACGCTAGTGATGACTCTGCGGAGCTCGGCGACTGGGAAGTAGGCGTCGAATTCCCTATCGTTCACTGTCATGGAGAACTTAGTAGCGGGAGTGATGCGCACTCTAGCCGCAGAGGTCTTCCTTCGTCCTGTTGCACCTATGTATCTGGTTGTCTTTTCGGTAGCCATATTAATCTTTGATAGTTAAACGCTTTATCATCTCAGGTCGGAGCTTGTTCTTAGGGAGCATGCCGAGGACTGCGCGGCGGAGGACCTCCTTGGCGCCCTT
Source organism: Candidatus Parcubacteria bacterium (assembly GCA_019661785.1). Taxonomy (GTDB): domain Bacteria; phylum Patescibacteriota; class Minisyncoccia; order Phycocordibacterales; family Zambryskibacteraceae; genus JAIFWN01. Next base: position 17,446 of record JAIFWP010000005.1, on the reverse strand, counting down.
CTTGTCTACTACGTCCTGCATCGAAGTGAGCTTCAGCTTGCCTGGGTAGCCGGAGTGAGTAGCGTAGGTCTTAGCTACGAGCTTCTTCTGGTCCAATATAAGCAGGTCGGCGTTTGTAACTTCAACCTGTACGTCAGGGATCTTGTTCTTGGCGAAGTCTGCCTTGTACTTGCCCATAAGGAGAACCGCTATCTCTGTTGCGAGTCGTCCTGGCTTCTTATTGGTGGCGTCTATGGTAAATTTTTGCATACGATTTATACGAACTCTATCACAGCCATCGGCGCTCCGTCAGAGCCGCGTCGGACGAGCTTGGTTATGCGAGTGTAGCCGCCAGCGCGAGTCTTGTACTGCGCTGCAAGAGGACCTACGAGCTTCACGGTAGCCATCTTGCCGACGCGCGCCTCTAGCAAGCGCTTCGATGCAGGAGTCTCTCTCTTACCTAGAGTAATGAGCTTCTCGACGAAGGGTCGTATCTCCTTAGCCTTGGCCTCAGTGGTCTTAACCTTGCCAGTCACGACGAGATTGTGCGCCAAGGACTTTAACAGAGCTTTTCTCTGATTCCTCTCTCGACCGAATTTCCTGTTTACATTACCGTGGCGCATTTTCTTATATTATTTAAGCGTGATGCCGAACTCTCCGAGAGCCTTCTTTATCTCCTGGATGCCCTTGGCGCCAAGACCCTCGATGTCTAGGAGGTCGCGCTCCTTCTTGCGAGCGAGGCCGCCGACTGTGCGGATGTTGCCGTTCGAGAGAGCGTTGTGAGTGCGAGCGGAGAGGTCGAGGGACTCTACGCGAGTCTTCAATACCTCAGGGTCTATCTCGGCGCGCATCTGGGTAGAGTCCTCGCCGTGAGGTGCTGAGATGATAGGAGCTTCCTCTTCCTTGAAGCCGATAACTGCCTTCAACTGGTTTATCATGACCTCGATAGACTTGGTGAGAGCGTCGTTAGGAGAGACGGTGCCGTCTGTCTCAATGAAGAGCTTTAGCTTGTTGAAGTCTGTACGATCGCCGACGCGCATGTTCTCTACCTCGTAGCTTGCGCGGCGTATAGGGGTGAAGATGCCGTCGAGAGCGATAGAACCAATTTCCACTCTGTCCTTCTCTATCATTTCCTTAGGGATGAAGCCAAGGCCCTTCTCTGCGCGAATCTCTATGTCGAGAGTAGCACCCTTGCCTGTGACCGTAGCGATGTGCTGGTCAGGATTCAATACCTCAACCTGGCCAGGGAGCTCTATGTCAGCGGCTGTAACATCCTTCTCGCCCTTAATCTTCAATCTTAGAGTCTGAGCCTCGTCTGTAGCGAAGCGCATGCGCACTTTCTTAAGGTTGAGGAGGATGGTGATGACGTCCTCCTTAACTCCATCGAGAACTGAGAACTCGTGCGTGACACCAGCAATCTTGACCGAAGTGATAGCTACTCCAGGGATGCTCGAGAGTATAATGCGTCGAAGCGAGTTGCCTAGAGTGTGGCCGTAACCAGGGTAAAGTCCCTCTATCTCGTAGATGCCTGATGCGCCCTCCTCTTTGACTATCCGAGGTTTCGAAGGGAGAAGAATTGTGTGATCTGCCATAAAATTATGAAAATTATTATCTGCTATAGAACTCGATAACCGCTCCTAGGTCGAAAACCGCCTCATTGGGCACGTAGACCGGCTTGCCTACCACCGTGGCCTCTAGCTTGTCCGCATTTACCGTGAGCCATGCCGGGGCGGTGAGCGTCTTCAGCTTCTCCGAGGCAGTGCCGAAGAGTGGACTCTTCAAGCTCCCCTCTCTCACTCCCGCTACCATGCCCTCCTTCATGACTATCGACGGCACCGTCACGCGGCGGCCGTTCACTGTAGCGTGGCCGTGGCTCGCTATCTGGCGAGCCTGGAGTCGGGTCTTGGCGAGGCCGGCTCGATAGAGCACATTGTCGAGGCGGCTCTCAAGGCTCTGGAAGAGCTTCTGGGTAGGTTCGGCAGCGTTGAGTGACTGCTTCACGTAATTCGCGAACTGTCTCTCGCTAAGCCCGTAGCTTAGGCGGGCCTTCTGCTTCTCTATGAGCTGCTTGCCGAACTCAGACTTAGGGCGAGTTGGCATCTGACCGTTCTTCTCCTTCATGGAAAGAGAAAGAGCGTAGCGCTGAGTTTGCGTCTTCTCGAAGATGGTTGCCCCGAGGCGGCGAGCTATTTTGTATTTAGGTCCGATTTTCATATAAATAAAGTGTTATGCGCGGCGAGGCTTAGGTGGCTTAGGGCCATTGTGAGGCACAGGGGTCATGTCAGTGATGGAAATGAGGTTCACTCCCTTGGAAATAAAACCCCGGATCGCTGATTCGCGTCCGGAGCCTACACCCTTAACCTTCACTAGCACCTCCTTTACCCCAAAGCCTGCCGCCTTCTCACCGATGGTCTCGCCAATCTTGGCTGCTGCAAAGGGGGTACCCTTCTTGGCACCCTTGAAGCCGAGAGCTCCGGAGGTAGACCAGGCGAGAGTATTGCCCTTGAGGTCAGTAAGGACGAGCTTGGTGTTGTTATAAGTCGACTCCACATTCAAGATGCCAGTCTCGATGCGCTTCTTGGAGGCCTTGGTCGAAGTTGAAGGAGCAGCTTCGGGAGCTACCTTTGTCTCTTCTGTGCTATTTGCGTCTGTGATTTTTTTCTTTCCCATACGAATTATGTCTTCTCTACTGCACGGCGACCAGTACCCATGGTCTTCCTGACGTTGCCTCTGCGGGTACGAGAGTTGGTCTTGGTGCGCTGTCCACGGACAGGGAGTCCGCGGAGATGGCGCACTCCTCTGTAAGCCTTGATATCTTTGAGGCGCTTCACATTGCTCGCAACCTCGCGCTTTAGGTCTCCCTCGAGCGTGAGTCCTTCGATGATGCTTCTGATGCGGTTCTCCTCATCGATGCTTATGTCCTTAGCCTTCTTTGAGCTTTCGACCTTGGCTTCCTCTAGCATTTTTGCCGCTCTAGAGCGTCCTATGCCAAAGAGGACCGTAAGGCCGATATCAATACGCTTCTCATCTGGAATGGTGATGCCGAGTAGTCTCATTATTCTATTTAACCTTGGCGCTGTTTGTGTCGCGCGTTCCCCTTGCAAATAACGTATACATAGCCTCGTCTCCTGACGATCTGGCATTTAGAACACATCTTCTTTACCGACGCCTTAACTTTCATAGGTGAACAAGCATTGTAACCCAAACCTCAGTTTCTTGTCAAATCCCCTATAACCGCTTCACTATACGGGCCTTGCCCCCATAGGGCTCAAGCTCTAGATTGACCTTATCTCCCACGAGCACCCTTATCCTGTGCAGGCGCATGCGGCCGGAGAGGTAAGTCAGTATCTCCTCGCCAGAGCCATCAAGCCTGACCTTAAACATGATGTTCGGCAAAGCCTCCGTGACGACGCCGGTCCTGGTAAGCTCAGTATTATCCTTGTTGCCTTCTGCCATTAGCTTTGTCGCTCTATCTTAATCTTTGATACGTCATTTGGGAAGGAGGACTTCCAGAAGGGTCTCACAATGGATGAGGCTTTCTCTATAGATGGGTAACTCTTTATGATGTCGGGAATGTTCTTCTCGTCCTTGCCTATGAGGTCGCTCTTGAGGGCTTCCTCGTCTGTGACGAAGCGGAGCGTGGCCGAGCCGTCGAGCTGGAAGCGTATAGCCGTGACCTTAGAGAGGTCGGCTGGCGGAGTGCCAAAGAGCGATGCTCCAAGCTTTGCGAAGTCGGGTATCTCAACCTCGCTGCCTACCCTATTGGCTCCGAGCTTCTGAAGCGCTATATATTGGGCAAAGTCTGCACGCTTGAAGATGACCGCTATGAGGTCCCCTCTCTCTCTAACTGTAGCCACGCTTGAGGTAGAAGCTCCCTGTGGTAGAAGAGTGTACGCCACGGTTGTGAGCTTAGGGAAAAGGACGAACTCGGCCGGTACCTGAACTCGAGCCTGTGAGAGTAGGGAGTCCTCCAGGTCGCTCTGGAGCTTCGTCTTAGCGGCAGCGAGGTCTGCGTCGCTCACCTTCTTCCTTGTGCCGACGAAGCCGCCTGCCATAGGGGTCTTGGAGCGGGCATAGACCTTATCAAAGTTGGCTGTTCCCTTGAGTCCTGGCAAAGTGAAGTCCGATAGGCCGATATTGTATGAGGTGCCAGGTTCAGCAGCAATTACTGTGACCTCCACATTGCCCTTGGCAGGTATAAGTATGTCGGTAGGAGTCCTAAATATGAGCCCCTCGGGAGTCTCGAAGCGAGTGGTCTTCACAAGACGCTGCGAGACTGCTTGCGTATTGTATACGATGATGCTTCCGGTAGCCTTTTCGCTCGCCGCTTCTTCCCCAGATGCTGGGACTTCGATACTCTTCTCGCCGGAGAGCTTCACTATGCTGTAAGCGAGCTGTCCTGGGTCAGCAGACTGGTAAGCCACATAGGTATCTGCATTGAAGGAGAGGTTCGTGGTCTTAGGAGTATAAGCGAGGGTGGCACTAGAGCGAAGCGAGAAGACGGCCAATGCGATGACAAGGAGTCCAAGGACAGTACCTACCCAAACATGCTTGTTGTGGAGCTTGCGGCGCTGTCTTGGCATTTGCTCGTCCCTTTCTACTGACCTTCTATCGAGTCGGGGTTCAAGTTTAGGTTCGTCGACTGTCTCTGCTCTGACTTCTGACTTCAAACGTTCGATAGATATGTGAGATATTTTCTCTGGAGCGGCTTCACGAGAGGAAGTCTTCCTTATCGGTATTGGTATGCTCTTGATGGAGCGTCGATTGTTGGGAATGATATCTTCAATGTTCTTTGGCATGTAGTAAAATTCTAACTCATTCTAAAAGATTTGAGAAGCTCGCTAGTATAAGATGCTTCTCATCTGGCGAGACTCCGTCAGACATTTGCACAAGCTCGCGCGAGAAAGAGTTTGTCTCTCCGAGCACTATGATGCTCCTACCGCCTAAAACACTCTCGAGGAAAGTCTTAACAAAAGTCTCAAAGCCCTTAGGCGCTATGAGGAAGACAGCGTAAGGCACGTTCTTGCCCTCTGGGATACTCTCACCCATGGTGCTCCAGAGCCTCTTCCAGCTCTCTTCTATAGACACGAGAGCTTCGTCCATGAGCTTGGTCAGAGAGTCGTCGAAGTCTCCCCTAGCAAAGATAGCGAGGTGCGAGTAAGCAAGCTCGAGAGGTATAGAGAGCCTGGCCGCGAGCGAGCGCGCTACGGAAGCTGGGCCGAAAGGGAGTGACGCATTCATAGCCGATGCTCCGTATCGCAAGAAGAGGATATCCGTAACCTCCTGGGTCATGTTTATAAGGAGAGCAGAGTGAAGATTCTGATATGAGTTCGAGAGGACCTTGAAGAAAGCGAACATGAAGCTCTGCAGCACTGCTCCCTTCTTCACTCCGACAGTCCTTATGAGCTCGTTCTCCACCCTCCACAACAGGTCCTTGGTCGTGGCTGAGAGAACGAAGCTCATCTCAGCGCGCTTGACCTTGTCCTTCATTGGACTATCTACCTGATATCCATTCAAGTATAAGTTGGTGAGCGCGCTCTCGAAGATTTGGCTCTCCTCATGGAAGCTCTCTTTGAGCCTTGCGCGGAAAAGTTCTTCCTCCTCGCTTATTATCTTCTTTATCATCCTGTGGTCGAGAACGAAGCTCCTATCGTCGCTTACTATGACTGTCTTCAAGTGAGTGGTGAGCCATGGCGAGGAGAAACTGATAAGCACCTTGTCCACCGCGCCGCCTAGCATGGGGAAAATGCTCGAGAGGCTCGTCTTGAGTGAGTCGAGCATAGCACTCTGCATAGATGCCGATTGCGGCTTGTCGGAGAGTAGGTATGGAGTGCGGACGCTAGCCTTGAGTGTTGGCGTACCCGACTTGTTGGTGTGCACGAAGGCGCATCCGGTCGAGCCCGACTCTATATCGATGATAAGAACCTTCTCCCCTTTCATCGCTTCATTGTATCAAGAATATAGCGTGGTATGGCACCTGCACTCACATACTCGTCGATAAGCGCCTTCGGTAGAGTGTCTATGCTCCGAATAAGCTTGCGACATCTAGGTGCCCCGCAAATGCATTTCATAGTCCATATATCATCGGCTCCAAGGATAGTAGAGTAGTCTATGGTGACCTCAGACCCTTTGCTTATATCCTTAAGCGCCACTATTTTGAGCCGACCAGCCTCCTTGCTTACTAGAGAGTTGGGCTCGCAAGAATGGTTGAGGAAGCTACCAAGCTCGTTCTCGGGACTCATGTAAGTTTCGGGTCCAAAGCGAATAGAGTTATCGGCTATTGTGCCACCAATTTTGAATATATTATCTGCAGCATAGAGCTTGCCGCCGAATATAAATAGGAGAGAACCCCTCTTGAAGCTCCTTGTGGTAAATATACCCTTACCAGTTCTCGATTTAGATATGGTGAGTCCTGAGTACTCTTTCATTCATCTTTCATTTCAGGACTGCTTTGATGCGGCGGACGCCAGCGGAGACGGCTTCCTCCTTCTGTATCTTGAAGTGTCCGAGCTCGGAAGTGTTTTTTACATGAGGTCCGCCGCAGAACTCCCTGGAGTAGTCGCCCATAGAGTAGACAGAGACCTGGTCAGGATACTTCTGGTCGAAGAATCTCCTCGTCTGTCATCTTGCGCGAGAATGCGAAATCGAAGCGCAGCCTCTCTGGCGTTATGTTGCTCCCCTTCTGCTGTACTTCTTGCCCGAGCACATCTCTAAGAGCTTGATGCAGGAGATGCGTTGCGGTGTGATATCTCACCTCCACTTCGCTGTTGCCAGCTAAACCTCCTTTGAACTTCTGCTCTGCCCCAGCGCGAGATATTTCTTGATGTCTCCTCATTTCTAAGCCAAATTCCTTGCTTAGTCTTTCGTAATCTTGGGTGAAATAGTAGTATTTATTATTTTGCTTTAACTCATCAAGAATCATTTCCATCGGAAATCCAAAAGTTTGATAGAAGTCAAATAACCATTTGCCTGTGATTTCTGAAGGTGGGAAGTCCCACATTTGGATGTTATCTGGGCCATGTTCGAGCCGAACATGGTGAGCTGTGTATGGTTGCCCAGATTTTATTACCTGTGCTTCTAGTCTACGATGCAAGATGTAAAGACCCTTCTCAAGTGTCTTTCTGAACTTCGCCTCTTCTTGGAAGACTACATCATGAATTAAAGATCTGTTTTTCTCTAACTCTGGATAAAATTCCTTATATTGATTAACAATGCCCTGAGTACAGATGCTACCTAATTCTTGATTCAGAACACCAAGCTTGTCTGCATTTAAAATCGCCCGACGCAAAATGCGACGTAGTACATATCCGCGGTCAGTATTCGAAGGTAGAATGCCATCTGCAATCATGAAGGTTGCCGTGCGTAGATGATCGGCAACAATACGCTCAGACTTAATTCTTTGCTCCGCTGAAACTTCCTTAGGTTCATCTATTTGAGAACGTAGTTCAGAAAAGATATGTGCGAACACATCAGTATCATATGCAGTCTTCTTGCCTTGCATCACGGCAGTCATACGCTCAAGGCCCGCACCTGTGTCCACATTCTTTTTAGCGAGCTTGCCTATCACCTTTCCATCCTTCTTCTCATACTCCATGAATACGTCATTCCATATCTCAATGGCTCTCTCATCCTCCACAGCTTTGAGGAACTCATCCTTACTTAGGTCGCCAAGCCCGCCTTCCATGTCATAGAACATCTCTGTATCAGGGCCGCATGGACCATTGTCTCCAGGACTCCACCAGTTGTCATTTGCTCCGAGAGCATATATACGATGCTCCGGTACGCCAAGAAACATCCAAATATCCTTGGACTCTTGGTCGAAAGGGGCATTCCCATCCCCATCGAACACTGTTACATAGAGTCGGCTTGGGTCGAGCCCTAATCCTTCATCCTGACTTGTTAAAAATTCGTAGCTCCAACTTATAGCCTCTTTCTTAAAGTAGTCGCCGAGCGACCAGTTACCCATCATCTCGAAGAAGGTCAAGTGCCTGTTGTCGCCAACGTCGTCGATGTCACCTGTACGCACACACTTCTGCACATCCACTATCCTTTTACCAGCAGGATGCTCCTGACCTAAGAGATATGGCACCAAGGGCTGCATGCCTGCGGTGTTGAAGAGGACTGAAGGGTCGTTCTCGGGCACGAGCGAGGCACTAGGGATGACGGCATGACCCCTCTTCTCGAAGAAAGTGAGGAATCGCTTGCGTATCTCGGCTGATTGCATGGGCAAAATATAGCATTTAGTGAGGGAATGAAAAAGGCCGAGTCTTGCAACGCGGCCTTTCCTCGCACGACATTACTTTAGCCGGCGAGAGTTTCTGATAGCTCTCTCGAGCGTACCATAGCAGAGTCTAACTCGGGTACTCGTGAGAGGCAGGTCCCTTGATCTGCTGAGCAGAAGTCGGATTGCGTGCATCCTATCGGCCGGGTCGAGGTCGATAGATACAGCTTCTCGGAGGGCCTCAACTTCATCCTTCAGCTCTCCAAGGCGGGTAATACGACGATCGAGTGCAACGTCCTTCAGCCCTGGCCTGATGAGTCCGATCAATCTTCGCATCTCATCTTGGCCCATATCCATGAGCCTGCGGGCCTCACTGGTCATGACTATAATATCACTTTATTAAAACAAAGTCAAGTCAGGCAATGATGGTCTTCAATACCTTGAAATCCTCTACGAGCTGGGGCTTCAAATGCTGGTTATAGATAGCGGCTGCAGGGTGGAAGAGTGCCACCACCTTCACAGGCTCTCCCGATACAGTGGTGTCGAAAACCTTGCCATGCAACTCACTTATAGGTCCGAGCTCGAAGTCGAGTCCGTATCGGTTCATAACATACTGCATGGAGAAGCGGCCTAGTGTGGCAATAACCTTGGGCTTAATAATCTCTACCTGCTTGTCGAGATAGGGCGCATAGATGGCTATCTCATCGGGTAAGGGGTCGCGGTTCTTGGGCGGACGGTCCTTAACTATATTTGTTATATAGACCACTTCGCGGGGTATATCGACTGAGGCCAGCAGCTCGTCAAGGAGTTTGCCAGCTCTACCGACGAAAGGCCTTCCAGTCTTGGCCTCGTTCTCCCCCGGCGCTTCTCCAACGAACATTATTGACGCATCGTGGCTCCCCTCTCCTATGACCGGGTAATACTTGCCCTCTCTCCTCATATCCGCAAGCTCGCCTCCAATTTGAACCACTTGGTCCTTAACCTTCATTAACTCCTCGGTCTTCTTATCCATTTTATTAAAACGGGGCTGATTCAGTAGATGGTAGGCTCTCGAAGGTGATGCGCTTGTAGACCTGGCGGACTGTCTCGACATCGCGCTTGCAGTACTCGCATATGTCCTTACCTTTGCCGGCTTTGTAAAATTCGTTAACTTGCGAACCGTCGATGCCCTCACCCTTGGGTGTAGGGATGCCCATAGCGAGAGCTAGATGCTCGATGCCCTTGTTGCTCCACTTGTCGACCCAGTTTGACCACTCCCACATAGTGTCGAAGATGGGCGCGTTCTTGTATCTAGCGAAGTCGAGGAACTTCACCATGTCCCACGGCTTCTTGCCCGGCTCGACGAACTTGTTCCAGCTCGGCTTCACTCCAAGTATGACCGAACGCTGCATGATGAAGGGCAGGTCAAAGTCACGGATGTTGTGTCCGATGATAAGATCCGCACGGCCTGCTATCTCCCAGAACTTCTGCACGACCTCCTTCTCGTTCTCTCCATTCGAAAGACACTCGATGGGGTCGTCATTCATGGCGTAGGCAATACAGAAGATGCGGCCAAAGGCTCCGTCAAAGCTAGTCTTGTCGGCAAACTCCTGAAATGTCTCTACCTTGCGCTCAGAGTCGTCAGGTATCTTCCCCACTTTGCGCTCGTAGAGATACTTGAGTGTAGACTCCGCGCTCTCCGGTGCTGGCAGAGTCTCTATGTCGAAGAAGAGCTTATTCATCTGTCTAGGTGTTTATTATCTTGAACGCTTGCTCAACTTGCTTATAACCTGCTCGATGAACCATAGGATAGTGAAGACAACTAGCGTCACTACAGTGACGAAGGTAGCGAGAGGCACTTGCCCGAAGCCGACTGCCATGCCAATGCCTGCTGTGAGCCAGAGACCTGCAGCTGTAGTGAGGCCCGATAGATGATGGTTCTGAAAGATGATGACGCCCCCGCAGAGAAAGCCAATGCCCGTTACGACAGCGGCAGCGATGTACATGACATTGGATATGCTTGCATTAGCTGGCAGAGCTATCTGGCTAAGCATGACAAAGAGACACGCCCCCATGGATACCAAGCCATATGTACGCATGCCAGCCGTCTTGTGGGCAAAAGTGCGTTCCGCCCCCAGAGCTATGCCAAGTCCGAGTGCTATGAGAATGCGCATGTATACAAGAGTCATTGTGCTTTATTAAAGATTAATTGTAAGAGCACTGGGCTTGCCTCTATCATTTCCTGCAAGTTGCCCTTCTCCGGATAGTTCCATCCTATCATGTCTAGGTCCTCGCACTTGCCGTATTGGATAGCGGTGGAAGAGAACTTGGTGTTAGTGATGAGCACTCCGCGAGTGAGCTTCCTTGTCTTGTTGCCGTAGTCGAACTCACCATGCTTGAGATCGTCCCAGCGGGCCTTCACGCCCAAGATAACCTTAAGGTCGCTCTTGGTACCTTGCTCATTGTGGTACTTAGCTTCCATCATTATTAGCTCATCGTCATTCCAAGCCACTACGTCGACCTCGTGCGGCACACACTTGCCCATAACCACTTGATCGACGACCGCCTCGTATCCCCTCTCCTTATAAATCTCGGCAACGAGCTTCTCAAAGGGGAATCCAGTTGGACCGAGCTTCATAACAGCCCTGCGCAAGGAGTAGCTATGCGCTGTGTGCACGTTGAGCTCCTTCAAGTACTCAAAGGCGTGCTTATAAATCTCCCCAGTAGACATGCTCTCATGGAGCTCTGCCTCTATGTGGCTAACAACCTTCTCAGTATCAGTATCCGAAGCGCCGGAGTTTATGAGCGAGGCGCGGAGCTTCGACACATCGAACGCTTCCCTGACTCCATTAGCTTTGACGACATCCATTGAGGAAATTATAACAAATAAAAGGGCGGTCCATTGCGGGCCGCCCTGTGGGACGAGAGCTCTATGACTCCTGATGCGATACACGCATCCATTGTTCGGTCCTCCGGCCTGATAAATCAGGAAGCGCGGAGGCCTTTGTGCCAACGGGGTCTTCGGGCTCAGCCGAAGTTATCCGAGGCTGCGGAGCTACGTCCGCTGAGTGGGTGCAACAACTGCCGACCACTTAGGAGGAACACGGAAGCATGTGGACCAACCTGACGGAAGGTAAGAACTCCGCCAGACTTAGACTATATCACCTATCACAGCCCCGCCCAAGCATTTATCCCCTTCGTAGAAAACGATGGATTGTCCGGCGTTTGCAGACTGCGGAGACTCGAATGCCACCGTATCGCCCTCGAGCGTCACTCGCATCCTCTCGCCGCGATACCTTATCTGCGCTTCAAGTTCCCCACCATTAGGCCTTTCGAGCCAGTTAGCACTCTCGACCTTCACTCTAGTTGGCAAAGCTGAATCTATCTTCGCCCTGTCATTAGAGACCGTGATGGTGTTTGCCTGCATGTCTTTAGCAATGACAAAGTAGGGCAAGGCGCTCGGACTCTTCTTGTGTATATCGAAGCCATGTCTCTCGCCGAGAGTGTAGTAGAGAGCTCCTTTATGCTTGCCTATCATATCCCCCTCCATGCTGAGCACATCTCCAGGAGAGGTCTTTATAAAATGCGAGAGGAACTCCTCCATATCTATATTGCCAAGGAAGCAGATGCCCTGGCTGTCCTTCTTCTCCGCTACTGGGATGTCGAACTCTTGAGCTAGCTTACGCACCTCGGACTTCTCCATGTGTCCTACCGGGAAGAGCGAGTGCTTCCAGTCCTCCTTAGTCAAAGTCCAGAGGAAGTAGCGCTGGTCATTAGCCCCACTTAGATAGTGGCCTGTGGCTATGTAGTCGGCACCCATTTCCCTAGCTCTCTTCGCGAAGGCGCCAAACTTCACCTCCTTATTGCACATCACATCTGGGTTCGGTGTTCGCCCTCTCTTGTACTCCTCTATCATGTAGTCAGCAACGCCCTTCTTGTACTCATCTGCAAAGTCGAAGAAGAGGAAGGGGATGTCCAAGCGCGCTGCTACTCGCATGGCGTCTCTCCTCTCCTCACGCCAAGTGCATGGCAGCCAGTCGGGTTGCCAGACCTTGATGAAGACTCCCGTGACATCATAGCCCTGCTCCTTGAGCAAGGCCGCCGAGACAGCACTATCAACTCCGCCTGAAAGTCCGACGAAGACGCGAGCCCCCTGCCTGCCGGCAGGCAGGTTAGAGATACTTCTGGATATTCCTTGTCTGTTCATCGATAGTTTTGGCGTAATGGATGGTACCATCTTTGCCGCTTATGAAGTAGAGATACGGCGAGGCGGTCGGATTGAGCGCTGCTTTGATAGATATGAGGCCGGGATTGTTCAAGGGCTTGTTGGGTAGACCTAAAACTTTGTAGGTCGCGCCCGCAGAGTCGACCTGTAGAGGCATGCCGAGAGTAAGACGCTTCCATAATATTCCAGCGACCAAAGCCTTATCCTCAGGAGTTTGCACCTCGTCCTCAAGGATGGAAGCCATAACGATAATCTCGCCCTCAGTGTGCTTAGATGCTTTGAAGTCGGCCGCTAGCTTGGCTATCTGCCTATCGTAGTTAGATCTGAAGAGCTCTATCACTGCGGCAGAAGTGGCATTGACCTCTATGAAGTAAGTATCTGGGAAGACATAACCCTCTGGTGCTGTTGCCAAGAAGATGCTTTTGCTGAAGCGGAGGAAACGTTTATCGAAGAGGTCCGCTATCTGCGCCACGGTGAAGCCTTCTGGGACAGTAATCTTCACTAGAGCCAAGTCTCTCTCGGCCTTCACCATGCGCCAGGCTAGTTTGATGCCGTTCTGCCTATCTCTGAGGAAATAGTCTCCAGCCTTAAGTCCCCGCTCGCCGCCAAGCACTATGACCGCTGCGCGGAACCATAAGGGTGAGCGTATTACATGCGACTCAGCAAGCTCATCCGCAAGAGTGGCGAGTCCTACGCCCTTACCAAGAGTAGCGATGGTGCCTACTGGATAGCCGCTCGGCGCAGCAAAAGCGAAGTAGTAAAACATGATAAACAAAAAAGCGCTTCCAAATGCATATAAGCGCCAGTCGGCGAGGATAATGCGCATCCTCTCTATCATATGGGGAGGTTGGCTGGGGCTTCGGCCTTCTTCGAAGGGATGCGAGACAGAGTAGGAGTGGTAGCTGTAGCGCCTGGGAAGTGGTACAGAGTCGCGAGTTCCTCGGTGTTGAGCACATAGGGCTTGGCGTTCCAGTTCTTGTACAGGCCATTGAAGGTTGAACGGCGCTTGTATGCGTCGAGCAGCATGCGGCGATAGCGCGTGACTCTCCAGCCGCGGAAGTCCTGCCATGGATAGTCTATGCCGCTAAAGACGGGTTTGATGCCGTTTAGATTTGGCGAGCCAAATTGTCTAAAGCTGTGTATGAGGCCTGCAGTCGCCATGCTGTTGTAGTTCTCCTTCTTGGCAATGTAGAGTGCGCGAACCATAGCGTCATATGGGAGCTTGCCCTGGCTTCTTTGGATTGCCTCAATAGTCTCTTGCTGAACCTTAGTGAGGTCGAGCATGCGCGGCTTCTTGCCCTCTTCCAAGTCTGTGACGGTGCTGTCTTTAATGAACTTCTGTATCTCGTCCTTCACCTTCTTGTTCCAAGCTTCTTTGACGAAGACTCTGGCATCTATGAGACCCTCCTTGCGATGAGCCTGAATCATTATTTGTACCCAAGCCTGTTCGCCCTGCTTGAGCGTGCCCATCCACTCCAGGAGCGGGGTTATAGGGTCTATCTTCTCCTCCTCTTCATCCCCCTTCTTGTCGAGGCCGAAGTCGATATAGGTCTTTATAGGATAGACATCGTCCTTCACCAGGGAGGTCTGGAAGCTAGTCATGCCCATAGTCTTAGGATCATAGTGGACGCCCTTGGTGTAGTCAGCCACCTCGTGTACCTCGACATTGGGATATTGGGCGTAGAGGCGGGCTTCGATATTCCTCTTCCATTGCGGCAGAGACCAGATGAAGAACTTGACCTGTCCGCCAATGCTCGCAATCTCAAGCGAGAACCAAGGTCTCACCTTGCCTTTGAGATATACATCAAGCATGGTGCCGATGACGGGCTCATAGATGCCATTCAATACCACCTCCATGGCTCCTGGACCGCGGAGTATCTCGCGAGGAAGCTTTATCTCGAGGAGCACGCTGCCTTGGCTGTGTATCCACTCGCGCCTCTTATAGTGAACCCAGGTGTCGAACCAAACCATTGTAGTCAGAGCGCCTATCCAGATGGGAGCAAGGACTTTAGCAATATGCAAAAAGCTTATGATCGAGTCAGAAAGCATGCTTATATTTTACAACACTCTTAGACAGCGTACTAGGTATAACTAGACGGTATGGTAGCGGCCTTCCTTGTCTTTCTTGAAATACTTCGGATTCTGGAGATTTACCATAATAGTGTTTTCCTTCACGTAACGTTCCTTGAGTACGCGCTTGACCACTTCCTCGCGAGTGAGAGGTCCTTCCTTCTCAAGTATCTTTTTGATGACATCCTTTACTACACCGGACATATAACCCCACTCAGCGAGAGCGTAGAGACCGCGTCCAACGAGGACAAAGCGAGGGTCCTTGATGAGCTCGTTGTGAGTAGTAGCGACGTGTGCCTTCTTGTCAAAATATTGTGAGATAGCCTTAGCAACCTCCTTAAAGTGTATAGGCGAGCCGTGCTTGCGTATGACGAGGAAGGCGTAGTCGCGCATGCCCTTGGCATTTACGTTAGCCGAGGTGCTCCTACCCCACTCACCAAGAGGGTTCTTGCCGATTTTATTAGAAATGGATAGCCAGCGCTTGATGACCTCTTCGTTCTTGTACTTCTCGTTCAAATCTTTGACCTCCTCAAGGAAGTCGTCTATGAGATCGCTCTCAAGCACGAGTTCGTCGTCAGAGAGCTTGGCATAGAGTTTCCTAAGAGCGCTCTGTATGCGCTTAGCAAGCTCTGGGTCTGCGTGCCAGCGATGCTTGAACTCTTCATCCTCCTTCTCACGGACAAACTCCTCTCCGATAGTTAAGAGGAAGTGAACATGGTTCTGTGTTGAAACGTCTTTGGAAAGATGCTTCAAGAGATCCTTCTCAGATACTATGCCTCCGAGTTCGAGCACTACGGCCTTGAGCTCGCTAAATATTGGGCGGAGGTCCTTGTACTCTTTGGACTTCCTTATGAGGATGAGAGAGTGGTTCTCTATCTGGCGGACGCGCTCGCGAGTGATGTCGTACTTCTTGCCTATGGCATCGAGAGTCATCTTGGTGCCCTTGGCGCCTAGACCGTAGCGGTTCTCTATGACGTCCTGTCCGCGCTTGGTGAGGACAGAAAGTAGGCGCTTGGTTACGGCCTTTGGTTTGAAGCTAAGTGTGATTTTCTCGCTCATGACTTCACTCATTTCTATCACCCCTTGGTATATGTGTCAAGTGGGGGTCAAGAGACCACGATATTGACCACTTTTCCAGGTATAACGATGACCTTATCCACAGCCTTTCCAGAGAGCCATTTGGCCACTTCGGGCAGGGCCTGGGCCTTCTTCTCTAGCTCTGCCCTATCCATAGACTTGGCCGCAAGGAAACTGGCTCTGACTTTGCCATTTACCTGCACAGCGTAGGTGACCTCATTTCGCTCGAGCTTGGACTCATCATACTTAGGCCATGGCTCGCTGTGTATTGATGCGCTATGACCGAGCCCGCTCCACAACTCCTCAGTAATATGCGGCGCAAATGGTGCGAGGAGTTGCAAAAGTGTTTCGTATTCTGTCTTCGTAACTTCTGCCTTCTTCTCTAACTCGTTTACATAAATCATTAGAGATGAGACGGCTGTGTTGAACCCGAGTGTCTCAATGTCGTCAGAAACTTTCTTTACCACTTGATTCATTGAGAATTCATCAGTCTTTAGATTTTTGGCGTCAGAAATTTTCTCTCGGAGCTTCCAGACTCGCTCAAGAAAGCGTCTTGGACCTACCAGAGAGCTCTCGCTCCATGCTATAGCCTGTTCAAAGGGGCCCATGAACATCTCATAGAGGCGCAGAGTGTCTGCTCCGAACATCTCTACAATAGTGTCGGGGTTCACTACATTACCCAAAGACTTGGACATCTTCACTCCGCCCTCTGCGAGGATGAGGCCGTGCGAAGTACGCTTCTTATACGGCTCGCTTGTGGGCACTAGGCCAATATCGAACAGGAATTTATTCCAAAATCGAGAGTACAGAAGGTGGAGCGTGGTGTGCTCCATGCCTCCGTTGTACCAGTCGACAGGCATCCAGTGCTTCAAGGCGCTCTTAGAGGCAAAATCCTTATCATTGCGCGGGTCCGCATAGCGCAGGTAGTACCACGAGGAGCCTGCCCAGTTGGGCATAGTGTCAGTCTCCCGTTTGGCCTCGCCGCCGCACTTAGGACACTTCACATTGACCCAGCTATCGATATTGGCCAAAGGCGACTCACCGGTGTCCGTCGGCTCATATTTGCCTATATCAGGCAGTGTCACTGGCAAATCAGCAACTGGCACAGGCACTGCGCCGCACTTGGCACAAAGGATGACCGGTATAGGCTCGCCCCAGTATCTCTGTCGGCTGAAAATCCAATCCCGAAGCTTGAATTTGGTTACCCGGCTGAAAATCCAATCCCGAAGCTTGAATTTGGTTACCCATTCACCATTTAAGAATTTTGTTATTTTTTTTCTAGCATCCTTTGTATCAAATCCATTGAAATTGTTGGAGTTTCTTAAGGTTCTCTCTGGAGGATTCACAACTCCCACTGCCACGCTTGATGGTGAAATCACAGAGACGATTGGTAGGCCGTGCTTCTTGGCGAAGGCATGGTCTCTCTCGTCGTGCGCAGGGACGCCCATGATAGCGCCCGTGCCGTAGTCTGAGTAAACATACTCGGCCTCCCAGACAGGTATCTTCTCCTTCGTTGCTGGATTTACAACATACTGTCCGGTGAATTTATCTTCCTTCCCTGCCCTGACGATAAATGTTGCACCAAAAATCGTATCAGGCCGAGTAGTGAAAACTTCTATGCTCTCATTTTCTCCTGCAAATTTGATAAGCGCTCCTTCAGAAGGGCCTATCCAGTTGCGCTGTTGGGATTTGACGCGCTCCGGGAAGTCGACTGTCTCCAGGTCGTCGTAGAGACGCTGCGCGTACTTGGTAATAGCGAGCATCCATTGCTCTTTCTCTCGCTTCTCTACCGGAGTGCCGCAACGCTCGCACTTGCCATCAACCACTTCCTCATTGGCGAGGCCTATCTTGTCCTTCGGGCACCAATTGATGAACTGCTTGGATTTGTAGGCCAG